>JBOGET010000176.1:0-4058 GCA_050741975.1 Acidimicrobiia bacterium
CCGGTGCTCCCACCGGTGTACTCCACCACCGTCATCCCCGGTTTGAGGTCGGCGCGCTTCTCCGCCTCCTCGATCATGGCCAGGGCCATCCGATCCTTGTAGGAGCCGGTGGGGTTGAACCACTCGAGCTTCACGTACACATCGGCGGCACCGGCGGGTACCACCTCGTTCAGCCGTACCAGCGGGGTGCCTCCCACCACCTCGGTCATCGAGTCGCCTACCCACAGCATGGATCGATCCTCCTCACCTGAGACGACCAGGTCATGCGGTCACGTTATCCCTCTCAGATCGAGCTCAGATTGCCCAGACCGATCGCGGAGGCCAACATCGGTCGGGTGAGACACGAGCATGGAGCCGACACCGTGATCCGGGACGACCCGGACAACCACCGCTATGTCCTCGAGATCGACGGCGAGGTGGTCGGGATCGCCGTCTATCACATCCGTGGCGGCCGCTACTTCTTCGTCCACACTGAGATCCGCCCCGGGCACGAATCGGAGGGTCTGGGCTCGGCGCTGGCCCGGGTCGCCCTCGACGACGTACGGGCAAAGGGAGGCAAGATCGTGCCGATCTGCCCCTTCATATCGGCATGGTTAAAACGTCACCCCGAGTACCAGGACATGGTCGACCAGGCCGTCCTCGACCGGATCAACCAGAGGGACTGACCAACCAGAAGGCGTGCGCTATCCCCGTCCAGTAGGCCCCGTCACGCCGTGGCCTCGGCCAGTTCACGCTCGGGGCGCAGGGCGCCGATGTAGACGCCGACCAGGACGAGGAGACCTCCCAGGATCAGCTCGATCCCCACCTCCTCGCCGGTGATCCAATGGGAGGCGATCAGGGTGATCGGCGGGAGCAGGACGAAGTTGTAGACGGCCCGGGAGACCTTCCACCGTTCGAGCACGAACACCCACAGGATGAACACCACCCCCGAGCCGATCACGACCATGTAGGCCAAGGCGAGCCACGTCTCGTTGACCACAGGGAGCACCCTGTGGTCGCCCGCCAGAAGCGACCCGATGTAGAGGACGGCCGCCCCCACGGTCATCCCCACCGCATTGAGGGAGACGGGGTGATCGGGTGGGAAGATGCGGACCAGCACCGCCCCCTCGGCCAGACAGAAGGCGGCGCCCATGGCCACCAGGATGGTGGCGACCGAGACCGACGCCTCCAAGGCGATCTGTGACATGAGGAGGACGCCGACGAAGGCCAACACCGCCCCGGCCACGGCCGACACGCGGAGACGCTCCAGCCGCTGGACCACGACCAGGAGCAGGGTGATGAGCGGAATCACCGCCAGCAGGATCTGGAGAAACCCGGCCCCCAACTCGACGAGCGCATAGAAGAGACAGGCGAAGGCGAGGCCGAAGTTGACGACCCCGTAGAGCACCGCCCCCACCAGCGCCCGTCCCCGGGGAAAAGGGAGACGGAGCACCGCCATCACGATCAACATGAGACAGGCGGCCAAGGTGAACCTGAGGGTGGCCCCCCAGAACGGGTCGAGCTCGACGTTGCTGAACTTGACAGCGATGGGGTTGCCCGACCCCAGCACGGCGCCCACCAGAAAGGCGACCAGTGTCCCCCTGCCCTGGTCGCCTTTCATCACTGGAGCGTACCCCGCCGGCGAGACCACTCGGCTCGCACCCGAGGTCTTAGACTGACTGACTCCCGGCGGGCCATCGAGGCTTCGATGGCCTTTGTTGTGGATGAGGAGGGAGACAACTTGGATTCGCCGGCCCTCAGTGAGGCCTTGCAGCGTCTGGCTGCAAACCATCGTTGGACCTGGGTGTCTTCCTGTCGGGAACTGCTCTTCTCGCTGCCCGGGGCGGAGGCGAGAAGACATCCGGCAGCAGTGGTCTCCGATCTGAGCCCACAGGACCTCGACCGACTGCTGGCCGACGGCGTGATGATGGAGAGGCTCGCCGAGGAGATTGCCGACCTCGATCAGGCCCTGGCCGACCCGGTGACCCCCGAGATCGCCTATTGCTCCCCCGAGTTCGGCATCGACGCCCTGGTCCCCCAGTACGCCGGCGGGCTCGGTGTCCTCGCAGGCGACCATCTCAAGGCATGCAGCGACCAGCGTCTCCCCCTGGTCGGGGTCGGTCTCTTCTACCGCTACGGCTATTTCGACCAGGACATCGCCGACGGCGGGCAGACCGAGAGCTATCCCGGAGTAGACCCGGCGGGGCTCGGCGCCGTCGACACCGATGTCCTGATCCGGGTCCCGCTCCAGAATCGTGAGGTGACGGCGCGAGTCTGGCGCCTCGATGTTGGTCGCATCCCGCTCCTCTTCCTCGACACCGACGTCGGGCCCAACGACGAAGCGGACCGCGGCATCGGCGACTGTCTCTACGGTGGTGACCGGCGCCACCGTCTCGATCAGGAGATGGTCCTCGGGGTGGGCGGGGCCCGGGCCTTGGCCGCTCTGGGATGGAAGGTCGCGGTCCATCATCTCAACGAGGGCCACGCCGGGTTCATCACCCTCGAGCTCATCGATCGTCTCATCGAAGGCGGCGACCTGAAGGGAGCGGTCGGGCGGATCCGCCCCGGTCTGGTCTTCACCACCCACACCCCGGTGCCGGCCGGGATCGACCGTTTCCACCGCGACCTGATCCTCCCCTATCTCGAGCCTTGGGCGCACCGGTGGGGGGTCCCGGTCGAGGAGATCTGGGCGCTGGGACAGGATCCCGACGTCGGGGATCAGTTCAACATGGCCGCCCTCGCTCTCGGCTTGGCCAGCAGCGCAAACGGTGTTTCCAAGCTCCACGGTGAGGTGAGTCGAGGGCTCTTTGCCGGGGTGGGCATCGGAGACGAGATCTCCTCGATCACCAACGGGGTCCACGCCCGGACCTGGGTCGGGCCCGAGAACCAACGACTGTTCGACGAGACGCTGGGGCCGGGATGGGCCGAGGGCGACCCCGAGTGCTGGGACCGGGTGTCTTCCATCGACGACGAGCGACTCGGGGAGGTGAGGGCCGGAGCGGCCCGACGTCTGGCCGACCTCGTCTCGGCAACCACCGGCCGGTCCCTCGACCCCGATGCCCTCATCGTCGGCTTTGCCCGTCGCTTCGCCCCCTACAAGCGGGCGACCCTGCTGCTGCGCGACCCCGAGCGTCTCCGTCATCTCCTCCAAGACGAGGCGCGGCCCATGCATTTTGTGTTCGCCGGCAAGGCACATCCCCAGGACGAGCAGGGAAAGGCCCTGGTCGGAGAGGTAGTCGATTACGCGACCTCTCCGGCCGCCAACCAACGGTTCAGCTTCGTGCCCGGATACGACATGGCGATAGCCCGCGCCCTGGTCGAGGGTTGTGACGTCTGGCTCAACAACCCGATCCGGCCCCGGGAGGCGTCGGGGACCAGCGGGGAGAAGGCGGCGCTGAACGGGGGGCTCAACTGCTCGATCCTCGACGGATGGTGGGCGGAGATGTACGACGGGGCCAACGGATGGGCGATCGAGGCCAGCGACGAGGAGGACCCGGAGCTGCGGGACGAGGCGGAGGCGGCGTCGCTCTTCGACACCCTGGGCTCGATCCTCGAGATGTACCACGCCGACAGGCCCGTGTTCCAAGACCGGATCCGCCACGCCTGGCGCACCCTCGGCCCGAGGATCACCGCCGCCCGCATGGTCCGCGACTACATGGCCGACGTGTACCGGCCGGCGACGGCGAGAACCCGTTCCTAATGCATGGCGTCACGCATATGTGACGCTCTGCATTCGGTTTACCGCCGCAAACCGCCCATCATCCCGACATGTGGCGCCGGAACCAACCGGCGGCGAGATCGGCCACCACATCGAGGGCGCCCGGCTCCTCGAACAGATGGGTGGCCCCGGGCACGATCTCGAGCGAGGTCTCGGCTCCCATCCGGGAACGGGCACTGATGTTCATCTCGACAACTGCCGTGTCCCGACCACCGACGATGAGCAGGGTCGGTGCTCGCACCACGGGCAGCGCCTCTCCGGCGAGATCGGGGCGACCACCCCGGGAGACGACCGCCGACACCTCCCCGGGTCGCTCCGCGGCCGCGATGAGCGCCGCCGCCGCCCCGGTCGATGCCCCGAA
>JBOGET010000177.1:0-6006 GCA_050741975.1 Acidimicrobiia bacterium
TACCGCAAAGTCCACCTCTTCGCCGAGGAGAAGATCGCCTTCGTCCCCGGCGACCGGGGCTTCCCGGTGGTGCGCACCCGGTTCGGCACGATCGGCATCTGCGTCTGCTACGACCTGCGATTCGTCGAAGTACTCCGTCTCATGGCTTTGCAGGGTGCTGACCTGATGTGTGTTCCCACCGCCTGGGTCCCCGGCTACGACCAAGTGCGCTGGGACTCCGAGGGGATGTCACCCCAGGGTCGCGCCGCCGAAGTCCAAGCCAACCTCAACCAGGTCTTCGTCGCGGCCGCTTCGCAGGCGGGGCGTCACGGTGAGTGCGAATTCCTGGGGTCCTCCCTGTTGGTAGATCCGTGGGGGAGTCGCGTGATTGGCCCGCTCTCCGGTACCGATGATGAGATCGTGGTGGCAACCGTCGACATCGGGGCCGCCAAACGGGCCCAGGTTCGGGGCGACCTGATCACACCCCGTGCCGATCGCCGCACCGATGTCTACGGCATCGTCGTGGATGACCGGGTGTTGTGACGAGCCTGTCTACCGTCAGCGGCCTTAGAGTCCCGCTCAATCTATTTGGAGATGCTCAATGAAAATGGCGGATCTGTCCCACACGATGAACGTGCACACCCCGGGCTGGGTCGGCTACGCCGGGAACAAGATGTACTACGCCCAGACCCTCCAGACCCAACGGATCGTGGCCCAGCGCATCGACTCCGCCCTCCATGTCGGCACCCATCTGGATGGCGGGATGCACGGGGCCGATGGTCGCGCCGACATGGCTTCGTACCCGTTGTCCTTTCTCGTCAACAAGGGTGCCATTGTCGACATCTCGGGAATGGTCGATGACTGGGACGTGATCACCCCCGACATGCTCACTGCCAACGTGGAGATCGAGAAGGGCGACATCCTCATCATCCACACCGGCTTTCATCGTTATTACGAGGGTCAGCCCAACCAGGATCTCGTTCGCTACTTCTCAATGCATCCAGGCGGCAAACTCGAGTTGCTGCAATGGATGCTGGACATGGAGATCAAGTGGTTCGGGATCGACGCCGGCTCTGGCGATCACCCCATGTGGACCACGATCCGACACATGCGCCCCGACCTCACCGCCCAGTTCGAGGAGAAGGTCGGCATGAAGGTCGACGAATTCTTCCCGGCCTTCGAATATGACCACAAGCTATCGGGGCGACGGGTCAAGAACGACCTCTTCCCGTTCCACAACTGGGCCTTTCAGGAGGGTCTCATACACGCGGAGAACGTTGGCGGCGATATCGCAAAGGTGCTCAATACGCGGGCGATAATCGGCGCATTCCCCTGGAAGTACGAAGGGTTGGAGGCGTGCCCCTGCCGCATCATCGCCTTCTACGATGCTGGTGATCTCCGTGTCGATGAGTTCGGGGAAGCTGCCTTGGCCCATATGACCCAAAGCTGATCGGCCTTGGACACATCCGCGAGTCGGCGGGGCCTGTCGATAGCGTTCGCCGGCATCATCTTCCTGAGCCCCGAATCACTGCTCATCAGGCTCGTCGACGTGGATCGATGGACCCTTCTTTTCTGGCGAGGGACACTCATGTGTCTCGGCTTACTGGCGGCCAGCGCGGTGCTGGCGCGTTCTACTGCGGTGATTCGGGAGATCGGAAGAGCAGGGTTGGTGGTAGCGACCTTGTTCGGCATCCAAACGGTCCTGTTCATTGTCTCCATCACCAACACCGAGGTCGCGAACACGCTGGTGGCGGTGAGCGCCGCGCCGTTGTTCGCCGCCACCTATGAGCGGGTCTTCTTCGGGCGACCCATCGGTCGGCGTCTGCTGGCAGTCATCATGATCGCGATACTCGGGATCGTCATGATGGTGTCCGGGTCATTGGGCCGCGGCAACCTGTGGGGCGATCTGGCGGGCTTGGGAGCGGCCGCCGGGCTCGGCGGTTCGTTCGTTGTGATCGGCCGCAATCGGGACCGGTCGATGGTCCCGGCGATGGGTCTGGGAGGTTTGGTGGCGGCGGCCATAGCCCTGCCATGGGCGTCACCTCTGGCTGCGAGTGCATCCGACTACGGGTATCTCGCTATCAGCGGTCTGCTGGTCCTCCCCCTCGGCTTTGGGCTTCTGGCCGTGGCGCCGCGATTCATCCCCGGCCCAGAGGTCGCCTTGATCGCACTTCTCGAGACCGTGCTGGGCCCTTTCTTGATTTGGATCGCCTTGGGTGAGGTTCCTGTACCGGCGGCTGTGGTGGGCGGGGCGTTGGTCATCGGTGCCCTGGCCTTCAACTCGGCGGCCATCTTGCGCAGCTCCAGTGTTGGTCGATCCTTGTCGTCTTAGACCAAGGTTGTTCGCTGATGAGCAGGGCGAGCGGAGTCGAGAGAGTCTCCGGGTTTGTCTTGCTGGACCAGCCCGGGCCCGGCACCAAGCCGGCCATGGTTGATACACTCTGTTTGGGCGCAGAAGGGCTGGTCGTCGGCGCTGGCCATCCGCAGATCCGGCCCCTTCGCAAATCAGGCGATACGCCAGACGGGTTCTATTTGACCGACGTTCCTCACGACCCCGATGTAGACCAAGATGCCGAGGCACACCATGCTCTCATCGGCCTTCACGCCGCGGCCGGAGCCTTTGGCGAGCTCGACCCGGACATTCTGCCTGGGTTCCGTTTCTCCTCGCCCGCGACGGCCATGCGAATCGTCGCCGAAGCTCCGGAAGAGGAGATACCGGTCTCGGCGCGTCTTGCCGTACTGCACGACCTGGCCCGTGCCGATTTCCCTGACTACGAATCCCACGAAGCCGAGTACCGGCTCCTGGCGGCGTCGGTAGCCGACCGGCATGGGCTCGACGTCGATCAGCTCCTGGACGATCTGAAAGGGTCCGCCCAAAACGTGGTCCCGTTCCGCTCCAGTGCCAGCGCACAGCAGCTTCCCCATCACGCCGCAGCCTTCATCGGGGAGGACGTCTGCACCATCCGAAGAGTGGAGGTCGGTGGTCTCAGCGCGACATGGATCTTCACCGAGTTCGAGACCGACTCCCCCTTCGACAATGTGAAGCAGTGGGTTGACCCACGTAACTGGCCTCGATTCGGACCGATGCTATTCAAGAAGATGAACATCGTCGACGGGGGGGCACCCGTTGAGATCAAAGAGCTCGGCGATGAACATTGGCACGGAGTGTTCCATGAAGAGGTCCAGCTCGTAAGCCGGGTCAACACCTTGCTTCATTGCGACTTCTGGCGGGACGGTGATCAGGCGGCGGGCATGACCTATGAGCTCAATCTGAGTCTCGACAATGAGCTCGACGTCGATCGCGGCTTCCTCTCGGTGAACGACGCAGGACCGGTTCGCAGGGTGAAGGCCCTCAAGATCGTCGGGTTCACCCAGGACGTCTGGGATGAAGTGGCCCACCTGGTCTGCCCCTTCTGGACCGATTGGGTCCGTGCCGCGGTGGAGGGCGGGACGACCAGCACCCCGAAGCCACCAACCCACACCCCGGGAGGGACTGGCTCCGAGCCGCCGCCGCTAGGTGAGACCTTCGACGCTTGGGTGCAGTTCTTCGGAGACTCGGCCCGCATCTATCTCGATCTCTTCGGAGATGTGGCTTCGAGAGCCACCTCCGGGCAGTATTCGGCCGCGGACTGGGTGGCCGACGGGACCCGCTACTGGTCGCAGCTGGCCAAGGATTGGGCTCGGGCCTGGACCTTCGGCATGGAGTTGCTCGAGGAGGTCGCTGAAGAGGGGCTCGACGCCGGCATCATGCCGCCCGGAAAGCCGCGGGAGGCGGGAAGGGGCGCAGCCACTGCGATGACGGCGGCTGCGGCTCCTGTGGTTGCTGAAGGCACGCTGATCCCGGTGGCCGGGCTCGTGGAGGCCGATCAGCCAACGTGTTCCAACCTGGTGTCGATCGAAGCCGGGGGCGCCACCATCGCGTCGACGGACCTCTCGGCGACGGTGGAGAGGCTCGATGATGGGACCTACGGGGTGCGGCTGACCACCACGACGGGTTCGGTTTCCCCGGGTCTCTACGTGGGTGACATCCAAAACCCTCAAGGTCAGAGGATCGCCCCGGCCCAGCTCTACATCTCCCGAGCGAGCGGGGCGGAACGGCAATGACATCATGACCTCGGCGGAGACCCAGCTCAGTCGTCTCTTCGAACGGCTCCTCTCCGCCGCAGAGGCATCCCTGGCCGCCGGTGACCTCGAACCGGCCAGGGCCACGGCCGAGGAGGTGCGCGCCGTCGACCCGGAAAACCAGCGCGCAGCTCAGATTCTGCAACGGGTGGCGACCCGTCAGCTCGGCCCCTCGGGGGAGCGAGCTTTGATGACCCTCCTCTTCTCCGATCTCGTTGGCTCCACCATGCTCTCCGAGCGGGTGGAGCCGGAGCAGCTGCGCGATGTCTTCTCCTTCTACCGCGCCGCGGCCAAGGAAGCGGTGGAGCGGTACAGCGGATCGGTCATGCAGTATTCCGGTGACGGCATCCTCGCCGGTTTCGGCTACCCCGAGCCCCACGAAGACGATGCCCGCCGGGCGGTGCTGGCCGGTCTCGACCTGGTCACCGCGATGCGGGACGGACGACCGGACCTGGAGCGCCGTTTCGGAGTCGCTCCCGGGGTCCGCGTCGGCATCCACACCGGGCGCGTGGTGGTCACCGACCTCAGTGACGATCGTGCCGTCCGGGAGCGGGACTCGATCGTGGGAGTTGCCCCCAACCTGGCTGCACGAATCCAGCAGGCGGCCGAGCCCGACATGGTGATGATCAGCGACGTCACCCAGCAGCTGGTCGACGCAGACTTCTACATGCATTCGCTCGATGTCCGGGAGCTGAAAGGGATCAGTCGTCCGGTCGAGGTGTTCGCGGTGGAGCGTCCCCGTTACGCCGGGGCCCGCTTCGAGGCGGAGCGCTACCGGAAGGCGGGCTTGGTGGGCCGAGACGAGCCGAGAGAGCGATTGTTCGCCGCGTGGGAGGCGATGCTTGAAGGGGGGGAGCGGGCGGCCGGCGCCAACTTCCTCGTGGTCGGCGAGGCGGGGATCGGCAAGACCAGGCTGGTGGCGGACCTCCTCGACCGGGTCGAGTCGACCGGGGGAAAGGTGCTCGGCGCCGGTTGCCTCCCGTACTACGACAACGTATCCCTTTGGCCGATCGCCCGCATGCTGGAACGTGTGCTCGGGCTCGCCAGTGACGACGAGGATCGGCTCGGCCATCTGGTGAGCCATCTCGACTCGCTCCAGTTGGATCTCCCTGGCACCGTGCCCTTCCTCGCCTCCCTGATCGGGGCCTCCGGGGACTCGGCCTATCCGGCGCCCGAGCTGGACCCGAGTGCCTTCCTCGACGAGACGCTCAACAGGCTGGTGGAATGGCTGTCGGCCCTCGCAGGGAGAACACCACATCTGTTCATCGTCGAAGACCTCCACTGGGCCGACCCCTCCACCTTGGGGCTTTTGGGCCGCCTGGTGGATCGCCGGCCGGGGGCGGTCCTGACCGTGGCAACGACGCGGGACGACTCCTCGATCACGTGGCGCGATGCGGTGGAGGTCCTGGCGCTGACTCGGCTGGACGGGGCGGCATCATCGAGGTTGGTCGACAACCTGGTGGCCGGGGCAGAACTGCCCGACGACCTGCGAGCCTACATCGTCGAGCGATCCGAGGGGATCCCCCTCTTCATCGAGGAACTCACCCAGTCGTGCCTCGATGCCGAGCGCAGCGAGCCGATGCCGTTGCGGCTCCAGGAGCTCTTCACCTGGCGGCTCAAGGCACCGGGTGTAGACCTGCGTGTGGCCCAGGTTGCCGCAACCCTCGGTCCCGCCTTCGACGTCGACACCGTCGCGGCAGTGATCGGAGACGAGGGGCTGGTCGCCGACCAATTGCGCATCATGACCGATGAGGGCATCGTCGAGCCGGGCGACATGGCCGCCAACATCTACCGGTTCCGCCATGCCCTGCTCCGGGACGCCGCCTACGAGACCCAGGTCCTGGAGGTGCGGCGTCGAACCCATGCCGAGGTGGCCGAAGCCATCGGGGAGCGTGGCGCCGAGCC
>JBOGET010000178.1:0-1740 GCA_050741975.1 Acidimicrobiia bacterium
CCCTCCGGTCCCTCGACAAAGAGACTGTGGTCTTCAGTGACCCTGACCGAACGCCCGTATCGCGTGGACACCTCGAAGCAGCGGCTTTCGGTCGGGTGCCCGAGCAGCGCGATCGCGCTCCTGGGGCGGACCACGCCTTCCTGGTCGAATGCAGGCACCTTGTATCCAGAGAGATCGGCAGAAGGCGCTCCGAGGCGAGCTGCGAGGTTGGACACCGACTCCCTCCTCAGCTCTGACCCATCGTCGTAGACGACCTGCTCATCGGCGAGGATGGAATTGAAGATGCGAACGATCCTGGTGTCGACACCATGCTCCCGGTTGTAGGCCAGGGTCAAGGCCTCGGCGAACCGCTTCGCCTCGTCATAGACCCCACGAGGGCCGATCGGGTTCACGTTGCCCCAATAGGTCTCGGGCTGCGGGTTGACCAGAGGGTCGCCATAGACCTCCGAGGTCGAGGCGAGGAAGAAAACGGCACCCTTGTCGTAGGCCAGACCGAGTCCCTTGTGTGTGCCGAAGGCTCCAACCTTCAGGGTGTGGATGGGCCACTTGAGATAGTCCACCGGTGAGGCGGGTGAGGCGAAGTTCATCACGTAGTCCACGTCACCGGAGACGTGGAGATAGTCGGTGACGTCGTAGTCGATGAGCCGGAACTTCTTATCGGCCAGGAGATGAGCCACGTTCTCGGCATGACCGGTGATCATGTTGTCGATGCAGGTGACCCTGGCCCCGGAGTAGACCAGCCAGGTGCACACATGCGACCCGAGGAACCCGGCCCCGCCGAGGACGACGGCATGTTTGCCCTCGAGCTGCCGGAAGGCACCCAATGCCGAGCGGCGCATGTCGAACACGTTTGGACTCTCCATGTTGGTGTCAGGGTATATCGGCCCGGTGCCGCGGACATTGAACCTTTGGAGTGGCCGGCTCGCATGTGAGACTTGGCCCGGATGGCAGGCCGCACCGCATTCATCAAGTGGGCGATCCTGGGAGGGGTCGTCTCCGGGCTCTTGATCGGGGCCCAGTCCGCCGCCGTGGATGGCATCGAGGGACTGCTACAGGTCGGGGAGACGAGCTCGCTGCGCCCGATCGTCGAGGAGCATTTGGGGACGGTGCCCCTGGCACCCGGTCCCGGTCATGACGGGCAGATCTACTACGCCATCGGTCTCGATCTCGACGGAGACGAGATCGGGCCCCTCCTCGATCACGCCGCCTATCGCTACCGCCGCATTCTCTTCCCGCTCGTCTCCTCGGGATTCGGGCTTCTCGACGGCCGCGGGCTCCTAATCGGGATGATCGTGGTCACTGTCCTCTCGGCCGGGCTGGCCGCCGGGGCGGTGGCCGCCACCGCCGTCAGCCTCGGGCTGAAGGAGTGGGCCGCTCTCACCGTCCTCCTCAATCCCGGCGTCTGGCTCGCCGTACGTCTCCTCACCTCGGACACCCCGGCGATGGCGTCGATGGCCCTCGGCCTCTTCCTGGTGGTCAGACTGCGACGACGGTCCGAGATCCCGTTTGCCCTCTCCGTACTGGCCAAGGATGTCTACCTGGTGACGCCAGGTGGGCTGGCGCTGAGTCGGGACCGTCGACGGTGGTTCCAGGCGGCTGTGCCCTTGCTGGTCCTGGTGGCATGGATGACCTGGCTCACCGTGACCCTGGGCGAGGGCTTCGCACCACGCGGGAATCTCGCCCTCCCCTTTGTTGGGTTGTTCGACGGCTCCGCCAACTGGCCGGCCCTGGATGCCGAGG
>JBOGET010000179.1:0-23166 GCA_050741975.1 Acidimicrobiia bacterium
GATCTCGACCTATAGGTCGAGATCTCCGCGCCAAAACGGTCGCTCAGAGACCGTCGCAGAGGTCGGCGAGGTCGAGGTCCTTGGTTGTGATCCCGCCCTCGGAGTGAGTGGACAGGGTGAGGGTCACCTGGTTCCAGCGAATGTCGATGTCGGGATGATGGTTCGCCTTCTCTGCGGCCAGGGCGACCCGGGTGACGAACCCCATCGACTCGTTGAAGTCGGCCAACTCATATCTGCGTGTTATCGCCTCACCCTGACGGGCCCAGCCCGGATGAGCCTCCACGAAAGCCTCGATTTCGGTATCGGGAACGAGCGTCATAGCCGGAAACCTACAACCTAGAACGTAAAACGGGTTCCCAGCGCTTACGCTGATTGCCCTCCATGGCCCTACGTCACGATCAGGGAATCGTCCTCCGCAGCTACCCCTTCGGGGAGGCGGACCGTGTCGTGGTCCTGCTCAGCCCCAACAGCGGCAAGCTGCGCACCGTGGCCAAGGGGATCCGCAAGACGAAGAGCCGTTTCGGGGGGCGTCTCGAGCCCTTCACCCACGTCGACCTGGTGCTGTACGAGGGCCGCAACCTGGACACCATCACCCAGGTGGCGGTCATCGAGCCTTTCCCCCGGCTCCGGGCCAGTCTCGACGCCGTGGTGGCCGCCGGCACGATGGTCGAGGCCGCCGACGCCGTGGCCCAGGAGGACGAGTCCTCGATGAGGCTGTTCCTCCTCCTCCACCGCGGTCTGCGTGCGCTTGAGGCGGGTCAGATCGGAGCCGATCTCATCACCAGCTATCTGCTGAAGCTGGCCGACGTGGTGGGGGTGGCCCCCTCCCTCTTGGTGTGCGCCTCCTGCGGCCGGGTCGACGACCTGCACCGGTTCTCCTTTGGCGGCGGGGGGGCGATTTGCGACCTGTGCCGCACCGAGGGGGCGGTGCGTCTCCGGGAGGGGGTGACCGGATATCTGGCCGTCCTGGCCCAGGCCGAGTTCGGCCGGATGCCGGAGACCGACGTGCTGCTTGCCGGTGAGGCGATGGGCATCGCCCGCCGCTTCGTGGAGTACCACCTCGACCGCAAGCTGACCTCGCTGGCGGTGATGGAATGACCCTCGACCTCTCCTCGATCGATCCGGGCCAGATCCCCCGACACGTCGGTCTCATCCTCGACGGCAACGGGCGGTGGGCCAATGCCCGCGGCCTGCCCCGGACCGCCGGTCACGCCGCGGGAGAGGCGGCCTTGTTCGACACCGTGGAAGGGGCGCTGGAGATCGGCATCGAGTGGCTGACTGCGTACACCTTCTCCACCGAGAACTGGTCCCGCTCCGAGGACGAGGTCGAGTTCCTGATGTGGTTCAACGAGGATCTTCTCACCCGTCGTCGTGACGACCTGCATGCTCAGGGAGTGAAGATGCTCTTCGCCGGCGACATGGACGATCCCAGGATCCCCGATCGGAACCGGAAGCACATGGCGGAGGCGGCGGAGATGACGGTGTCGAACACCCGGCTCAACCTGGTGTTTGCCTTCAACTATGGGAGCAGAAGGGAGATAGTGGAGGCGGCGCGAGCCCTGGCCCAACGGGTCGGCGCCGGGGAGCTGGCCGTCGATGACATCGACGAGGCGATGCTGGCCGGGGCCATGTACATACCCGAGATGCCCGACGTCGACCTGATCATTCGCTCCTCGGGGGAGCACCGCCTCTCCAACTTCCTTCTCTGGCAGGCCGCCTACGCCGAGTTCTTCTTTCCCGGGATCCTGTGGCCCGACTTCGACCGTCATGGCCTGCTCGACGCCGTGATCGACTACCAGGGTCGGCAGCGTCGTTTCGGTGGCGCCGAAGACCTGCCCCAGATTGACTAAGCAGCCGAACCGGGCCACCGTTCCCACCTCGTCATGACCGCACCCAGTCTCGACATCATCTCCAGCCTCGCCAAGAAGCGCGGCTTCGTGTTCCAGTCGTCCGAGATCTACGGCGGGATCCGATCCGCCTACGACTATGGGCCGTTGGGCGTGGAGCTCCTGCGCAACGTGAAGGACGAGTGGTGGCGGGCCATGGTCCAGATGCGAGACGACGTGGTCGGGATCGACTCGGCCGTCCTCCAGGCACGTCAGGTGTGGCAGGCCTCGGGTCATGAGGAGGTGTTCACCGACCCCTTGGTCGAATGTCGCAACTGCAATGCCCGGCATCGTCTCGACAAGTTGGAGGACTCCGACACCTGTCCCACCTGTGGCAAGACCGGGACCTTCACCGAGCCCCGGAACTTCAATCTGATGTTCCGAACCCATATGGGCCCCGTCGACTCCGACGAGAACTTGGTCTATCTCCGACCCGAGACCGCCCAGGGGATGTTCACCAACTTCGAGAACGTCCGTCGCACCAACCGGCTCAAGTTGCCTTTCGGGATCGCTCAGGTGGGGAAGGCCTTCCGCAACGAGATAACCCCCGGTCAGTTCGTCTTCCGCACCCGCGAGTTCGAGCTGATGGAGATGGAGTATTTCGTCCGGCCCGAGGAGGCCGACGATTGGTTCGAGTACTGGCAGGAGCAGCGGCTCAACTGGTACACCGGTCTCGGGATGACCGAGTCCAATCTCAGGTTCCGGGCCCACGACCCGGATGAGCTGAGCCACTACTCGGCAGGGACCGTCGACATCGAATACAGGTTCCCCTGGGATTGGGACGAGCTGGAGGGGATCGCCAACCGCACGGACTTCGATCTCAAGCAGCACTCGGAGCACTCCGGGCAGGATCTCCGCTATTACGACCCCGACTCCGACGAGCGGTTCTTCCCATATGTGATCGAGCCCGCCGCCGGCGCCACCAGGACCACTTTTGCCTTCCTCATCGACGCCTATCACGATGAAACGGTCAACGACGAGACCAGGACCGTCCTCCGCCTCCATCACCGGCTTGCCCCCTACAAGGTGGCGATCCTGCCCCTGTCCAAGAAGGAGGAGCTGATCGAGCCGGCAGAGCGAATTGCTGCCGAGCTCCGCCAGCGATGGATGGTCGAGCTGGACGAGACTCAGTCGATCGGCCGCCGCTACCGGCGTCAGGACGAGATCGGGACCCCGTATGCGGTCACCGTCGATTTCGACTCCCTCCAAGACCATGCCGTGACGGTGCGGGACCGGGACTCGATGAAACAGGATCGGGTCTCGATGGACCGGTTGGTCGGGCATCTCGCCGAGAAGCTGGCCTGATCTCCCACCGGGCGTACTTATGATCGACCGGGCATGGCAGAACGAGGCGACATCGACCGGGTCCGGGAGTCGACCGACCTCGTCGAGCTGATCTCCGAGGTGACCAAGGTCAAACGCTCGGGTCGTAGCTTCATGGCCGTCTGCCCGTTCCATGAGGAGAAGACCCCGTCGATGTCGGTGGACCGGGGGCGTGGCCTCTATCACTGCTTCGGCTGCGGCAAGGGAGGCGATGTGTTCAGCTTCGTCCAGGAGACCCAGGGGGTCGAGTTCGTCGATGCGCTCGAGCTGCTCGCTCGCCGAGCCGGGATCACCCTGGTCCGGGACCCGGCCGATGTCAGGCAACGGGGTCGGCGGGGGGCAGCCGTGGAGGCTCTCCGCAGGGCGATCGACGTCTATCACCACCGGCTGAAGGCCGCTCCCGAGGCAGGGCCGGCTCGGGCCTACCTGCGGCATCGGGGATACGACGCGGACATCATCGGTGAATGGAGGCTCGGATTCGCCGCGGTCGACTGGGACACGCTGACCAAGGAGCTGAAGGCGGGCGGGGTCGACGATCGGGTAATGATCGACGCCGGGCTCTCCCGCCGCGGCCGGCACGGTTTGTTCGATGTGTTCCGGGGCCGTCTCATGTTCCCCATCCACGACCTGCGTGGCGATCCCGTCGGATTCGGGGGGCGCAGGATCGAGGAGATCGACCGCAACTCGACCAACAACCCCGACGCCAAATACGTCAACTCGGCCGACTCGGTCATCTATCACAAGGCTCAGGTCCTGTTCGGGTTGGACCGGGCCCGTCGGGAGATAACCGACGACTACCCGGCGGTGGTGGTCGAGGGGTACACCGATGTCATCGCCATGCATCAGGCAGGGATCAAGACGGCGGTGGCTACCTGTGGCACCGCTCTCGGCGACGGTCATTTCGACCTGTTGCGACGTTTCGGCGAGAAGGTGGTCCTCGCCTTCGACTCCGACGAAGCGGGATCCAAGGCAGCCCTCCGGAGCGATGAGCTGGAGTCGCCGTTCCGTCTCGACCTCGACCTGCGGGTGGCGGTGATGCCCGACGGGCTCGACCCGGCCGATCTCGTCCAGCAGTCCCGGAACGAGGAGCTGGTCGCGGCCGTGAGGGAGGCGAGACCGCTTCTGGAGCGCCGGATCGAGCACGAGGTGAGTCGTCACGACCTCAGCGGCCCCGAGGGGCGGGCCCGGGCCCTCCATGCCGCGGCGGAGCAGGTGCGTCGGGTCAAGGACCAGATCGCCCGACGCGAGTACAGCCGATACGTGGCGCGTCTCATAGGGGTCGATCTGGAGACGGCGGAGGCTGCGGTGGAAGGGGGGCGGACCCGGCGCCGGGGAGCCGAGAGGAGCGCCGACCGGCCCCTGGACCGCATCGAGGCCGAGCTTCTGCGGGTCCTGCTCACCGATCCGTCCCAGGTGAAGGGTGTGGTCGCGGAGGACTTCACCGACGAGCGGCTTCGCTCCGCCTTCGCGGCGATTGCCGGTGACCTCGATTCGATGCCTGCCGGTGAGCCGGTGGACATCTCCCGGGTGGGGGAGGAGGAAGACCGGGCGTTGCTCCGCTCACTGGCCATGGACGGCCGGCCCCTTCCTTCCGGACCGGAGATTTTGGCCCGGGTCAAGGAGCGCCGATTCGATGTCGAGATCTCGGATCTGCAACGGATCCTTGACGAATTGGAGCCCGGCACCGAAGCTCATTCCGACAACCTGCGACGCTTGATAGCTTTACAGCAGGAGAAACGATCCTCCACCAAGATGTGAACGAGGAACTCAGTAAGGTCGTCGCCGCCCTGGTCAAGCGGGGCAAGCATCGCGGCTTTCTCACGATGGCCGAGGTCCAGCAGGAGCTGGAGGACGCCGAGGCGTCCGGCGAGGCTTTCGAGGAGGTCGCCGACGGGCTCCGATCCCAGGGGATCAAGCTGACCGAGGAGGGGCCGGGGGTGACCGAGGAGTTCGTCGAGGTCGCACAGATCTCGGTCTCGGACCCGGTTCGGCTATATCTCAACGAGATCGGTCGCTACCCGTTGCTCACGAGCCAGCAGGAGGTCGAGCTGGCGATGCAGATGGAGGCGGGGCGGAGGGCGCAGGCCCGTCTCGGCGAGGAGGGGCTGGCGGATGAAGACCGTGCCTTCCTGGGTCATGAGATCGACATGGGTGACGCCGCCCACAAGCAACTTGTCCAGTCCAATCTTCGCCTCGTCGTCGCCCTGGCCCGCCGTTATGTGGGGCGGGGGATGGCACTGCTCGATCTGATCCAGGAGGGCAATGTCGGGCTGATGCGGGCGGTGGAGCGTTTCGACTATCGCCGGGGCTTCAAGTTCTCCACCTATGCCACATGGTGGATCCGTCAGGCCATCTCCAGGGCCATCGCCGATCAGGGCCGGACGATTCGCATGCCGATCCATGTCCTCGACTCGGTCAACAAGCTGACCCGGGCGCAGCGGGAGATGACCCAGGCCATGGGCCGGGCCCCCAGCCTGGAGGAGCTGGCCGACGAGCTCGACCTCGACCCGGGCCGGGTAGCCGAGTTGCAGCGGATCGCCCAGGACACTGTGTCATTGGAGACACCGGTGGGCGAGGACGAGGACGGGACCCTGGGAGATCTGGTCGAGGATCTCGAGTCGGACCGGCCCCCGGACGTCGCCACCTTCTCCTTGCTCCAGGACCAGCTCGCCATGGCCCTCGAGGGGCTCAACGAGCGGGAGCGGGAGGTCCTGATCATGCGTTTCGGGCTGGCCGACGGCCGGATGCGGACCCTGGAGGAAGTCGGGTCCCATTTCAAGGTGACCAGGGAGCGGATCCGCCAGCTCGAGACCAAGGCTCTGGCCAAGCTCCGTCACCCCGACAAGTCGCACAAGCTGGAAGGGTTCCTGGAGAGCTCCTGAGCCGTGACTCCACGGTGGCTCTCTGCCCACGGTACGCACCGGTCGTGGCACAATCGGGTCATGAGATTCAGGACCGGGGTGCTGGTCGGCGCCGCCATTGGATATGTCCTGGGGGCTCGAGCCGGCCGGGAACGATACGAGCAGATCAAGCGTTGGGCCGGTGAGGCCCGGAAGCACCCGGCCGTGGCCCAGTTGGCGGATCAGAGCATCGGGCTGGTCGACGCCGGCCGCTACGTCGCCGCCACCGGCCTGTCGGCCGGCGCCCGGGGGCTCAGGTCGATCGACGGCAAGGGCGAATCTGGGTAGACAATGACCGCCTGGTACCCTGGCCTCTCCCGGCCGGCACCAATCCGCGGTAGCTCAATTGGTAGAGCAGTGGACTGTTAATCCATTGGTTGTAGGTTCGAGTCCTACCCGCGGAGCAAGGATCTGACCTCGGCGATCACCGGATTCTCCTGTGTTGCCTGGGGAATCCCGCCATGGGTGGTCTTTCGTTACTTCGCGTCGTTTCGCGCCTTTTCTGGTCCTGGGCCAACCTCTCGTGGCCCAAACGTGGCCCAGCAGAGTCAGGCGAACCTCAAGCACCGGATCAAGTGCCGCTCGGTGCCTGGGTGTTGAGGAGGGGTCCCGCTATCGGCCGAGCTCCGAAACGAGGATGGAGCGCACAAGCAGACCTAGCTGACCACGTACACCTGCCAGATCGACATCTGATGGAGGGCGCCCATCGTGCATTAGTCGAGATCGGATGTCATAACATCGACTTACGAAGCCAATCGGGTCATCAGCGATCCGCTGGAGCTCTTCATCTTGCCCTTTGGTCTTGATCAGGTCCCGGACGGCACTCCCGATGGATTGCTTCTGCAATTCGTTGAGCCCCCCAATGAGCGACGCGACCTGCTTGCGAACGTCGGGCTGAGTTTCGTCTTCCAAGAGTCCCTGCACTTCGGCCCTCCACGCAGCCAGCAGCTCTTGTATCCAGTCCGGTCGCTCCTTCCGCCGTGAAAGCACTTCGAGGACAGTGATGAATGTTACGAACCTCGCCCTCTCCGACCTCTCGAACTCCGAGCCCAGGTAGAGATCGGCCGCGAACTCCACCTTGTCCGACCGCTGGATCCAAAGCTAGATCCAGTCCTCGATCAAGGAACTCCAGAAAGCGAGGGATGGGAGCGGTTTGAAGCGGGGTGGCCGCCATAGAGAAGAATCGGATCGGCCTTCCGTCATCCTGGTAGACATCCAGGCCGTGGACGTCATTCCGTACTTGTACTCCTGCTTTCTCCTCGAGCCGAGACCTGAATCCCCTGAAGAGCCCTGAGGGCGCACGATCTGGGCCAATGTCCATGAAGACGTTGGCAGCTACGCCCGCATATCGAAGCGCTGCCTTGGCGGCATTGCCCAATAGCCTTGCGTCGTCCTCACTCGCACAACCGCCCGCCCGGAGCTCCAGAACCGTGGCTCGGTGGGCATCCGGCTTCTCGGCTCTGAGCGTCCAAGTGGCACGCCCGCCCATGTCGATATCTATCGGCATGGTTGTTTCGTCGCTGATTGTCAATCCGCGACCAGGCGCAACAAGCACGCGGATACGGGCAGCAAAGGTCATGGGCGAAGGCTACGAGAGTCCATGTCAGGAATGGCTATAACTCATAACCCGGGGATGGCGGCCTGATCCATGTCCGTCTCCTGGGGCCGATCGAGCGGGTTGGGACGACATGAATGGCTAGCTGCGCTCAGTCAGGGGGTCTGACCTGTCGCTTCAATGAGGGCTCCGTCTGGGCTTCGCAACCAACGCAAACCACTGTTGTCGGTGAACGACGATCGAAGTGGAGGCGATACAGGAAGGATGCCGTGCTCCACAGGCATGAGTCCCTCGAACCCGGAGAACGGCATCCACGGTGACTCCTTCAGAGGGAGGACGACGCTGACGTTGAGAGTCTCGAGCGACGACGAATGTGATGTCCACTCGATAGGAAGTCGTTCGACTACCACATCGTGAATCGGCTGATCTGAGCCGTTGTAGACGACAGCGTCGAAGGCATCCCACCTTGGAGGCTTGGAGTTCCGATGATAGGTCCCGTTCTCGATCCACATGCCCACCTTTGCTGCTTGTTTCTTACGATCGAGGTCAACTGCGCGCCGGTGGGTGATGGCCGTATAGCGGACCGCGATGCCAGCGGCGATCAAACTCAGGCTGGCGACTCCGAACGTCATCCACTCGAGGGCAGTTGTGGCGGTAGTAGCAAACACGCGAGCACTCATGTGGCAGGGGAAGTCGGTAACTCCGGAACCGAGCCCTCGACCGTGCTGGGGCGGATCATTGTGGCCTTGTTCAGCCGACCCGGCACCCAGGAGACGACAAGCCCCAAGCCGCAATCGATGGACAGTGGCAGCATGGCGAGGCGGGGATACACCAGGTCGCGAGTTGGATCTGCTATCTCGAGGAGACCGGCCAGCGGCGTGAATGCGAATCGATTTCGCCGCCAGCCGGGCCACGTGCCAACCCAGACATCGAGTTGGAGGAACCGAGGGGGCGCGGGATCATCGATGGCCTCGAATAGCTCCCAGCGCCCCTTGCCAGCGAGTTGTTCCGGGTAGTCCATATCACCTCGTGGTGCGTTAAACCGGACGGAGAGAGACTCGGGTACCTTCCGAAGTAGGTCTGTCCCCGGAAGCAGCAGAGAAAACCAGAGGGTCAACGTCCCGCGCTGATGTCGATGTGTCACTTGTGGCCCATGTGAACCATCGACGTAAGTCAGGTGGGAGCGTTGGTGAGCTGGCTTGAACTCTGATTCGATAGTCAGGTGGTCGACGGGTCGACCGACGAAATGCGAGAGTTGGCCATCGGTGTCCTCGACGTACTCGTTTGCTGCGAGGTTGGCGCCAGGGAACCACAAGACGCGACTCCGCTCCGTCAAACTGACAAAGCCAAAGGAGTACGGCACGCCTCGATGGCGAAATCCGACGCCTCGCCACGGGGAAGTGGGCTTGCCGGTGATCATTGATCTGCGCCATGGCCCGGCCCACGGGTCGTCGATATCAACAGTGACTGATCCCTGTCCGCGCGAATCGCGAAGCGTAAGAGTCAGTTTGCCGGGTTCGTCAGCCGTCTTCACATTGCCGAAGGTTAAAGGGCACCGCTGAGGCTCTGGGTGGAGTTTGTCTCCCCTTGCATCGAAGACATCGTCGACGAGGAGGCGGTGAGCAACGGACCCGTCTTCAAGCGTTCGATAGAACGAAGTAGTCTTGGCTTAGCGAGAGAAGCGAAATGAACTACCTCAAATACGACCTAGACCTCGACCGAAGCGACACCCTTGAGGTGACGCTCGACAAGCAGGCAAACGTGCGCCTTCTCGATCAGACCAACTACCAGAAGTACAAGACAGGCGCCTCGCACAAGTACTACGGCGGATTGGCAAAGAAATCGCCCGTTCGACTCAGTGCTCCGAGCAGCGGCCATTGGATGCTCGTTATCGATCTCGGAGGCCGGCCAGGGCGCGTACGAGCCTCAGTTCGAACTCTCGCATCAGGCACATCAGGTCCGGCACGAACCGCGGCCACCGCGACGTAGGACTCTGATGTCCGAAGAAGAAACGGCGTTCGAGCATGCCGTTCGTTATGTGCCACCTCGCGAATTGGTCGTGTACGGGGTAACAGATACCGATCTCGACCTGTTCGCACAAGGAGGCCCAAGTTCCGTCTTTCTCGCATTCAGTCTGCCCCTTCTGGGTTCTTCGTTTTCGTTTCTTGTGGTGATAGCCACCATCACTCTGACAGACAGGCTCTTTGCAACGTTTCTGACCGCGACCCTCGTATTCGGGATAGCGGGTCTCGTTCTTCTAGCCATTTGGTGGAGAACTCGCACTTCCGCGAGCGCGCTGGTTGCGGAGATCCGGAATCGGCCTGTGCCGGATGTCGGAGAGCAACTGTCGCAAGGCGACCCGGACGCCCCTGTTACTCAATAGAGCCTGCGAAGAGTCGCGGCAAGAACACCTCCAATAGTCGAGGGTGGGGACCCGCCCCTCACTGTCTCGCCGAAGACCCTACGTTCCGTGGCAACGTTTGTACTTCACACCCGAGCCACACGAACACAGATCATTTCGCCCTACCTTCGTACGCACTGCGGGTGCAGCGGTTCGACCTGCGAGGGTCGCGGTCCGTTCGCGTCTCTCAACCTTTGTCTCCCGTTCGGCGAGTCGCCTCTCGCGTTCATTGAGGGCTTCCTCGCGATCATGAATTTGCGACTCGATCGCCGACAAAAAGTCGACGTCTGGCTCGGAGCCGATTACCGCTTCCAGTTCGCGTTGGATGAGGGCGTAGAGCCCTCGACCCATCGAGATCCCGATTGCCGAGCAATATCGCTTCCAGGCTGACCAGAGAGCTTCCGATGCCGGGAGGCGAACCACGCGCCATCGCTCGTCGGTGTCGAGACCGGCTAGGAGCTTTCGGTCGATCCTCGAGAGGGCTCCGCGATCGATGCCCATCAGTGACTCCGGTGTCTACATGCAGACATGCGCAACTGTGTTGCAGGTGCGTGTGTGTTCTGACAGGGTCTGTGCGCGATGAGCGTTGCCGGTGGGCGCCGTACTGGTTTTCTTCGCTTCACAACTCCATGTCCTCGTGTAGGGGTCCTTGTCCGCGTCAGAGTCGAATCTGCCTTCTTGCCCTGTCGCGTGAATGTCAGGGCGACACTCGGCTCAGAGGGAGCGCCAATCCTCTCGTCGGAGGTCATGGGCCAGCCGCCAAGGCTCTCACGCCGTCCGGGTCAGAGCTGACAGTGGCGATGCGTCGATCGGCTGCTGGAGGCCCGTCCAACGTGCACGCGTGCCCTGCTTCTTGAGAATGCCGGGAATCCGAAACTCAGAATGAGGTAGCTGAAGCACTGAAGCCCGGTCCTCTGTAGCCACCAACCCTGTCGCCCGAGTGTCATAGACCCTGTCAGCCGAGTGCCATTCACCCTGGCAGCCCGCCAACTCGGCGACTCGTTGACTGGCCGAAGTGCTCATCCAGGGGCATTGGTGCGACAGGGTTGTCGGCATTCTGTTGACAGGGTCCGCGCCCATTCTCTGGGCATGGGCGTGTTGGACCCGCTGCTCTCGATACAGGAGCTGGCTGCCTACCTGGACCTGCCAGTGGCCACCTTGTACGCCTGGCGATACCGGAGGCAGGGGCCTCCCGGTTTCAAGGTGGGCCGCCATGTTCGATACCGGCAGAGCGACGTCGACCGGTGGATCAACGACCAGCTCGCCTCGTCAACCCCGCCGTCCCATGTTGGACGAGGGTCGTGAGGGGATCGATCCAATATCGGTTGGACCGCCCGAGTCCGTGGCGGGCCCGCTACCTGGGTGCTGATGGCCGACAACGTTCGAAGTCCTTTGAACGCAAAGTCGACGCCGAGCGGTGGCTCAGGCAGGAGCTCGCCAAGATCGATCGCGGCTTGTGGGTGGACCCTTCCGCCGGCGCCGTGATGTTCGCCGACTGGTCCGAGGGTTGGTTGGAGGGTCTCGACCTCAAACCGTCTACCCGAGCCAACTACGAGTCGAACCTCCGTTCCCGGATACTGCCCCGATTCGGAGCGATTCCGATCTCGCGCATCACACCGGGTGTCGTGCGCTCGTGGGTCACCGAACTCCGTGGATCAGGATTGAGTGCGGCTTCCGTGCGACAGGCGAGGCAGATACTTCACGCTGCCCTCGAGGTAGCCGTCACAGACGGAATTCTGCCTCGCAACGCCGTTGACCCGGTGAGTCCGCCTTCGGTGCGGCCACGACGACAGCTCTTCCTAACTGAAACCGAGCTTGGAAGCCTGGCGGAAGCCGCGGAGCAACGACAGGAGACGATGGCGTCGTTGGTCTTGCTGCTCGGTTGGTCTGGACTGCGCTGGGGCGAAGCTGCCGCACTGCGGAGCCGACGGGTGGATGTCAACCGACGTCGGATCCATGTCGTCGAGGCAGTCACGGAGGTGGGTGGCCGGCTGGAGTGGGGGACACCCAAGACGCACGAAGGGAGAACTGTGGTCGTGCCACGATTCGTCGCGGAAGGCATACCTCAGCGCGCACCCGACACACTCGTGTTCATGGCACCGAAGGGTGGGCCGCTTCGAACTTCCAACTTCAGGCGAGATGTCTGGCATCCGGCGTGCAGATCCTCTGGGATGCCTGAGGGTCTCCTGGTCCATGACCTGAGGGACACCGCGGCCTCTCTGATGATCGCCTCCGGAGCATCCATCAAAGCCGTACAGCGGGCGCTAGGACATTCGTCAGCGAAGATGACACTTGACACCTACGGCGGGCTCTTCGAAGACGACCTTGAGGATCTGGCCGATCGTTTGGAGAGGCGAGCCGCCGGTCGAACGGAGTCGCATAGTTTCGAGCTTGGCAGGTCGTTCTGAAGGCCTCCTTAAGTGAGTTGACGGGACCTCCGGAGCCTGTCTCGCAATTGCCTCGCTAGTGATTCTCGTATACGTAGCTGAGGGTCGCCCCTTTGTATGTGGCGGTGACTTCCCAACAGCCGGGAACGTTCGGGTCGAATCCAACAATCATAAAGCTCCCATCCTCGGGGGTGAATGCGTTCGTGCTCCTCTCGCCTTCGATCGGAGGCTCATCGACATCCAGCCGTCTGAACGTCACGTTGATTTCCGGTGACTCCTCGACTGCTCCTCCTGGGAATCCTGAGCTCCACCAGACACTCTTCCGAGGCACATATCGACCGTCGATCGGCAGTGGTGTCCACAGGGCGGGAGTTCCGTACCATGCCTGGTTGGTATCAAACGGGTCCGGGTTGTACGGGTCAGGCGGCGTCAACTGTGGGTTACCCGGAAGTGTGACCACGCAGACGCGCCCGCCGCCATCAGGCGCCTCGCCTTGCGATCGGAGACTCCTGAGGATGTTCCATCCCGTCTCCTTGGTCGCGGGGTCAGCGTCCTCCCCAAAGGCGAGCAGCACGTAGAGGCTCTCACCTCCGAATCTGAACCCACCCCAGTGAGTCTCGAGAGTGCTCCGATCCGCGCACTCCTCCGCATCATTCCCTGAGCTCTCAGGAAACGTCGTGTCGTCCAGAATCTCGGGCAGGGCTGGGGCTTCTGGATCCACATCCCCAGCGAAGAAGACCGTCACCAATACGTCTTCTCGGGACATGTCCCGCATTGCGTTCTCCGGCACTTGGGCGCAGCGCTCGCCCCCAGGCCGCAGAGGCATGCTTGCAATGGTTACAGACCGGAAGCCGAGGTTTGGCATCAATTCGGATCCGGCGCGATGCCAATCGGGCGGGTAGGCGAGACCCCATATCTCGCTGTATCCGATTCCGACTGCCTGTGGCGATGTCGTGTCGGGTTCTGTCGAAAAGACGGTACTGGCGGGCACTGTCGACGATGCTGTCGTCTCTGTCACTGATCCGACAGGTGGGCTTTGTCCTTCCGGCGCTGGTCTCAGGAGGGCAACCGGGATGAGAACCGCGGTGACTGCGACCGCCGCTGCCAGAGCCATCCAAACGCCTTTCTTGGGACGCGGAGGGGAGGAGATTGTCACAAGGTCTATGGGAGGAGCTTCAACATCGGCGAGTGCGGCATGCACCCGCTCGGCGTGGCGCCGTCCCAATTGGTCGACATCAGTCACGCGATACCCTCCATCTTCTTTGCCAGGTTCCGCCGCCCTCGCATGAGATGAACCCTTGCGGTGGACTCTGCACATCCGATCACCTCGGCGATCTCCTTGACAGCGAGGTCTTCGAGATAGAAGAGAGCGATCGCCTGGGCTTGCCGGGCCGGCAGTGAGCGGACCTCACCCCAGAATTCCTCTGTGTCGTCGGGCAAGTCGTTCCCCACCCTCACATCCGATTCCAGTCGGGCGAGCGCCTTTTTCTCGGTGCGTCTGCGTCGCCACGCTGACCGAGCGTTGTTTGCTACAACTCTTCGCACCCAGCCTGCTGGATTGTCGAGGTTCTCCCATCTCTCGAAAGTCGTTACGAAAGCATCATGAGTAACGTCTTCGGCCCGAGCTCGATCACCGGTGAGAACCCGCGCCAGAGCCAACACGGCTGCGTACTCCGTCTCATAGAAGTCTTCGAACGGCCATTCCTCCACAGGACACAGTCTCCCCGACCAACTCGTAGGAGCGCGGTCGATCGTCTCCATCATTCAGTAATGACGCTTCTGCGCGGCAGATTGCTTACCCTTCAGCAGGAAAATCTGTGAGATAGGCGGCAAACCATCGCCGAGCTCAGCCGGACTGCAACCACGCGTAGGGGTCGGCCGTTCTCAACGGTGGAGTTGTCCACCTTCGATGTTCTCGGAGGTACCTACGGGCTGCGCCGTGGCCCAGACATGGCCCAAGAGCCTCCAAGCCGCCCGTTATCCCAGGTAGAACGCCTGCGACTAGGAGCCTGTTAATCCATTGGTTGCAGGTTCGAGTCCTGCCCGCGGAGCAAGCTTCTGGCCCGACGCATATATCACCCGGTGAGCAATCCCAACGTCGATTTCGCTCGAACCTGCATTGGATGGTTGGCAAGGACGCCCGGCGTGGAGCATTTTCGACGGGCGCGCCCTTGACAACGACTTCCGGACGACGGACCCGGCGGATCCTGATATGGGCCATGGTCCTGGTGGTGGCGACGATCGTGCTCCTGACATTCATCTGGTTCGTCAACCCGCCTACTCAGGAAATCGAGACGGTCCAGCCCGCCGATGCCGTTGTCCTATTCGCCGGCAGTCCCGAGCGCCTGCACACAGCGGTCGAACTGATGGAGCACGGCGCCGCCCCGAACCTGGTCATCCCCAATGGGAGGACTCTTGACCAGGCCGAGGACCTTTGTGAACGGGCCTCCTTCGAGGTGTATTGCCCCGACACCGGCCCGATCACGACCCGGGGCGAGGCTCAGGCAATCGGTCGCCTGGCCAAGGAGAGAGGCTGGTCGCGCCTGATCGCGGTCACCTCGGTGTATCACGTCCATCGGGCCACCTTCTTGCTGAGGCGATGTCACGACGGTGCGGTGGAAGTGGTCACGCCGTCCCGCGACCTGGACTTCGAGGATTGGATGGACAAGATCGGCCACGAATGGGCCGGGTTCCTGGCAGCGATCATCTTCCAACCTACCTGCTGATCGGCTGGGCCCCACTGTGAGAGACGGTGGAACGATGATCCTGACAACCTTCGCCTCGATGGTGGCAGCGGTGGTCTCGCTTTCGCCGCGGCCAGCTTGATTTGACTTAGTCGCTATTTAGATTTCTGATCGTCTGACCTCGTCCTTTCGACATGTGCTCCTCGATGCGGAGGCTCGGCCACTTCACGCTCGTTTGAAGCCTCGTCCCGGCTGATCAGCAGCAGCCCGACGGAGGCGATCGCCACCACCACGACGATCAACTCATAGATGAGTATCGTGGCCAGGTCGGCCACCATCCACACCCCGGCCACGGTCTGTTGAGGAGCGCCCTGGGCCAGTGACACGTTGAGGTCGGCGGCCTCCCTGGCGTCTCCGATCATGGACAGACCGTAGAGGGCGGCGACGATGAGCAATGCGAACCAGATCCTCCAGCCAATGCTCATCGGGTGCGAGATCCTTCACTGGGCGTCGTGACGAGGTGCAACCTAACCGGTCAGACGTGTGGTCAGGGAAACTGATGGGTCTCGGCCAACCCGTGGAAGTATTCCTGCAGGGAGGTGGCGTAGTCGAAGGCGCCGGTGTTGCGAAGACGGATCGCCACCCTTCCGAAGAAGCCTTCGAGCTTGGCCGGGTCGGCGTCGTGAAGGTCGAGCCAGTCGGCGCTTGGCGCCTCGGCCGGCGCCTCCTCACCATTGTTTCGTATGAAGACATGGATCCAGCCATAGGAGGCGGCGTCGATCATCCGGTGCGTGGTCGGGGAGTGTCGCTCATGGGAGCAGGCGTAAACGAAGCGCTGGAGCTCCTCGGGAGAAAGGGCATCGCGCGGCGTGCTCGGCCGTCCACTCATCGACTCATCCCGAGACCGGATGCTAGGAATGCCGGGCTCCGGCCGGTCGTCTGGAACGCCCTCTTTCTCTGTGCTTATTCGGCTGCCGCCGCCGGTGGCACGAACGGCATGAGGAAGGCTATGGCCATGTCCTCGTCGGTGAACACCTCGAAGGGCACCATCAGCCGATTGACCGCCCCGGGAAAGCCGCCCAGGTCTTCCCTTCCCGACTCGGCGACGAGGATGGCGCCGGCGCTCACCACAGTGGGCAACATGTCGATGAAGGTGACCCAGAAGTCCGATCGGGCCTTGGGCCATGACCTGGCGTCGAGCAGGGTCGGCGCCGGTCTGGTCAGTAGCGATCGGGCCGCCGTCAAGGTCTCCCGGGCCGTGCTTCCGGTGCTCTGCGTGCCGTTGCTCACGATGTGGAGCATCCCGTGGTCGTCCACGAAGACCGAGGCCGCCGTCGTGTTGATGACTTCGCTCATCGCCGCACCCAGTGCCGGTTGGCCATCCTATCCAGGATCTGCCAAGGTCGCGGTCACTCACTACTTCCTCCGGGATCGACCCTTCCACATCAGGCTTCCCCCGACCAGCACGGCGAGCACACCCCACACCACCCAGGCGCGATCGCCGGTCATGAAGCTCTGGGGGGCGAAGTAGAAATCGAATCCCTGCAGGATCCAGATCACACCAACGATCCCCAGAATGATCCCCAGCGCCCGGCCCACCTCTCGCATTGCCATCGAAGCTAGTGGCCCGCCGCCCAGGCAGCCATAGGGCTACAGACCGTTGGCTCTTGACACGACCATGCCGCGGAGCGGATAATCGCTGCGCACATGACGACGAGCCCAACTTCGATCGCCGGCGCCACCTCGCGGCGCTTCTTCGGGTTCGTCTATTTCGGCGCCTAGCGCCGATTCCACCCCACCCCGCGTCACTCCGTACCCTTCCACCAGTCAAACGCGCCGAGGCGAACCCACATGAACGACAAGTCAGACCCAAACCCAGGTGACATCGAGCAGATCCGGGACGACATCGACCGGATCGACGCCGACATCCTCAAACTGCTCGCCGAGCGGAAGGCGCACAGCCTCCGCATCGCAAAGGAGAAAGGCATCCACGATCGCCCCTCCCGTGACCAGTTGCGGGAGGAGGACCTCATCTCGGATCGCATCGCCGCCGGGATGGACCACGATCTCGACTCTGGTTTGGTCAACCGGCTGTGGCGCGAGATCGTCAACGACTCGGTCCGTATCCAGCAGGAGTATCTGGGCCGCGCCGAGCGTCCCCGTCAAGCGATGACCGTTGCCATCCAGGGAATCGAAGGCTCCTACAGCCAGCTCGCCTCTCAGCAGTACTTCGACCACAAGGGGATCACGGTCACCTACGTCCGGGCCCACACCTTTGCCGACGCCGTCGCCGCCGTGCAGGGAGGGGAGGCCGAGGTGGCGGTGCTCCCTATCGAGAACACGACCTCGGGAGCCATCTCGGAGGTATACGACCTGCTCCTCGAGAGCCGTCTCCATTTCGTCGGTGACGTCCGTTTCCGCATCCGTCATTGCCTCCTCGGCACCCAGGGCGCCTCGGTGTCCGAGCTTCGTCGCATCTACTGCCATCCCCAGGCGGTGGCCCAGTGCTCCGAGTTCCTGGCCCAGCTCGAACACTGTGAGGTGGTCTACTTCTCCGACACCGCCCTGTCCGGGAAGAGGATCCGTGAGCTGGGCGATCCGACCATCGCCGCCATCGCCAGCGAGGAGGCGGCGCGTCTGTTCGGTCTCGACGTGCTGAAGACCGGGATCGCCAATCGCGACGAGAACTTCACCCGGTTCGTGGTGGTCGCCCCCGAGCCGGCCCAGGTGCCCGAAGGGGTGCCGGCCAAGACCTCCATCGTAATGGCGGTGGGAAACCATCCCGGCGCCCTGATGGACGCCCTGGCCGTGTTCCACGATGCCGACATCAACCTGGTGATGCTGGAGTCCCGACCCATACCGCACAACCCCCGGGAGGAGCTGTTCTACCTCGACTTCGACGGCAACATCTCCGACCCGGCCGTGCAGGTGGTGCTGGAGACGCTAACCCGTCAGGTGCGTTTCCTCAGGGTGCTGGGAAGCTATCCCTCCCGTGAGCTTCGCCCCAAGCCGGTCGAGCGCAAGGTGAAGAAGGTAGTGCCCCAGGGTCGTTCCGCCGTGACTCAGCCCTCGCCGAGCCCGGCCAGCCCCAAGGGCTACAAGCTGGGGAGCAGGGGGCACAAGGAGCAGAACACCATCGTCGAGGTGTCCGGCGTGAGGCTGGGCGGCGACGACTTGGTCATGATCGCAGGCCCCTGTGCGGTCGAGTCGTGGGACCAGGTGATGGCGGCGGCCAAGGTGGTCAAGGAGAGCGGAGGGTCGATCCTCCGCGGCGGCTGTTTCAAGCCCCGGACCTCGCCTTACTCGTTCCAGGGTCTCGGGTATGAGGCACTGGAGATGCTGGTCGAGGCGGGGAAGGCCTACGGGCTGCCGGTGGTCACCGAGGTGGTCTCGCCCGAGGACGTCGAGGGAGTGGCCCGCAAGGCGGACATCCTTCAGATCGGGACCCGGAACATGCAGAACTTCTCCTTGCTCTCGGCGGCGGGACGGGCCCATCGCCCGGTGATGCTGAAGCGGGGGATGAGCTCGTCGCTCGACGAGCTGCTCCAGGCGGCCGAGTACATCCTGTCCGAGGGCAACCAGCAGGTGTTCCTCTGCGAGCGCGGGATCCGGACCTTTGAGACATCCACACGCAACACCCTCGATCTGAGCGCGGTTCCGGTGCTCCGGCAGCGGAGCCATCTCCCGGTCATCGTCGATCCCTCCCACGCAGCCGGCGATCGTGACCTGGTGGCTCCGCTGGCGCTGGCGGCTCAGGCGATCGGCGCCCACGGGATCATGGTGGAGATCCACCCCGACCCGGAGAACGCCCTCAGCGACGGCCCCCAGTCACTCCGGCTCGACCAGTTCCAGGACCTGATGCTGGCGCTGGGTTTCGGGGGCTGACCCCGTTTCTTCCCACGGAGGGGTGAGTACCGGCGTAGCCGGGGAGGGGAACTCAGACCTCGGTGGTGGTCGGCAGCCAGGTGGGGCGGTCCAGTTCGTGGGCGGCAATGGTCTCGGCGTGGATCAGGGTGACGCCGACCCCGTCCAGACCCTGGAGCAGGCGCTCTTTGGCCGTTGGGTCGAACTCGAAATGCTCTTCCAGACCGTCGGCGGTCACGGTCTGGGTCTCCAGGTCGATGGTGACCTGGGCCCGGGGGTCGGAAGCGAGATCGATGAGGCGGCTCACCGCCTCCTGGGGCAGCTCGACGATGAGGAGACCGCTGAAACTCGAGTTGTTGCGGAAGATGTCAGCCGCCGACGGGGTGATCACGGCCTCGAAACCCCACTGTTGGATGGCCCAGGGGGCGTGCTCCCGTGACGACCCGCACCCGAAGTTGGGCCCGGCCACCAGCACCTTGGCCTCCCGCCGGGCCGGGTCGTTGATGATGAAGTCCGAGCTCGGGGTGCCGTCGTCGGTGTGGGCCCAGTTGTAGAAGAGGAACTCCCCATAGCCGTCACGCTCGACCCGCTTCAGGAACTGCTGGGGGATTATCTGGTCGGTGTCGACATCGCCCCGGTCGAGGGGGACCATGGTTCCGGTGATGGTGGCCACCGGTTTCATGAGGTCTCCCACTCCCTGACATCGACGAAGTGGCCCGCGACCGCGGCGGCGGCCGCCATGGCCGGGCTGACCAGATGGGTCCTCGCCCCCCGCCCTTGACGTCCCTCGTAGTTCCGGTTGGAGGTCGATGCGCATCTCTCCCCCGAAGGTATGACGTCGGGGTTCATGGCGAGACAGCTCGAACAGCCGGCGTCACGCCAGGAGAACCCGGCGGCCTGGAAGACGTTGTGGAGGCCCTCCGCCTCGGCCTGGGCCTTGACCTGCATCGACCCCGGCACCACCACCGCGCTGACCCGGGAGTCGACCTTCCTGCCCTCGATCACCTTGGCCGCCGCCCGCAGGTCCTCGATTCGCCCGTTGGTGCAAGAGCCCAAGAAGACATGGTCGACTGAAATGTCGAGGATGGCGGTGCCGGGGCGCAGGGCCATGTACTCGAGCGCCCGCACCGCGGCATCACGCTGCAGGGGGTCGTCGTAGGCGTCGGGGGAGGGCACCCGACCGGTGACGGGCACCGTCTGGGCCGGGTTCACTCCCCAGCTCACGTGAGGGACCAGCTTTCCCGCGTCGACCACCTCCACCTTGTCGAAGCCGGCCCCGTCGTCGGTGACCAGGTGCTCCCAGGCCTCCACCGCCGTCTCCCAATCGGTTCCCCTGGGGGCGAAGGGCCGTCCTTCGATGTACCTGATGGTGGTCTCGTCAGGGGCGATCATCCCGGCCCGGGCCCCTCCTTCGATCGACATGTTGCAGATGGTCATCCGCTGTTCCATGGTCAGGTCGTGGATGGCCTGGCCTCGGTACTCGATGACGTGACGGCTACCGCCGGCGACCCCGATCTGGGCGATGATGCCCAGGATCAGGTCCTTGGCCGCCACACCCCAGGGCAGGGCGCCCTCCACTTCGACCGCCATGGTCTGAGGCCTTGCCTGCCAGATGGTCTGGGTGGCCAGGACGTGCTCCACCTCGGTGGTGCCGATGCCGAAGGCGAGGGCCCCGAAGGCGCCATGGGTCGAGGTGTGGCTGTCGCCACAGACGACGAGCAGCCCGGGCTGGGTCAGACCCTGCTCCGGCCCGACCACGTGCACGATCCCCTGACGCGGGTCATCGAGCCCGAACATTGTGATCTGGTGGTCGGAGCAGTTCCGGACCAGGGCATCGATCTGCTTCTTGGAGAGCGGGTCCCTGATCCCCAGGGAGCGGCCCGTGGTGGGGATGCCGTGATCCACCGTGGCCACGGTGAGATCGGGTCGTCTCACCTTGCGCCCCAAGGCGTTGAGACCGGCGAAGGCCTGTGGCGAGGTGACCTCATGGACCAAGTGCAGATCGACATAGAGCAGCGTGGGGTCGGAGTCGACCACGACGTGGCTGTCCCAGACCTTCTCGAACAGGGTGCGAGGAGCGCTCAACGTGAGGCTCCGGCGGTCTCGGGCTCGGCGACGAGGGCGACGACGCGGTCCCCGACCTCGGAGGTGCTCATACCCATCTCCCCGGCCCGAAGCGAGGGGAGCGAACCGGCCACCTCACCCACTGCCGTCTCGATGGCGGCGGCGGCGGGCCTCTCGCCGAGGACGTCGAGCATCATCCCGGCCGCCCCGATCGCCGCCAGCGGGTTGATGAGCCCGGTGCCCTCGAACCCGGGGGCCGTGCCCCCTATCGGCTCGAACATGGACACCCCGTTCGGATTGATGTTGGCCCCGGAGGCGATGCCGAGGCCACCCTGGATGGCGGCGCCCAGATCGGTGATGATGTCGCCGAACATGTTGTCGGTGACAATGACGTCGAACCACTCCGGGTTCTTGACCATCCACATGCAGCAGGCGTCCACGTGCGTGTAGTCGGTCTGGATGCCGGGGTACTCCGCGGCCACCTCGTCGAACACCCGCTGCCACAAATCGTGCGCGTAGGTGAGCACGTTCGTCTTGCCGCACAAGGTCAGCTTGCGAGCTTTGGCGCGCTTGCGCGTGAACTCGAAGGCGAAGCGGATGCACCGCTCCACGCCGTGGCGCGTGTTCACCGAGGTTTGAAGCGCGACTTCGTCCGGGGTCCCCTTGCGCAGAAAGCCGCCCACGCCGGCGTAGAGCCCCTCGGTGTTCTCCCGCACGACGACGAAATCGATCTGCTCCGGCGTCTTGTCTCTCAGCGGCGTCCAGACCCCGGGGTAGAGCTTCACCGGGCGGAGGTTGATGTACTGGTCCAGTTCAAACCGGAGCTTCAGCAGAATGCCCTGCTCCAGGACGCCCGGCTTCACGCCCGGATGGCCGATCGCGCCGAGGTAGATGGCCTGCACCTCGCGCAGCTCCTTCAGCACCGAATCCGGCAGCGTCTCGCCGGTCTTCAGGTACCGCGCCCCGCCCAGGTCGTAGGGATACCAATCCAGCTGAAAACCGCCCCGCCGGGCCGCGGCCTCCAGGACCTTGCGGCCTTCGACGAGCACCTCGGGTCCTGTGCCGTCGCCGGGAATCATGGCGACGCGGTAGGTCCGGACTGCGGCGTGATTGGATACATCCGATCCGCTTGAACGCGCCGGTCGAATAGCTGATACATCCGATTTATCGCTTTTCATCCGTGACCCTTCGTGCTATCTGCGTTATCAGTGTGCTCTATTGTACTCGAACGACGCAGTTCCTGTAAGAGGCGACTGGCCTCGACATGGTAGGGATCCAGCCGCAGGGCGCGCAGGAACTGCTTCGCCGCCTCCTCCCGCCTATCCAGGCCGAACGCCCCGCGCCCAAGCCCGTAGTGCGCCTCGGCACTCTTGGGGTTGATCACCAGCGCCCGCTGGAACCACGGAAGCGCATCCTGCCAACGCTGCTGCGCGAGCAGCGTCTCACCCATCAAGAGCGGCATCCCCATTTCCGAGGGAAACGCCGAAACGCCGTAGCCGATGATCCGCTCCGCCTCATGCCACGCCTCCAACTCCTTCAGCGCCTTGCCCAACTCCAGGATGAGCGCGGGGCGGCTCCCCCCACCCTGCGAGAGCGAAGAACGGTAGTATTCGGCCGCCAGGCGCGTAGCCTTCCGGGAGATGAAGAAGTCGCCCAGCTCGGCCGCCAACGAGTCGGCAGGGGGGGCCGCAACGGCCGCCTGCTCATACAACCGCTGGGCCTCTTCCTGCACACCCTGCTCCCAACGCAGCCTTGCCAGCAGACGGCACGCCTCGGCGTCCTGCGGGCGCAGCGCCACCGCCCGCTCGAGCGCCACCTCGGCGCGGAGCGGCTGGCGAAGGTTCAGGGATACCTGGCCCAGCCGCATCCACGCATCGGCCGCGAGCGGGTCCAACGTGAGGAGCTTCTCGTAGGCCTGCCGCTCCTTGTTAAACTCTTCGCGGAAAGCCCAGAGGAGCGCGAGCGACCGGTAGAACTCGCCGTGCTCCATGACCGGGTGGTAGTCCGGCACGATCGCTGTGGGGCTGCCTTTGAACCGTTCGAGCCCGCCGTAGTTGAGCTCGAACATTCCCTCGCTATAGAGCGACCGCGGCGCGTTGAAC
>JBOGET010000180.1:0-23184 GCA_050741975.1 Acidimicrobiia bacterium
GCTCTGACCTGTCCCGGTTGAGGAAGGTTTCCGTTAGCTCAGGCTATTTCCGCCGGGGACCGGGCACGGGGATTTGGCCCAGTGGATCCCGACACGCAGAAGGCCCCTCTCGGGGCCTCCTGCGACGGTTGTGAGCCCGCCTGTAAGCCGGATTCTGTCGAGGACGACCATCCATCTAGGCGCACCGTTGCCGATGCGCTCGTGCGGCCTACCCGGGACTCGATCGACGGGCCGTCGGCGTCCCTGCTTGGCCTTGCTCCGGGTGGGGTTTGCCGAGCCGTCACAGTCGCCTGCGACGCTGGTGAGCTCTTACCTCACCGTTTCACCCTTGCCTGTGCCCTTGCGGGCCATCGGCGGTCTGCTCTCTGCTGCACTTTCCGTCGGGTCACCCCGCCTGGGTGTTACCCAGCACCCTGCCCTGTGGAGTCCGGACTTTCCTCGGTCTTGCGACCGCGGTCGCCCGGCGGGCTCACAACGCCATTCTACGAGCCGGTTCGCTTTCGTCGACCGGCAAGCCATCCGGTGAGACCTGCCGTCCCTGCGGCGATCACCGCCAGCCAGACCACCGAGACCGTCGACGCCGGGCTTCCCCCCATCCTGGCGACGACGATGATCAGCCCGGCGAGGAGCAGCCCGGTCACCGCTCCGTGAAATCTCTCGGAGTGGCGGGCAACCCGACCCGATACCCAGCCGGCCACGGCCAGACCCCCGACCACGCCGGCCACGAGACCGATGTCGGCGCCTCCCTCGACTCCGATCACCGTGAGCAGCCCGCCCAGGGCAAATCCGAGAAGAGTGGCAGTGAGGCCACCGGCCCCCAACCCGAGACCGATCGCCACGACGTTCAACGCAGCCAGCATGCTCCAATGTTCCCATTGTCGCCGTGATTTGGTCGGCGTCCGAGCCGAAGACCCGGCCCAGCGGCGGGGTATGGTCGTCGGGTGGAACCCAACCGTGTCCCTCTCGTGGTGACCGCCCATCGCCTGCCGGTCGCCTGGGACGAGGCGGCCAACGAATGGACGACAAGCCCCGGCGGCCTGGTCTCCGCCTTGGCTCCGGTGTTGCGTGAGCGTGGCGGGGTCTGGGTCGGCTGGAAGGGGGCTCCCGGTGGGGACTCCAAGTCCTTCATGGCGGCGGGGATCAGAAACCGTCCCGTGGTGCTGACCGAATCGGAGATCGAGAACCACTACGACGGTTTCTGCAGCGGCACGATATGGCCCCTCTACCACGATGCCATCCGACCCCTCGAGTTCCACCGTCATTGGTGGGGGCCGCATCAGGAGGTCAACGAGCGGTTCGCCCAGAGCGCGGCGCGGGCTGCCGGGCCGGAGGGCAGGATCTGGGTGCACGACTACCAGCTCCAACTGGTCCCGGCCATGCTGCGCAGACGCCTTCCCGGAGCCAGGATCGGGTTCTTCCTCCACATCCCCTTCCCCCCGGTCGACATTTTCGAGCGTCTCCCCTGGCGGAGACAGATCCTCGAAGGTCTCCTCGGAGCCGACTACCTGGGGTTTCAGACCAGACGAGCGGTTCTCAACTTCGCCGCCGCCGCCCGCGAGATCGCCGGTGCCCGCGGCCCCGCCTCGTGGCTGGAGTACGGCGGCCGCCATGTCCGGGCGCAGGCGGTCCCGATCTCGGTCGATGTCGTCCAGAGCCGGGCCGCCGGGAACACTCCCGAGGCGCTGGCGGCGGCGGAGAGGCTCCGGAACGATCTGGGAGACCCCGATCACGTCATCCTCGGCGTGGATCGCCTCGACTACACCAAGGGGATAGACCTCAGGCTTCGCGCCTTCGAGGTCATGTTGCAGAGACACCCCGAGCTGGCGGGCAAGGTGTCCTTCGTCCAGATCGCAGTGCCGAGCCGGGAGGACGTGGGCGAGTATCAGACGATAAGACGAAGGGTCGAGGAGATGGTGGGCCGTATCAACGGCCGATTCGCCCGGGCCTCCTGGACCCCGATCCACTACCTGTACCGCAATTACGCCTTCGAGGACCTAGTCGGGGCCTATCTGGCCGCAGACGTGATGATGGTGACCCCGCTTCGAGACGGCATGAACCTGGTGGCTCTCGAGTACGTGGCCACCCGCCCCCACAACCGCGGGGCGCTGATACTCAGCGAGTTCGCCGGGGCCGCCGAGCGTCTCACCGACGCCTTGATCGTCAATCCCTACGACCTCGACGGTCTGGCGGTGGCGCTCCACACCGCCGTGATGATGGAGCCGGTGGAGCAGGGACGCCGCATGGCGAGACTGCGGAGGGCCGTGGGGAGATGGGATGTCCACTCCTGGGCCCGTTACAACATCGAGGCGATCGAAGGATGATCGAGGAACTCGCCGCCACCAGACGGCTTCTCATTGCCAGCGACTTCGACGGCACGCTCGCCGAGATCGTCGACGATCCTGATCTGGCCACTCCCCTGGCCCGCTCCAAGGCGGCGTTGGAGAGCCTGGCCGATCTCGAAGACACCACGGTGGCCATCATCAGTGGCCGGCTCCGCTCCGAGCTCATCGAGCGCTTCGATCATCCGGGACTGATCCTGATCGGCGAGCACGGTGCAGACCATGGCGCGGGGACCGGTCCCGAATCGCGGGTCCTGGCCCAGGCCCGGCAACTGGTGGATGCCGTGGTGCGAGTCACGCCCGGGTCCCGGGCCGAGCACAAGACCCGCTCGGTCGGGTTTCACTACCGGCAGGCCTCCGACCCTGACGAGGCCCTGGCCGACCTGCGAAGACGTGCCGCGACGATAGACGGCCTGAAGCTGGTCGATGGCAAGGAGATCATCGAGTTCACCGACTCCTCGGTGGACAAGGGGGCGGCCCTGGTCGAGCTGAAGCGATCGGTCGGGGTCGACAGGGTGCTGTTCATGGGGGACGACGTGACCGACGAGACGGCGTTTGCCGTCTTGGAACCGGGAGACGTTGGGGTTCACGTGGGGATCGGGCCGAGCTTGGCCGACCTGACCGTGCCCGATCCCTCCGCCCTCGCCGACCTGCTCGAGACCCTCCTCACCCGACGGAGGGGTCGCTGACTTGGCGAACCTCAGCTTCTGCGGCCCATATATGGCACAAACCGTCTCAGGTTCGAAGATCAGCCATTACCTCCACCGAACGTGAGACACTTCGTCGCATATGTGACCCGTACAACCTCAGCTTCGCAGTAGACGACCTAACCTCCGTTTGTGTGCGGTCGCTTCTCCATCGCGGGTGACCTCGACTTCTATGCGGAGTACTTCGGGGTGGACGAGGTGCTCACCGAGCGGCTCGAGCCCAACTGGAACGTGGCACCCACGGATCCGGTGTATGTGGTCGCGGAGAGGGACGGGGTCAGGTCGCTGGGCTCGATGTCCTGGGGTCTCGTCCCCCACTGGTCCAAAGACGCCGCATCGATCCACATCAACGCCCGAGCCGAGACCGTCGCCACCACGGCGGTCTTCCGGGAGCCGTTCTCACGGAGACGCTGTCTGATCCCTGCCGACGGCTTCTACGAGTGGGAGCCCAAGGAAAAGGGCCGAACCCCGCACTGGGTCTTCCGGGGAGACGGGCATCCCATGGTGTTTGCCGGGATCTGGGCATCGAGGCTGAACCCCGACACCGACGTCTGGCATCGCACCTGCTCGATCATCACCACGGGAGCCAAAGGCGTCGTCTCCTCCATTCACGATCGGATGCCGATCTCACTGGTCACGTCGGTGTGGGACGCCTGGCTCGACCGCGATCTACGCGACCCGGAGACGGTCACCGGGCTGCTCCAACCGATCGAGCCGGAGGTCATCATGGAGCACGTCGTTTCGAGCCGGGTCAACTCGGTCAAGAACAACGGCCCCGAGTTGAGGGACCAGGTGGAGTCGGAAACACTGTTCTGATGCGCCAGACTCTCCGGCGCGAGATGAGCCTGGGAGGGGCCATCGTCACCGGGCTCGGGTCCATCATCGGCACCGGCGCCTTCGTTGCCATAGGTACAGCCGCCGGCATGTGGGGTGATGCGACGCTGGCAGCGGTACCGATCGCCGCCGTGGTGGCGTTGTTCAACGGCTTCTCCTCGGCTTACCTGGCCGGTCGGTTCCCGGTGGCCGGGGGCACCTACGAGTACGGCTACGACGCCCTGGGGCCATGGTGGGGCTTTACCGCAGGGTGGTTGTTCCTCCTCGCCAAGACGGCCTCGGCCGGCACAGCCGCTCTCGGCGTGGCCTTGTACTTGGCCTTGCCCGGGGATCGGCGGGTCATCGCGGTCATGGCCGTCCTGATCGTGACCGGATTGGTGCTGGCCGGCCTGAGTCGCACCACCGTCGTCAACACGCTCCTGGTCACCATCACGGTGGCCGCTCTCCTCACGTTCGCCGTTGCCGGTCTCGTCGCCCCAGGAGCATTCTCGTCGATCGACCCGGCGACGCTCGGAGACGGCTTGCTCCCGGCAATTGCGTTCCTCTTCGTCGCCTACACCGGTTATGGGCGCATCGCCACCCTGGGCGAGGAGGTGCAAAGACCCGAGCGCACCATCCCCAGGGCGGTGATCGTGACACTGCTCGTTGCGGCGCTTCTCTATGGCCTGGTGGCCCTGGGAGGGCGCGCCACCGGTGGCGCGAGGTGGGGGCTGAGCTTGGAAGAGGGTCTGACCCTTGCCGAGCTGGTCTCGACGCCCTACTCCACGGTGGTGGCCATAGGCGCGGTGACGGCCATGCTCGGGGTCCTGCTCAACCTGGTCCTCGGTCTGTCACGGGTGTGGCTGGCAATGGGACGCCGCCACGACATGCCTGGCGCTCTCTCCCGACTCGACCGGCGCTCGACCCCGGTCAACGCCATCGTCGTGAGCGCAATCCCCGTTCTCGTCATCACCCTCATCGGGGACATCTCGATCGCCTGGAGCTTCTCGGCATTCACCGTCCTCCTCTACTACGGAATCACCAATCTCTCGGCGCTCGCCATCGACCGACGACGCTTGTCGGCATGGCTCGGCCTCGCCTCGTGTGCCTCCCTCTCGTTCTTCGTCCCTCTGGCGGTGTGGCTGGCCGGGGCGGCGCTCCTGGCGATCGGCCTCATCTGGAAGGGACGACGTCGAGCTTGACAGGCGACCCCCGGTACCCTCCCCGCGGCTTCGACCTTCCAATGAACCACGTCATTCGCCTGCTCCCGGCCGCCCTCGTGCTCGTCTCCTGCAGCTCGATCGTCGGGGAGACCCCGACGCCGACCGAGCCGAGCAGCGGCTCGGCTCCCGCCGCCCCGGTCAGCACCCAACCGGCCGAGCGCCAGTGCGTCCATGTCACCGGGGGCTCCGCGACGGTGGCGACCGGCTCGGTCGCCGGGGACGCCTTATTCCTCTCCGGTGAGCTGTTCCGGTGTGCCGACGACGTCGTGGTCGTCGGGGAGTCCGACTTGAACGAAGTGGCGACCGCCGCCCAGCTTGCGGCCGCCCTGGGCGGACCGCTCCTTCACCCCCACCCCCAACTCGCCGCCGAGCTGGGCCGGCTCAAGCCGCTCAGGGTGCACCTGATCGGCGCAGTCGACGTGACAACGCCTCCAGAAGCCGAGGTGCTGAGACCAGAGACCGGTGAGGCGGTGGATGTGGCCCGGGCCGCTCTCAGCGTGTCCCAGGAGGTGCGTCTCCCCGCCGCCCCGGATGCCTCCACGGTCGTGGAGACCATAGGTGCCCTGACCCGCCGGGATCGGGTGGTCCTCCCCCAGATCGACGCCGCGGTGAGTACGACCGCCCCCACGCCGCCGGTGATCGACCCGGTCGCCGTGGTCCGCGGTCTCGCCGTCCCCTCCGGGTCCGAGTTCGCCTGGCTGGTGGACGCCTCCCGACCGGTTGGCGCCCTGTCGGCCGCCGCCACCGGGCGGGCGATAGGAGCGTCGGTCGTGGCCTACGACCCCGCCGACCTGCTCGCCCATCCCGAGGTCGGCGCCGCCCTGGCCGGCCGGCCCCCCACCGCCATCCGCTATGTCGGCTCCGAGCCGGCCACCTCGGGCTGGGAGATTGCGGCTCTGATCCGAGGGCTCCAGGTCCCAGGTGGCGGATTCCGCGTCTTCCCTTCAGATCAGGCCCGACGCTATGTCGCCTTCTACGGTCATCCCGAGACGACAGGCCTGGGCGCTCTCGGAGAGCAAGGGCCACAGGCCACGCTCGACCGTCTGGCGCCACTCCTCACCGAGTACGCCGCGGACGGGAGTCAGGTGATCCCCACCTTCGAGATCATCGTCAGCGTCGCTTCCGCCTCCGCGACCGACGGCGACTACAGCGAGGAGTGGCCCACCTCCGCCTTCGCCGAGTGGATCCAGGTGGCACAGGCGAACGGGGCCTATGTAGTCCTCGATCTCCAACCCGGCCGGGAGGACTTCCTCAGCCAGGCCAAGCAATACGAGGAGCTGCTGAAGCTCCCCTTTGTCGGGCTCGCCCTGGATCCGGAGTGGCGGCTCAAACCCGACCAGGTCCACTTGAGACAGGTGGGCCAGGTCGACGCCGCAGAGGTCAACACCGTCGTCGACTGGCTGGGCGATCTGGTGCGGGACAACGGGCTGCCCCAGAAGATGCTGATCGTGCACCAGTTCCAGTCGCGGATGATCGTCGACCGGGAGACGCTCAAGCAAAGGCCCGAGTTGCAGATGGTGATACAGATGGACGGCCAGGGCCCGATCCCGACCAAGGAGGAGACCTACGCCGTGCTGACCAGCGGTGCCGAGGAGGCGCATTGGAGGTGGGGGTGGAAGAACTTCTTCGACGAGGACTCCCCTGCCACCGCCTCACCCGCCTTCACCATCGACCGGGATCCGGTGCCGGTGTACGTCTCCTACCAATAGACCTGGCAGGATCAGGACCTCGAAGCTGCAGCCCGGGGAGATCAGAGTCAACTCACCCGGGTGATCAACTCCACCAGTTGCAGGATGCGTTGCACCGCGTCCGATGACAAGGTCTCGTCGGTCGCTGCCACCAGCAGGGAAGGGACCACGTCCTGGAGGGCGCGCAAGATCGCCCTCGCGTCTTCACTCGACGAGCCGAGGAGGAGCTCGACCGGTGAGATCATCCCTTCGGCCAGCCCGGCGCCATAAGTGGCGAACAGGTCGATCCGCTGCCCGTCCACGTCACGGGTGACCATGAGCCGCTCGATGCCACCTTCCGGGGTCACTCCGACCAGGAAGAACTCGACGCCGCTCTCGCTGGCCGTGCCCACCTCCTCCACCGTGATCTCACCGGAGAACGCCTCACCCGCTCCCTGGGCGAAGCCACTCCAGAAGTTCGCCGCTACCTCACCATCGCCATTCTCGAGTGCGTCCGCCACCACCGAGGGGGCGGCTCCCTCGGCCAGTGAGGCCAGTACCGCCTGACCGGGAACGGCCAGGGTGCCGGCCGCCGCGAAGTCACCGGACGCCAGAAACGATCTCAACTCCTCGACTGCGGCAACAGGGCTGCCCGCTCCCTCGCCGACGGTGACCGTGGTGTCACCACCCGAAGCCCCTGCGCATGCGGTGAACGCCGCCAGGGCCAGGACGGTTAGCGCCCTACGCATCACGCCCCACCAGGTCGGGGATCCGCCCTGTCCGCACCAGGCCCTCACGACGCTTCTCGCCATTGAGGCCGGTGGCGAACCAAAGCCAGATCAGATAGGTGAGACCTGCCGCCTCCAGCACCCAGCGCCACGGGTCGGACATGGCGCGCTCCCAGGCCAGGAGCCAGAACGGCGACTCCCCGACAGGCAGCTCCCAGCCGAAGAAGGGCCAGAACAGGACTTCGGAGTCGGTCCACATCCCGTCGAGAAGGATATGGAACAGCCAGCCGACACCGAGCGCCATGAGGGCGCGGCGACGGCGGCCCCTCCTGGTGAGGATGAGGACGCCGATCATGTAGACGGTTGGCGCCAGCAGCGTGTGGAACCACAGCTCCCCGCTGGAGAAGGTGTCGGCCAGGATCGCCGTCCCCAGGGTGAGATCGACCAGATCGGGGAGGATCGCCCCTGTGAGCAGAAACCTCGCATCGACCTTCGGATCCCGGAATATCCATCGGAACAGCCAGAGAGTCGCCCCGAGATGCCAGAACAGCATGACTCAGGCGACGAGGATCCGCCGGCAGTGGACACATCGGGGGATGTCGGCGTCGAAGGCCTCGGTCTGCTCGGCCGGGGAGAGGGTCATGTGACAGCCGCCGCAGACCCCATGCTCGAACCGGCCGATGGCGACGCCTTCCTTGGAACGGCGGAGTCTCTCGTACAGGGCGACGAGATCACTCGGCACCGGCGCCAGGGCTTCGGCCTTCCGCTCCTCCTTACGGGCGAGCTCGGCGTCGATCTGTTTCCACTCCGCCTTGATCGTCGACTCCAGGCCCGCCTTCTCCTCGGCGAGGGCGCTAGCGCGCTCCCGGAGCTCGGCCACCTGCTCCCGGGCCGGGTCGAGTCGCTCCAACATGGCCAGGACCTTCTCCTCGAGTGCCTCCCGCTGTCCGTGGAGGCTCTGCACCTCGAGTCGCATGTGCTCGGTCTCTCGAGCGCTCATCCCGCCTGCGAACAGCCTGGTCTCGTGCTCGTTCAGCTTGCTCTCGAGGATCTGGAGCTCGCCTTCCGATTTGTCGAAGTCGAGCTCCAAGGTCTTGAGCTCGGCCGCGGCCTTCTCGATATCGGATGCCAGCACTTGCTCTCGCTCATGGACGTCCCTGTATGCGGCCAGCTCGGGAAGCGACTGCCGTCGCTCGAGGAGACGATCGATCTGAAGGTCGAGATCCTGGACGTCGAGCAGATCGGCAAGGCTCGTTATCTCCATCCGGCTGGGGAGAGTAGTGCCCCTTCAGCTGCAGGTCCCCGGCCCCACCTATCCTGTCCCGCTTGGATCTGGAAGCGTTGCTGCGCTGGAGTCCTCCGCCGGAATGGCCGAGGGTGCTCGTCGTCGATTCCCACACCGGCGGAGAGCCGTTCCGTGCAGTCATCGGCGGTGTCCCTCTCATCGAAGGGGACACGATGATCGCGCGCCGCCGATACGCGCGGGAGCACCTGGATGAGCTTCGGCGTGCCCTGATGTGGGAGCCAAGGGGCCATTCGGACATGTATGGCGGCTTCATCGGACCACCCGTCGAGGCGAGCAGCGACCTTTCCGTCCTCTTCCTCCACAACGAGGGCTTCTCGACCATGTGCGGTCATGGGATCATCGCCCTGACCAAGGTGGTCCTCGACACCGGGGTATTGCCCGCTCGCGAGCCGGAGACCGTGATCCGGATCGACACCCCGGCGGGCCAGGTCGAGGCCACGGCCACTGTGGCGGAGGGGACGGTGGGCACCGTCAGGTTCCGCAACGTGCCCTCGTTCGTCGTCGATCTGGACAACGTCGTCGAGGTAGCCGGGCTGGGAACCGTCCGATATGACCTGGCTTTCGGTGGTGCGTTCTACGCGTATGTCTTGGCCGACGATCTCGGACTGACCCTCATGCCTCCGAGCACGCCGCGGCTCGTCGAGATGGGCCGAGCCATCAAGCGGGCTGTCGCCGAGACGAGGACGATCCCTCATCCAACCCAGCCTGACCTGGGTTTTCTCTACGGAGTGATCTTCGTTGGGCCTGCCGTGGAGAAGGGCCGCCATTCCCGCAACGTGTGCATCTTTGCCGACGGCGAGGTCGACCGCTCCCCCACCGGCACCGGGGTGAGCGGCAGGCTCGCCATCTACCACGCTCGGGGCGAACTCGCCGTCGACGAGACCATCACCATCGAGAGCATCCTGGGGAGCACCTTCACCGGGCGGGTGGCAGGGACCACCGAGCTCGGCGGTGTTCCCGCCGTGATCCCGGAGGTGGAAGGAATGGCCCATCTCATTGGCCGGGGCGTGCTGTGGCTCGACCCGCATGACCGGCTCGGCTCGGGCTTCCTGCTCCGCTAGTGGCCTGTCGCTACTGGCAATGCTCGGAGAGCACCGTCCAGGGATTGCCGATGGTGCCATCGATCCAGATCACCAGCAGCCGCAGTGCAATGACGAACAGCGACAGCACCGCGGGGACGATCAGGCCCCAGTTGAGAACGGCTGCCATGACGGCGAGGCCGACCAAGAAGATCATGAGCGCAACATGGATGAGCAGGTTGCGGCGACGCTCGCGGCGTCGCTCCATATCCCCCGCCAACCGCTTCAACTCGCGCAGGGAGCCGGCGGTGTGGACCACTTCCCAGGTCGCCAGCCCTTGACGCTCCTCCCGCTTCTGACGGCGGGAGAGAACCCAGAGAAAAGGGGCGGCCAGCTCGATCTGGTAGCGACCGCACTGCCAGCCATCCAGTGTTTCGGTCCAGACAAGGCGACTCATGCCGCGCTCCTCTCGGCGACAACGATACTCGGTCCGCCGGCTCGACATACCCGGGGGACAGTCGGCCAAAACCGACGTCGCGTCAGCGCGCCAGGGGTGAGAGCTCCGGTTGTAGACGTGTCCGTTCGACACCCGTAGCCAGGGGAATAGTGACCTGGAAGACGGTGAGGTCGTCGGAGCGGAGATAGTGGAGGTCACCGCCCATGCCCAAGGCGAACGAGCGGGCGATGGCAAGGCCGAGCCCGACGCTCCCTTCCAAGACGGCCGATCCGTCTCTGTGGACGTAACGATGGAACAGACGGTTCTCGACATCGTCCGACACGCCGGGCCCGTCGTCGATGACCTCGATGACCGCGACTCCGTCCCGGCTGTAGGCAGTGACCGCGATCTCGCTTCCACCATGCTTGGCCGCGTTGGAGACCAGGTTTCGTAGAAGCTGTCTCAGCCTCATTCGATCGGCCATGACCGATATGGAGATGTCGTCGACCTCGACTGAGACTCCTTGCCGACGGAACGGCCGCACCACCTCTTGGATCTCCGACAACAATGGCACCGGCTCGATCTCGTAGGTGATCGCGTCGGCGTCGATCCGTCCCGCTGCCACCAGGTCATCGACCATCCTCGACAGCTCTGCTGCCTCGGAGACGATGAATCCGACCAGCTCGCGCGATGGCCCGGGCAGGATCTCGGCATCGTCCTCGAGGGCGCAGGCGAACCCGTAGATGCCGGTCAGCGGCGTCCTCAGCTCGTGGGACACGTCGGCGATGAACTGGTCCTTGGATCGGGATTCGTCCTTGGCATGGCGCAGCTCCTCGCTGAGGATCCGCTGCGCCGCGCTGCGCCGGATGGCCTTCCAGACCGCGATCATCACGCCCAAGGGAAGGAGGAAGACGACCAGAAAGCGAACCGCATCGGCGGCACGCCCCACTCCCTCACCGGCTACCAGGATCTCGGCGGTCATTTGGTCACGCAGCTCGGCCAGCACGTCGGCCAGCTCCTGGTAACTGGCCGCCTGGTCCGCCAACACCACCTCCCCGGCCTCCTGGTCGAGACTCTCGAGGTTGCCGAGAGCCTCCTCGGTGGCGATCTCGAACCGACGATGCGCCTCCACTACCTGGTTTCGCACACCTGGTGAGAGCTGTGATATCAATCGATCGGACCGGATCTCGAGCTCCTCGGACGCCTCCTCGGCTCCCTGCCGGGCCTCGATCACCAGCTCCGGGTCGGTCGTGTTCACCGCCAGGACCACGGCAAAGTTGGTGGCGTTCACGGCCCCGGCCGCCGCGCTCATCGTCGACTCAGCGTGGATCGCCACCTCGGCATCGGCGGCGACCGCTCCCGAGCTCTCGCGGTTGACCAGGAAAACCGCGAGCACCAGCAGCGCCGTCAATGTCGCCCCGGCGACCACGATCATCACATAGTCAGAACTCGGTTTCCGCACCTGAGATTTCTTCGGCATGACTCGCCGCCGTCTTTAAGTACCAGGCTGTCAATTGCCGATAGAAAGGGATGAATTCAAGGCGGAGGCTGATCCTGGGCCTGCTGGCCTCGACCGCGGCCTTCCTCGGTACTGCGATACCCGCATCGGCGGACCACTCCCCCGAGCACGCCAGCGATCAGATCTCCGTAATCGCCTCCTCGGCCGAGAGCGAGATGGATGGGATCGTCTCCGGATTCGCCGCGCAAGCAGAAGGGCTGAGCGACGAGGGTGAAGTCGATCAATCGGCCGAGGACGCCACCACGTCCGTCGAAGAAGTCTGGTCCACGGCTCGCACCGCCGTCGATGACCTCGTCAAATTGTTTCCCGGCCAACTCGGGAAGGTGGGTGGCGACGCCAAACAACAACTGCAAGACGCTCGACAAGCGGCTCGATCCACCATCTCCGAGCTGGCCGATGCCTGGGTTCCTCCCATCGCGGTGCCGTCTCCCACCACCACGACCACTATCCCGAACAGCGGGACGGCCCCGGCGGAGATAGATCCCGGCCCCGGGCCCGGCACAGACCCGGGCAACGGGAACGCGAACGGGAACGCGAACGGGAACGGGAAGGGGAACGGGCCCGACCCGGGCACCGATCCCGCCCCTGGCCAGGTCGTTGGCCCGCCCGTCGACCGGTCCCCCTCGTCGTCAGAGAGCCCCCCGGCGGCGCCTGAACCCGAGGTGGACGAGATCGGGATCGACTTCGAGCTCGCAGCAGCGGCACCGGAACAGCCCTTTACCGTGAGCCCGGAGGCAATCACCACCCTTCTGGCGGCCGAGGACACTGGGGCAACGGCCACGATGGCCGAGATGCTGAAGACGGTCCTCTCACCTGCCGTGGTGGATCTCGTCCTGTCTCCGCTCTTGGTCCTGGAGATACTGTTTCGGACCCTGGTCGACGGTGGGTTGAGACTCGTCGGGCCGCTCACCCTGCTCGTCGTTTCGGCTTTGACGATATTCGGCTACGACCGGCTATCCAAGCGAAATCTGTTCCCGTCGCGACGGCTTGTGGGCGTTGACGGACTCGAACCGCCGACCCCTGCCTTGTAAGGGCAGTGCTCTAGCCAACTGAGCTAAACGCCCCCGACCCCGCTTTTGGCGCGGAGACATCGACCTATAGGTCGATATCTCCGCGCCAATACGATGGTGGGACCCAGAAAGTCTAAGAGAAATGGGTCGCTCAGCCCATCAACATTCTGTGGAAAAGTGTCGATACAGCTATTGACAAATCCCAGAGAGTGACCAGGGGGGTTCCTACCCTGGCCGGAGGCCAACGGCATGGGTAGAAGCAGCTCCATCGAACGAGAAGTCAGCGACGAGGCAATTCGCCAGTATCTGGATGGGATCGGCTCGTACAACTTGCTGACGGCCGAAGACGAGGTCCGGCTGGCCAAGGCCATCGAGACCGGTCGCAAGGCCGAGCTGGCCCTCGAATCGGAGAAGGACCAGGCCAAGCGGCGTCAGCTCGCACAGATGGTCAGGGCCGGTGAGGAAGCCCGCCAGACCTTCATCCGGTCCAATCTGAGACTCGTCGTCTCCATCGCCAAGCGATACGGGCACGCCCGTCTTCCCTTCCTCGACCTGGTCCAGGAAGGCAATCTCGGCCTGATCCGGGCCGTCGAGAAGTTCGAGTATCGCAAGGGTTTCAAGTTCTCCACCTACGCCACCTGGTGGATCCGTCAGGCGATAACCCGCGCCATCGCCGACAAGAGCCGCACCATCAGGGTCCCGGTCCACATGATGGACACCATCACCCAGATGCAGACCTCGGAGAGCAACCTGACCAAGCGTCTCGGGCGCAAACCCACCGACCAGGAGCTTTCCGAAGAGTCGGGCCTGACCGTGGAGAAGATCCGGGAGGCGAGAAAGGTGGCGCCCGAGCCGGTCTCCATCTTCGAGCCCGTCGGTGACGACAACGCCATGCTCGGCGATTTCATCGAAGACCTCGAAGCTGCCGTTCCCTTCGAGCTCATCGCCTCCAAGCTCAACATCGAGCATCTCCAGTTCGTCCTGGAGCGTCTCACCGACCGAGAGCGCACCATCATCGAGATGCGCTACGGCCTGGGCAACCAGGAGCCGGCGACCCTGGACGAGGTGGGACGGCACTTCAACGTGACCCGGGAGCGCATCCGCCAGATCGAGGCCAAGGCCCTGGCCAAGATGCGTCATCCCTCCACTCCCGGAGGTCTCCGGGAGCTGGCGGTCTCTTAAGAGCCCCCTCCCCGCCCTCGGCGGGACTCCCCCCAACGTCGCTTCGAATCTGGGGAAAGAAACAGGGCTCCCTAGGCCGACTTCACCTGCTGCCAGAGCTCACCGGGGTCTGCCTCGATGGACAGACCGGCCTCTGACTGGCGGGGACGCCCCCGACTCCGACGCCGGTGATAGGGCTGGCCATCCCAGAAGATGACACCGCCCCACACTCCCCATTCGTGACGATCACGCAGGGCGATCTCGAGACACTGGACCCGGACCGGGCAGACCCCACAGATGCGCTGGGCTTCGGCCAGCTCGTCGGGCTTCTCCGAGAAGAACAGCTCATGACTGCCTTCGTGGCTACATCGTCCGAGTTCTTGGAGTTGTTGTAGATGGGTGTTCACCGTCGAATCCTTCGTCTTGTCGTGTTGGGGCGGGAAAACAAAACCGCCGGGTGCTCCGGCGGCCTCACGACAGACTGTGCTGTTGGTCACATCATGTGACGAGAGGCCGCCAATCGGTGTTCGGCTCGCTGCCGTCAGCAGCAGGAGCGGGCGCGACAAAGCGCTCTGCCATTCCGGTGGGGATCGTGATCCGCTGCTTCACCATTGGTACCTCATTTGCTCGACGACCCCAGATTGGCGTGCAGTTGGCGACGAGTCAAGGCAATTGGCGCGACCCACCTAGGTTTGAAGTCGTGAGCGAAGCCCTTGACCTTTGGGACTATCGCCGGAGGGTGCACGACATGTACCGGCGGGCCCGGGAGGGGGGCCCGGGAGTGGCAGCCTGGGCCGAGTGGGTCGCGGCCCGGGACGATCTCTTCGCCACCCATCCCCAGTCACCGATCGAGGACCGATCGGCTTTCAAAGGTCTCCCCTACTTCCCCTACGACCCGAAATGGCGCACCTCCGGCCGTTTCATGCCCAGCGATGACGAGGCCGCCATCCTCGAGCACTCGGGAGAAGGCACGACCCGATTCGTCAGGATCGGTGTCGTCGAGTTCGAGGTCGCCGCCCACATCGGAAGGCTCGACGTGCTCTGGCTCGACGCCTACGGCGGAGGGCTCTTCATTCCTATCCGCGACGCGAGCAGCGGTGAGACCACCTACGGAGGTGGACGGTATCTGCTCGACACCGTCAAGGGCGCCGACCTGGGTCATGACGGCAACGAGCTCGTCCTCGACTTCAACTACTCCTACCACCCTTCTTGTGTCCATTCCTATCGCTGGTCGTGCCCACTTTCCCCGGCGGAGAACAGGTTGGGATTCCCGGTGGAGGCCGGGGAACGACTGTCCACCTAAGGTACGAAGGTGCTCGGGTTCATCTTCCGACTGATTCGCCTCGTGCTCATTGCGGTCTTGGGGGCGGCACTAGCGGCGAAGCTCCTCCTTCGATCGCACGCCGTCGCCGGCACGGAGGAGATCGACCTGGTCAACATCTTCGGCGGGGAGGAGCTGGTCTCATCGGCTGATCCGTTCTTCGGGGGAAAGGTGACGACCATCTTGGGCGGGACTCAGCTCGACCTGCGTCGCGCCGTCCCGGCTCCGACCGGCATCTACCTCGACGTCCTGGTCGGTCTCGGGGGTCTGAGCCTGTTGTTGCCGCCAGGGTGGAAGGTGGTCTTCGACGGCACAGTCGTGGCCGGGGGATTCGAGGACCTGACCCAGCCCGTCACCGATCCCGACGCACCGATCGTCCGGGTCGGGGGCCTAGTGGTGCTGGGAGGTCTTGTGGCGATGACCCGCCACCCCGTCGAACCGGTCGAACCCAGGACGTGACGGGGATCGTCTGATCCCGGATCATACGATCCTTCTCTTCGAAGCCCACCTCGCCAGCTCGTGGCGGTTGGAGAGCTGGAGCTTGCGCAGGACCGCGGAGACGTGGGTCTCCACCGTCTTGATCGAGATACCGAGCTTGCGGGCGATCTGCTTGTAGGCGAACCCGCGTGCGATGAGCCGGAGCACGTCCTTCTCGCGAGCCGTGAGCTGGTCGAGCTCGGGATCTTCTTCCGAGGGCATTGCTCCGGCGAAGGCGTCGAGCACGAAGCCGGCGAGCCGGGGTGAGAAGACTGCGTCACCGGCGTCGATGCGGCGCACCGCATCGGCCAGGTCGGCAGGCTCGATCGTCTTGGTGACATAGCCACGAGCGCCGGCCCGGATCATGGCGATGACGTCCTCGGCCAGGTCCGAGACGGAGAGGGCGAGGAACTTCACGTCCGGGTTGGTGGCGGCCACACCCTCGACCACGGCGATCCCGCCCCCGTCTGGCATATGCACGTCGATGAGCACCACGTCGGGGTTGAGCCCGCGGACCTCCTCGATGGCGGTGTCGACGTCATAGGCCGACCCCATGATGGCGAACTCCTCGGAGAGCTCGGCTCGCACACCAGCCAGGAAGAGACGATGGTCGTCGACGAGGTACACCTTGATGCTCATCCGCTGCTCACCGGCATCCTGAGCACGACCTCGGTGCCCTCACCGGGCTCGCTCTCGACGGCCGCCACTCCTCCGGCCCGCTCGACCCTCGCCTTTATCGACGCGGCGATCCCGCGCCGGTCACGGGCCACGCCGTTCGTCTCGAAGCCCCTCCCCTGGTCGGTCACATAGACCACGAGCTCGTCGTCCTCGGCCTCGAAGTACAGGGAGACACGCTCCGCTCCCGAGTGCTTGGCCGCATTGACCATCGCCTCGCTGGCGGCGCCGAGCAGCGCCCTGGTCGTCTCGTTCAACGGGTGGTCACCGACCACCACCACGTCGATCGGCACCTGATGGTCGGCCTCGATCCTCCGAGCCGCCTCCCTGAGCGCCGTGGAGAGCAGGTCGGCGCCGTCCAGGGGAGCATTGCCGTAGAGCCAGTCGCGCAACTCGGATTCCTGATGACGGGCGAGGATCGACATCCGGGCAGGATCGTCGCTGCGCTGGATCAGGGCCAGGGTCTGGAGGACGGAGTCGTGGAGATGGGCCGCCATCTCGGCCCTCTCCTCCTGGCGGATCCTCTCCCTGCGCTCCGTGCCCAGATCGCGGGCGAGCCTGGTCACCCAGGGCCCGAAGGCGATCAGGATCCCGATCCCGGTGAGGGTCACTGCCAGAACGACCGGCCCGATCTCGTAGATCGGCCCCACGTTCGCCGAGAACACGGCCAGCCCACCGATGAGCAAACCCACACCCACCAGCATCCGGAGCCGTCCCGGCCGGGCCACGCTCGGGTCGATCAGGGCGGCGAGGGGGCCGGGCATGTTGCGGTCGGTGAGGGCGGCGGTCCCGAAGGCGAGTGCGCCGATGGTCAGGACCAAAGCATTGGAGGGCCACCAACCCGCCGCCCCGAGGAGAAGCATCAGACCAGCAAATGCGATGCCCAGACCCAATGCCTGGTGGGGCGTCACCGGCTCGGGCTCGGTGTCCTCCACCCGGTCCAGCACCATGAGCCACATCCCCAGGTACACCACGACCCCCAGGCCCCAGACCATGCTCAGGGTGACGAATCCGGCCCTCACGAACGCATCGCTGACACCCAGGGTGTCGGCCAGCCCACCGGCGACACCGGCCACGACCCGGTCGCGACCCCGACGCCGGAACTGGAGGTTCCGCAGCTGCTTCACGTCGAAATCATCGCGGCCGGCCGGCACAACCTCAATCGGGGACATCCCCGAGATGATCGGGGTCCGGTCAGGGTCGTCCCCGATTGAGGAATCAGGACGTCTCGTGTCGAATTGAGGCCATGGAACAGAGCAACACAAGCACCGAGGCGCCGGAGCCCCGGGTCGTCACCCGCGAGCTCGTCCGTCCCCGGGAGGGTCGGATGGTGGCTGGTGTCGCCCGAGGCCTGGCCAATCGGTTCGACATCCCGGTGGTGCTGATCAGGGTGGCGTTCGCCATCCTCACCTTTGGGGGCGGGCTCGGTCTGGCCCTGTACGCCGCCGGGTGGTTTCTCATCAGGTCCGAGGAGGAAGCCGAGGCTCCGGCCGAACGGTTCTTCTCGGGGGCCTCGACCTCGCGGTCCTGGATCGGCATCGGTCTGGTCTTCCTCGCCATCCTGATCCTGCTCGACAACTTCACCTTCCTCTCGGGAGGGATCGTCTGGGCGGTGGGGCTGCTGGTGGTGGGCGTCCTCCTCTACACGGGCGACCTCCCCCGCCTGGTTAAGAAACCTGCAGACGACGACACCGAGGGGGCTCAACATATGACGACAACCGACACAGTGGTCCCGGTCACCCGGACCGAGACCCCATCAGGCGGCGGCCCGGCCGATGGTGGGACCCCTCCGACCCCGCCCATACTTCCCCCGGCGCCGGCCAAGCCACGCGAATCGTCGTTCCTGGGCCGGATCACCATCGGGGTCATCCTGGTCAGCCTCGGGGTCCTGGCCATCCTGGACAACATCACCATGCTCCCCATCGAGCCCGAGCCCCGTCACTACATGGCGCTGGCCGTCACCGTGCTCGGACTGGGGCTGCTCGTCGGTGGGTTGGTGGGTCGAGCGCGATGGCTGATCCTGCTGGCGGTGGTCATGGTCCCGACCCTGCTCTTCTCCCCGGCGTTCGAGTACGACTGGAACACGAGGGGCTTCGACCGCTTCATTTCTCCCGAGAGCTTCGAGGAGCTGGAAGGGTCGTACAGCATCGATCTCGGGAACCTGGTGATCGATCTGAGCGATCTCCCCTGGGACGGGGAGACAATCGATCTCGACGCCAGCGTGGATGCGGGCAACATCGAGATTCGCCTCCCGGAGGGGGTGGGTCTCGACGGTCGGGCCTCGGTCGACGTCGGCCGGGTCGGTGCCTTCGGCCGGGAGTCGGCCGGTCTGGGTAATCCCACTCTCACCTTCGACGACCCGGGGCCACGGGGCACGGTGGATCTCGATGCCACGGTGAGCATGGGCAACATCGACATCTATCAGGTCGGACGGAACTGAGCGAAAGGCACAACCATGAAGTCACACAGATTCGACGCAATCTCTTTTTTCTCAGGGTTGGTGATCGCCCTGCTCGGGTTGGTCTTCCTCATCCCCCAGACCCCGGTCGACATCATCGACGCCCTCACCCGTCTCGGGAGCTGGTTCTGGCCGGCGGTGCTGCTGCTGGTCGGGATCGGAGTCCTCATCCCGGTGTTCCTCCCCAAGGACTCCGAGGAGAAACAGGAGACCCCGTCCCCCGCCGCGTGACTGGGACGCTCAGGTGCCATGTGCGGACCAGTCGGCCCAATCAGGCGAGGGTGAGCCGGCTAGACGGTCTCGGCGATCAGCCGGGCCTTGAGCTCGGCGAGGCGTCTGGTCACCGACACGTGGTAGACGTGGGGGTTGACCAAACGTTTGACCCCCGAATCGAGCCTCTCCAGGTCGGCGACCCTGCGCTTCCTCGCCCCGGCAACGACGGCCGGGTCGTCGACCGGCCGCTCGAGCGCTGTCTCCTCCAATAACTCCTCAGCGGCCGACACTCTCGACTCGTCCAGGACCCGGGCAACGCCGAACTCGTGATGATGACGCACCTCCAGGGGGAAATCGAGGTCCTCGTCCTCCAGAGACATCAAGTCCACAGTGGCCAGCCCCCGTTGGTCGTAGAGACGGTGGACCCGCTTGCGACCCGGGTTCACGATCTTGGCGGGGGTGTCTGAGACCTTGATCGCCGGCTGCCACTCCCCGCCGTCGGCGATGGCGACGAGCTTGTACACCCCGTCGAGATAGGGCTTGCCGTCAGAGGTGGCCATCTTGGTCCCCACTCCGTAGAGGAGGCGTCCGATCACCCGATCGGCATCGACGCCGTAGCGGGGGGCCTCGTCGGCGATCTGGGTCAGGATCTGGTAGATGGTCAGCTCGTCGAGACTGCTCGACAGGACGATTCGCACCTCCTCGAATCCCGCCTTGTCCAGCATCTGCGATGCACGCACCGAGAGGTGGGCCAGGTCCCCCGAGTCGAGTCGAACTCCGACCGGACGGTGGCCTCTGCGCTGTAGCTCCTCGAACACGGTGATCGCATTGGGCATCCCCGACTCCAAGGTGTCGATGGTGTCCACGAGGAGAATGCACTCGTCGGGGTACATGTCGGCAAAGGCACGAAAGGCGCCCAGCTCCCCCTCCCCCAGCGCCATGAAGACCTGGACCATCGAGTGGGCATGGGTCCCCTGGGGCAGCACCCCCATCTCATGGGAGATGCCCACGTTGGACGAGGCATTGGCCCCCCCGATGAGGGCTGCCCTGGTGGCGGCGATCCCACCCTCGTCCGGGGCCCGGCGCAGACCAAACTCCATAACCGCACCACCTCGCGTCGCTTCCACCACCCTGGAGGCCTTGGTGGCGATGAGGGTGTGGAAGTTGAGATGGTTGAGCAATGGCGTCTCCAGGATCTGGGCTATGGCCAGCGGCCCTTCGACCACGGTGAGCGGGACGTTGGCATGGGCGACACGCCCCTCGGGGATGGCCTGGTAGCGGAGGGCGTCCCAGCTCACACCGCCCAACCAGTCGACGAAGTCGTCGGAGAAGATACGGTGCCCCTCCACCTTGTGCCCCCGTAGGACCTCCCTCTCCTCCTTGCCGAAGCTGGCCCGACCCGCCCATCGCCCCAACCAGCCCCAACCGGCGTTGATGGCGTATCCGGCCTCGTGCTCCCCGTAGTCGGGGTAGCGGCGGAAGAAGTGCTCGAACCTTGCGTCGCGATCGTGGAGCCCGTGTCTGAAGTAGAGCTGGGCCATGGTCAGCTGGTACTGGTCGGTGAGGAGGGCGCCGCGGGATATTCCCATCCATCCAAGCCTATTGCACCATGTAGCCTCAACATTCGTGATCAGCTACGACACCGGGACCGCCCTGGTGGTGGTCGATGTCCAGAACGACTTCGCCGACCCGAACGGGAGCCTATTCGTCGAGGGCGGGGACGCCGTGGTCCCCAGGGTCAACGTCGAGGTGATGCGAGCCCTCTCCGCCGGCGCATTCGTGGTCTACACCCAGGACTGGCACCCGGAGTCCACCCCTCACTTCGAGAAGGATGGCGGCATCTGGCCGGTCCATTGCGTCAAGGACACCTGGGGCGCCGAGCTTCATCCCGGTCTCGAGGTGTCAGGGCCCATCGTGCGCAAGGGCTCCAACGGTGAGGACGGCTACTCCGGCTTTACGATGCGGGACCCGGAGACCGGCGAGGAGATGGCGACGCCGTTGCGGGGCATGCTCCGGGAGCGGGGCATAGAGCGGGTCGTGGTGGTCGGGCTGGCCCTCGACGTCTGTGTCAAGGCCACCGCCCTCGATGCGATCGAGGATTTCGAGACGTCGGTGATCGCCGATGCCAGCGCCGCGGTCGATCTCCAGCCGGGGGATGGCCTGCGTGCCCTCGAAGAGCTCCGCAGCAAAGGGGTGACGATCGCCTAGGCGGTCCGGCCCTCGGCGGTGAAGGCCCGGTGCAGGGTGCGGAAGGCGACGAGGACGGCAAGACCGCCGAACAACGCGGACAGGATGCGACCGTCGACGCCAAGTGCGATCTGTGATGCGGACACCGAGCCGACGACCCCGCCGGCCCCCACCGTGACGGCGTCACGAAGTCTCACCCGTCGGTTCTTTCGGTTGATGATCGTGGCGGCGATCGAGGTGAGGATGATGGCAAGGAGCGAGGTGCCCTGCGCCTCGTGCTGGTTGAAGCCGAGCAACAGCACGGTTGCGGGCACGATGACGACGCCCCCACCGATGCCCGCCACCCCGGCGAAGAACCCGGAGACCAGACCGATGCCCAAGGCGAGCAAGCCCAGGGTCAGGTCGGTGTACCCGGCCGCGCCCGGCAACGGGTCGGTGCTCATGATCATCCGGATCCCCGCGGTCAGGATCACCAGGCCGAAGAAGATGCTCAGCGCTCGGGTGCTGAGACGGTTCATCACCGAGGCCCCCACGATGGAGCCGATGACGCCGCCGACTCCAACCGCTACGCCGAGCCCCAGGTTCACCTCGCCCGAGAGGGCGAATGACACCGCCCCGGCCGCCGCTATCGGGAAGATGCTGGCCAGAGAGGTGGCGTGGGCCCGATGCCGGTCCATCGCCACCGCCAGGAGCAGGGGCACCAGCACGATGCCGCCGCCGACGCCAAAACCTCCGGAGAGAAGACCGGCGCCAAAGCCGATGAGGACGAGCTTCCAGGATTTGACCGCCGCTGCCTGAATCACGGGGCCAGGCTAGATGCGATCACATGTGGGGCCGTGCAGCCCTGACGTTCAACCGACGCCCGGCGACGCTCGTCCCGTCGAGCCCTGATATGGCGGCATCGGCCGTGGCCTGGGGCATCACGACGAACCCGAAGCCCCGTGACCGTTTCGAGCCGCGATGGGTAACGATGGTCGCCGAGTGAACGCTCCCGTAGCGGCTGAACATGAGCTCCAGATCCCGATCGGTCACGGTGAAGGCAAGATTCCCCACATAGATCGACCCTCCGAGCCGGGCCGGGCCGGCTGGCTCCGGCCGCCGCTCCATCGGCCGCACGGCCTGCTTCGTCACCGTGCCCGGAGCGTGCCGTTCGGTCACGGGTGCGTCGAGGCCGAGCGCGCGCTGCATGCGCCGGGCAGAGTTGACCTGGCCGGCATCGAGCAACGAGATCACGATACCGCTGGCCCCGGCCCGGGCGGTGCGACCCGACCGGTGCAGATAGGCCTTCTCGTCCTCGGGGGGGTCGAAATGGACGACGCTGGCCACCCCGTCCACATGGATGCCGCGGGCGGCGACGTCGGTGGCCACCAGAGCCTGGGCCCGCCCTTCGGCGAACTGCTTGAGCGCCCGGTTTCGCTGCTGCTGTGAGCGCCCGCCATGCAATGCGACCACGCTCACTCCGGCGTGGGCGAGCTGCTTGGCTAGACGGTCGGCGCCGTGTCTGGTACGGGTGAAGATTATCGACGGTCCGTCCGAGGCGACCAGCCCGGCGACATGTGCGGGTCGGTCCACCCGGTCGACCTTCCAGAAGTGGTGAACGGCGTCGCTGGCCGCGTCCTCCTGGACCTCGGACTCATGACGCACCGGATGGCGCTGATACCTGTCGCTCAGGACCTTGACGTCTCCGTCGAGAGTGGCCGAGAACAGAAGGGTCTGCCGCTCGGACGAGGTCATGTCGAGGATGCGCCTGACCGCGGGGAGGAAGCCCATGTCGGCCATCCGGTCCGCCTCATCGACGACGACCAGGTCGACCTGGCGCAGGTCGACCACCCCTTGTGCGATGAGGTCCTCGAGACGACCCGGGCAGGCCACGAGCAAATCCACCCCCTGTTGGAGACGAGAGCGTTGAGGGCCGTAGGAGACGC
>JBOGET010000181.1:0-11215 GCA_050741975.1 Acidimicrobiia bacterium
GGTGTTCACATGTCGAGGCGCCTCAGACTCTTTCGGAGGACGAGGATCAGAGCTCGGGTCCGCGAGCAATCAGACCCGAGGACCTTTGCCATCCGGCACCGTTTCGTGCTCGTCCTGCTCTGGGCACAGGTGCCCGCCCTGGCGGCGTTAGGGCTGGCCCGGGGGGCGTCGTTCTATGAGATCGTCGTCGCCGCGCTCCTCCTGGTCGTCCTGGCCCTGGTCGGGATGATGGCGAGGAACCGCGCCATCGCCGCCGGCGCAGCCGCTCTCGGGCTGGTCACCGCGGCGGGAATCCTGGTCCGCTACCTGGACGGGTCGACCGAATCCCAGTTCGCCTTCTTCATCGTCATCGTCGCCCTCTCCTTCTACCAGGACTGGCCGATACTCCTCCTCGGCTGGGTGTACGTGGCGACCTATCACCTCATCGCCGCCCTCATCGTCTATCGGGAGGCCTTCACCCAGAACCCGGGCGGAGCAGACGCCGTGGCGTGGCCCGCGATCCACCTGACCTTCACCCTGCTGCTGACACTGCTCCTGATGAGCGGTTGGCGGTTGGCGAAGAAGACGGACGCCAGAGGCGGCAGCAGCAGCGAAGACGGGTTCCGGCTCAGCTTCGAGAAGGCACCGATCGGGATGGCGGTGTTGACGACGGCGGGCGAGTTCGTCCACGCCAACGAGGCATTGACCGGAATCCTCGGATACGAGACGGGTCACCTGCTCGGGGCCAACATCAGAACCGTCATCCACACCGACGACCTCGACGACCTGGGCCGGGCCTGGGAGGAGATGGGGTTCGGCGTCACCCGGAGCGCCACTGCGTGGATTCGGTGCAGGATCTTGCACGGACAGGCCATCGGGGGCCGCATCTGGCTCTCCCTCGTCCCCCGCACCTCCCGCCGGCCGCCAACCGTCCTGCTCCAGCTCGAAGAGGCCACCGAGGCCTACCACCAGCAGAGAGGGCTGGAGAGCCTGCTCATGGGGAAAGACGAGTTCGTCGCAGCCGTCGGCGAAGAGATCCGGGAACCGATCGGCTCGATCCTCGAGCTGACCGCCCAGTCCAACGGTGACCGCCGCGACCTGCTCGAGCACATCGGATTCAAGGCCAAGGAAATCGCCTCCATCGTCGACGATCTGGTCGTCTCGGCCCGGGCGGACACCATCCCGGTGTCGGTGATGGCCCGCAGGGTCGATGCCGGGTCGCTGTGCGAGGAGGCTCTGGCCGCCCTTCCCGGAGCGGAGAATGTCCTGACCGATGTCACGGCAACCACGCTGTGGGCCGACCCGGTCCTGGTCAAACGGATCGTGTCCGGCCTGGTGGGCAACGCCCTCCGATACGGCGGATCAGTGGTCAGGCTGGAGACGACCAGCTCCGGCCCTGACACCGTCATCCAGGTGATCGACGACGGGCCCGAGATCCCTCTCTCCGAGCGGGAGCGGATCTTCAGCGGTGACCTGCGCAACGGTCAGCCGGTGACCCGGCCCGCCGCCGTCGGCCTCGGCCTCACCGTCGCCCGGCATCTCGCCCGCCAGATGGACGGCGACCTCGACTACCGACGCACCGGGGACGGTCACAACGTCTTCGAGCTGCGTCTCCCCTCGGAGCAGGTCAGGGCCGGTCACGACACCGGGGCAGAGCTCGAGCCCGAACTGGTCCGCATCCCTGCCTGAGACGACCAGGCTCCGGTCAGCTCGCTGCGGCCCCGCTCAGGACACGATTCAGGGAGTGCTCGACGACAGCCACCAGCACCCGCTGCACATCGACCCGCACCCTGGCGTCGCAATAGACGAGGGGGACCTCGGGGCCGATCTGAAGCGAGTTGCGAACTGCCTCGGGGCCATGCAGCCTCCGGCCGTGGAAGGTGTTCACCGCCACCACGAAGGGGGTCCCCCGGTTCTCGAAGAAGTCGATGGCGGCGAAACAAGCCTCGATTCGGCGGGTGTCGACCAGCACCACGGCACCGATGGCCCCGCGGGCCAACTCATCCCACATGAAATGGAACCGATCCTGTCCGGGGGTCCCGAACAGGTAGAGGATCAGCTGGTGCTTGAGGCTGATCCGGCCGAAATCCATGGCGACCGTCGTCTCGGTCTTGGTGCCGTCGGCGAACAGCTCGTCGATGCCGGAGCTGGCATCGGTGATGATCGCCTCGCTGCGCAGAGGCTCGATCTCCGATATCGCCCCCACGAACGTGGTCTTGCCCACCCCGAAGCCTCCCGCCACCACGATCTTGACCGGGGTCAGCCCCGGCCGGTCAGAGCGACTTGATGCCATCGAGCACCTTCTCCAGCAGATCGATGTGGGCCAGCTCGTCGGTCTCGGTTACCGACTCCGGTGGCGGATCGGTGATGGTGACTGCACCCATCCCACGCAGATCGGCGACCAGGACCCGAACCACGCCGATGGGGACGTCGAGCATTGCCGCCAGCTCGATGAGAGCGGTCTCCCGGCGGCTCATGGCGATGATCTCGGCTGCCTCCCAACGGAACCGACCGCGCATCCTCATCCCGGCCGGGGTCACCGCCACCAGGGCTTCGAGTGCGATCATCGGAAGACCGGCGCCGGTGCGCCCACCGGTCATGGCGTAGGGGCGGACGATGCGACCCCCAACCTGGGTCTCGGACTTGCTCGTCATGCGGGTTCAGGTTGGGCCAGCAGAGTCTTGAGCTCGTCGCGCACCTCGGCGGTGAGACTGTCACCGACCCGTTGCACGAAGATCGACATCTCGAAGGCGACGGCCCCCAGGTCGATCTCCTTTTGGGTGAGACAGCAGAGGAGCGAGCCCTGGCGGATGCCGGTGACGAAGAGCCACCCCCGCTGCATCTCCACGATGACGTTGGACACCGGGCCGGCGCCGAACCGACCTGCGGAGCCGTAGGCGAGACCGATCATCCCCGAGGACACCGCGGCGAGACGATCCGCCGTGTCCCGGTCGACGTCCTCGGACTTGGCCAGGGCCAGTCCGTCGGAGGACACGACGACCGCCTGTCTGATCGCCGGCACGGTGGCACAGAGACGCTCGAGCAGCCAGTTCAGGTTGGTGGCAGCATCACTCATCTCTCGTCACCTTCTGCATCATCGGCGTCGTCCGGCTCATCGGCGGCAACCGCGGCCTGATGCCCCCGTTCATAGGCCAGGAGGGCCGACTTGATCGAGACACCGCCTTCTCCCGCCACGATGCTCTGTGACGCTTCCTCGTCGCGGAAGGCTTTACCCGGTGTCCGCACCGGCAGATCCCCCGTCACCGCCTCGTCGACGGGTGCCGGCGCCCGCCCCGATGCACCCGGCGCGGTCACTACCGGCTCGGTCATAAAGGGGTGGGTGAGGTCGATGACCTGGTCCTCGGACACGTCTTCACCGCGGCCGGTATCCCAAGGGTGCGGCTCGGCCGGTCTGGTCAGCTCGAGATGATCACGGGGAATGGTCACCTTTGCCGTGATGCCGGGGACGCCCCGGATCAGCTCCACGGTGAGCCCATGGCGGTAGGCGAGCTTGGCCACCACGTGGATCCCCATGGTCGGCTCCACCGACAAGCCCAGGGCCGGAGGTTTCTCCAGGATCCGGTTCAACTCGGCCACCCTCGGATCGGACATCCCGACGCCCCGGTCGGACACCGACAGCTCGTAGCCGTTGACGTCGAAGAGACCGGTCACACGCACTTCCTCCGACGGGGGCGAGAACTGGACCGCGTTCTCCAAGAGCTCGGCGAGGAGATGGGCGAGGTCGGTCACCGCCCCCGCCGAGAGCCGGGCCGGCTCCAAGGCCAGGACCTCGATCCGCTGGTACTCGTCCACTTCGCTCACCGCGGCCCGGACGACATCTGACATCTCCGTCGCCTTGGCCCAGACCCTCGGCGACTCGGACCCGGCCAGGACCAGAAGACTCTCGGCGTTGCGGCGCATCCGGGCGGCGAGATGGTCCACCTGGTAATAGCCACCGAGGGTCTCGGGGTCGTCCTCCCGGGACTCGAGCTCGTCCAACAGCGCCAGTTGACGATCGACCAACCCGCTGTTGCGGCGAGCCAGGGTCACGAGAATGCTCGAAACCCCCACCCGCAGCGATTCCATCTGCCGGGCCGCCACCTCGATCAGTGAGCCGTGCAGCTCCCGGAACGACCGGGCCAGGTCTCCCACCTCATCCCCGGTGTCGGTGTCCAGTTCGAGCGGGGCAATGGCGTCGAGGTCGGGGTCCGGGGTACGCAGGGCATCGAAGAGCTCGACCAGGTCATGGTTGGCGACCATCCTCGCGGCATCGGAGACGTCCCGGATGCGGCGCCCCATCGACCGGCCCATCCGGTAGGTGACGAGCAATGATCCCAGGGCAACCACCGACACGACAACCGCAACGGCCAGGGCCAGGACATCGATCTCCGAGAAGCCCGTAGCCGGGTCCGAGGAGGCCAGGTTCCATACCAGGAACAGGCCGAGAAGCAGTGCGACCACCGCGATCGGCAGCATCGCCAGAGTCAGCTTCGACGGGATGCTCCACTGTTTCGTCGCCGACTCCGTGCGGATTCGAGCAGCATCTCTCGCTGGCATCCCGATTGACGATAACCCCGGCATGTCCCGTCTCCTGGGATCATTCCGGCCGCCAGGGAAAGCGCCGCGCTCCCGCTGTCGGCTACTCGCCCCGGGCCGGCATGGAGAGGGTGAACACGCTGAGGTCCGGCTCCTTGCAATATCTGAGGTCTCCCCCCATGAGCCGGGCCAGATGACGGGAGATGGAAAGGCCCAGACCCATCGAGGCGGTGAGGCCGGGCGCATCGTGGGCCCTGCGGTAGGGCTCGAAGATCCGATCCTGCTCCTCGGCGGCGACGCCCTGGCCGTCGTCCTCCACCCTCACATAGACCGAGCCATCGTCCCCCCCGACCCGCACGTTGATCTGCTCGCCGCCGTAGCGCAGTGCGTTGGTGACCAGGTTGCGCAGGATCTGCCGGACACGAGCCGGGTCACCGGTGGTGACCGCGGGTTGGCCGCTGAACTCGATGGACCCCACCGCATCACTTCCCCAGGCCTCGAGCACCTGTGCCGCCTGGGCTCGCAGATCGACCCTGACGCTGGCCACCTCCAGGGTCCCGGCCTCGGACTTGGCGGCGACGAGCAGGTCGTCGACGATGTTGGTCAGGTCCACGCCCTGTTCGGCGACGAGACGGATCATCTCCGCCTTCGACTCCGGGTCGAGCGCCCCGACATCGTCTCTCAACACCTGGGCGAAGCCGACCACACCGGCCAGCGGGGTGCGCAGCTCATGGGCGATGGTGGCGATGAGCTCGTCCTTGGACTCGAGCAACTCCCTGAGCTGGGATTCGGCCTCACGCTGCCGTTCCCGTGCCCTCAGGGCGGCGATGCCGTAGGCGAGGTCGTCGGCGAATCGCTGCAGGACCTTCATCCCGGGGGCGTCGAATGCCCCCGGCTCGCGGTCGTACACCAGCAGCGCACCCTCGACTTCGTCGCCGTAGAACATGGGCACCGCGACCAGGGAGAGATACCCGGCTTGGTAGGGCCGGAGATGCCAGCTGATGCCCTGTTGAATCGAGGTGTCCTCGACCAGGTAAGGCTTTCGGGACCGGATCACGGTCCCCGCCGGGCCTCGTCCCTCGCCCTCGTCTCTCCAGGTGAGATTCAGGTTCTCGACGTACCCCTGTTCGTCGCCCCATTGGGCTTGGGGGACGATGTGCTTCGCATCGTTCTCGAGGGGATAGCCCACCCAGGCCAGGGCGTAACCCCCGGTCTCGACGACGATCCGGCACACGTCGCGGAGCAGCTCCTTCTCGTCCTGCGCCCTGATCAGGGCGTCGTGACACTCCGAGACCGCCTGCAGCACACGGTTGACCCGGCGCAACTCGGATCCGATGCGTTTGCGCTCGAGGGCGTTCTCGAACACGTCCTGGAGCACGATGAGACCCGCCAGGTCCTCACCTGGCCAGGCCGGGCGGCCCAGGTCTGTCGATTCGATACCGGCGAACCCGATGGTGCGCCCGGAGGCGCGGAGGGGTATGACGACCAGCGAGGTCACGCCCCCGGCGCGCAGCGCCCGGCAGTCGGCTGCCGACTCGTCCGACAGGACACCGGTAGTCCTCACCTCCGAGATCGACCCGACGTCGAGAAGGGACCGTATCCACGGAAGGGCTTCGAGACCGAGGGCGACGACGCCTCCGTCGCTGCTTTCCCGGCTCGATTGGCTGTGCAGGGCAAAAGAGCCAGGTTCGCTCTCCGTGAACAGATAGACCGCGCCGGCGTCACAGAAGCCTGCCAGCTCCCCGATCGAGGCCTCGAATGCCTGGTCGATGGCATCGGAGTCCGGTGTGTTGAGACGGGAGGAGATGCTGGTTGTCAGCTCGTCGATGGCCACCATCCGCTCCAGCCGGCTCTGCGTGGCGAGGCGGTCCGAGACCTCACGCATGACGAGCAGCACATATGTCGTCCCGTCCAGCTCCAGCCTCCCCACCGATGCATCGATGGGAAGGACCAAGTCCTGGGCGGTCTTGAAGCGGGTTTCGAGCTCGGGGGCCGTCTCGGAGCCGCTCCGGAGAAACGCCGCACGATGTGCGGCGTACTCCTGGCGTTCCTCCCGACAGATCAGCTCGGCAAGCGGCTTCCCTTTGAGATCGGAGAGGCTATAGCCGAGCAGATGGGCGGCACTCTTGCTCAGCCGGAGAATGGCACCGTCGACATCCGTCACGATCATCGGATCGGGGACGGCGTCGAGCAGGAGCCCGATGTTGCCGGTCGCCAGACGCGTGATCTCGCGGAGAGGTGTCACATATGTTTTTCGGCTTTGAGCGCATGATCCTTGAGACGAGGGACGGTCAAAGCCTCCTGATGCCGCGGCCCGGAGGTGACCCCATCAAGCCGGCAGGGTTGACTCCATCACGGCCGGGGTCTACCTTGCTCGCCTAGTGAAGGCCATGCTCCCCGTCGCCGCGATGTGCGCCATCTGTTCAGATGGTGCGGATTCGACGTGAGCTAGCCCGAGACAGCAGACCACCAAGTCGTCGACCCGTACCACACCAGGTGCGGGTTTTGTCGTTTCTGGACCACCCGTGAACCAACCCCAGCCACCAACGAAACCGAGATCGGATCGGCTGCTCGCCGCCCGTCACCACCGATGTCTCTGCCCCAGGCCCGACGCCGTCACCGGCCCGGGCCGCCTCGCCATGGACAGGATCAGACATCGAGAGAAAGCGAAATGACGAAATGACAACCAGCACGACAAGGATCAACGACGTGAACCTGGAAGCGGTGGGCAGCTTGGTCGAGGCAATTCGCAGCGAACCGGCCACCGCCGACACCGTTTGGAAGGCGACGGTCGAATGGAAGGGAGGTTTCCGCTCCGAGGCCCAGGTCAGGGGCTTCGGCCCGGTCCCGTCAGACGAGCCGTTCTCCTTGGGTGGTGAGGACACCGCCCCCAATCCCGTGGAACAGGTGCTCGCCGCCCTGGGCAACTGCCTCGCCGTCGGGTACGCCGCCAACGCCTCCGCCGCCGGGATCGAGTTGAACGGGCTGAGGATCGACCTCGAAGGTGATCTCGACCTGCACACCTTCCTCGGTCTCGCCGACGACAACGCCGGGTACGAGGAGATCGAGGTGAAGGTGTCCATCGACTCCAACGCCTCTGCCTCCCAGCTCGAGGAGCTGCACCACAAGGTGGTCTCCACCTCGCCGGTGGGTCACACCTTGCAGCGCCCGATACCGGTCAACGTGCTGTTGGCCTGAGCCAAGGCTGGGCCCGTGCCGGCACCTCGTCGGCACGGGCCCATCTCATCGAACCCCTAGGGGCCACCCCAAGTCGGGTTGGCCGTCAGCGGGGGAGACGCCCGCTGACGTGGGTGTAACCCACCGCAACCCTGTCCCCCGTCGTGCTCAAGGTGAGGTGATAGTTGCGGTCGGTGCGGTAGGCGACGAAGTGCCGGTTGGCCAGCTCGCTGACCACATCGGGATGGGGGTGCCCATGGGGCACGACATGGCTGCTCATCACCAGACGTGTCTGCCGCGGGCTGAGATGATCGAGCCACGGTGTGCCGTCGTTGGGGTCGAAGAGACCGTTGCGCCCGCCATGATGCGGCACCTGGAGATAGGTGGTGTGGCTGGGGAGCCGGCCGACGATCTGGGGCCAATTCTCGGCTTCTGCATCACCGGTGAGGACGACCGTGGCCTGCCCCAGGGTCAGGGCCATGACCACCGAGTTGTTGTTCTCGTTGCCGGTGTCGATCTGGTCGTAGTTGGGCCAGAGAATCCGGAGCCCGGCGTGGAAGGTGACTTCCGGGGAGTCGAGGATCTTGGTCTCGTCGACGGCCTGGTGATGGCGGACCCGATTCGACCGGTTGGCGAAGTCGAGCAGGACGCCATAGGTGGTCGAGGCGACGGACTTCGGGTACCAGAAGTGCCTGGTCCCGAAGGTGCTCAGCATCTCCTTCAAGCCACGGGCATGATCGGCGTGGCCGTGGGTGAGCAGGACCCATTCGAAGTTGTGCTCGATGCCCTGCCAGTCGATGAGAAGCCGCTCGAAGTAGCGCTTGACGAAGGGAAGAGCGGTCCGTTGACGCTCGTAGTCGTTGCAGTCGACGAGGCCAAAGCGCCGATCGCCCGCATCGTCCCTCGACTCGACCAGGATCGAGTCACCCCAGCCGACATCGATGAGGGTTATGGCCAGCTCAGCCATCGTTGCGCCATCTCAGCTTGAGCGTCTTGTCGGGGAACGCCCTTCTGCTGGCATCGATCTGGTCCTTGGACCATTGCCCCACCGCCTCGGTCTCCACCGGCGAGCTGATGATCTGGCCGCTCACGTCGAGCTCGAGGAGCCGATCGGGCCCGATGGTCCCTTCGGTGTACCGGTAGGCGTGCTGGAAGGCGTCGAGACCGACCCGGAAGACCTCACCCCTCGTCAGCTCCTCGGGCCCGTCGAACCAGCCTCGGGGCATCCACACATCCTCCACCTGGACCGAGAGCTGCATCCTCGACTCCTCGAGGGCGAATATGGCGGCTACATCGTCGGCGTCGGTGAACAGGTCGAACTCGACCGTCTCGTCGGGACCGGCGGGCTCACGCAGCGCGCTGTATACGACACCGGCGAGACCGAGGGCTCCGATCCCCTGAAGCCGGGCCAGCGGCGGGAGCTCGACCTCCCACACCGCCGCCGGGGAGTCGGTGGTGACGGCGAAATAGGTGACACGAACCATCTCTTCCCCGTCGACGATCCGCTCGGCGTCCACGACCACGGGGATGAAGACGCGGTGACTGAGAGCGACGCGATCCAAGACGCCGGGAACGCTACCCCTGAGCGAGCTCAGCTGGTTGCTGTCGCGGCTTCCTTCCTGGTCTCCTGCTCATGGGTCTGGACCGCCGATCGGGACATGGGCTGCTCGACACGGGTGCTGCCCAGAATCCCGCTGACCGTGGCGATGTGGGTGGTGGTGTCGGACGAGAAGCCGACATGAGTCTTCGCCCTCGACCTGTTGGCGACCGGCGCATTGGCCGCGGTGGGCCCGATCACCAGGTCGAGCTTCTTCTTCTTGACCTGCTGGTCGAGCGCCGGAGTCTTGGTCAGGAACTTCTCCATCCCGAGCAATGGCTCCCCGTCGGGTCGGATCAGGGGGATACGGGCCCTCTCCTCCAGCGCATTGGACACGAGATAGAGGATCGATTTCCGGTAGGGGCCGGCCGCATCATCCCGCTCGACATCGTCCCGCAGGGCGAACACGGTGAGCCGATCCAGGTCGCCGGAGTCGAGCAAGGGGAGGTAGGTCTCCTCCACGAGCTCCACGGTCGCCGCCGGCGCCCACAGCGTGGTGGAGGCCACGCCGAGCCCGAGCCCGTTCTTCCTCATCGACGATATCCGACGACCGGTGGCCAGGTATTGGGCCAAAGGGGCGAGGAGTATGGATCCGGCGCTGTGGCCGACCAGATGGAGCTCGAAGCCGTCGGCGGCGTGGACCGGGGCCAGGGCGTCGGCCAGGACCCTGGCCCCACCGTTGGAACGGGTGGTCGCCCGTTGCCCGTTCTCCTTGATCTCCGCCCAACCCTGCTTGGCGAGCAGCGTGCCCCGGGCGGCCGCCTCGAGCATGTCGTCGGTCCGGTCGAGGAGGAAGTCGAGCGGGCCGCCGGCCGGCGCTTCGGCGCTCCAACGATCGAAGAGGTCGTCCAACATGTTGGTCAGAGTCGAGAACCAGTCCGTCTTCCAGACGAAGAAGATGGGGTAGATCTCGTTGTCGAGAAACCGGCTCCGGAGCCGTGCCGCCTGGTTGACCGCGCTCGAAGCCGACACCAGCCCGCCGTGGGCGAAGAGCACCAGACGCCGCTTCTGCCATCCCTGGGTCTTCTCGTCGAAGATCCGGACCATGTCGACGACGTCGACCGGGGTGGTGGCGTAGGTCCCGCTCCGGGTCAACTCCCCGTCGTCGCCGATCACCAGCACATGGGGGCGCATCTCGCCGAAGGTGTACACATGAGGCTGGTCGACGTCGGTGAAGTCGTCGACGGACTCCGTGGCCCCGCCCACCGTGACCGGGACGCCGAGACGGGCCACCCACACGTCCGACGACGAGGTCAGCCAGTCCTCGTAGGTGAGCAGGGCGAAGCCGTCGAGACCCCAGTCGTCGCCCCACGAGTTCTGAATCCAGAAACCCCGATGGTCGTACCCGACCACGGCGAAGGCGTGACCGCCGAGCGTCTTGGTCTCCTTGGTCCGGGGCCTGATCGTCCCGTCGGCGGCCGGCTCCTGCCAGTGCTCGTGGACCACACCCGTGGCATACAGGATCTCCACCTCGTTGAGGGCGGCGTGCATCGAGACCAAGTCTTCATGATCAACCCGGTAATAGGCCCCCAGGGGGCGGATTGCGGCGTCGGCGATCCGCTCCGGGGTCAGCTGCCCTCCACGTGCCCCGGGCTCATACGACCACAGCTCGTCGGCGCAGACGCCGTGTTTGTGCCACCCCTTCATCGCCCCCCGGGCGCTCGACCCGTCATAGTCCTCGCCCTCCCACTCGTCGTACCTCCGCGCCATCTCGTAGAGCATCCGAGCGCTGACCTGGCCGACATTGGGGGCGATCATCCTCCGTCTCAGCAGGAAATTGGCCACGGCCGCCAGCCCGAACCCGGTGCAGGCACCCTCGCTTCCCTGGTCGAGGACTGGGACCCCATACCTCCTGTACTCGTCGAGGTCGCGCCGGGGCGGCACCTCGATCAGGGCCGGAAGGTATATCCGATCGCGAAAATCGAC
>JBOGET010000182.1:0-63080 GCA_050741975.1 Acidimicrobiia bacterium
CACCAGATTGGCGTGGCTGATATCGAGGTCGGCCACGATGTTGTCGCCGGCCAGGGACCAGCGCTTCTGGCCCCCCGACACCAGGTCGAGCAATCGTGCGTTGATGATCGTGATCTGGGTGTCGGGATGACCCCGGTACTTACCCGTCGCCCAGTGATCGCCAAGCACGCCGTGATCGGCGCTCACCTCCACGGTCGGGGGCGTTGCCCTCTCGTCTTCAGCGGGGCGGACGACAAGCATCTGCACCACCCCCTCGTCCTGCGGGCTGTCGAGGATGTGGGGAAGGCCGAGACGTAGATCGTCGACGGTCGGGTGGGTTGTGATGTCGGTGCTCATGCGGCCTCGGCCGGGCTCTCCTTGTGCCGGCTGTGTCTGCCTTCGAAGTTGGGACCGAAGGTATCGGTCCAGACGACGGTACTTATCAGCCAGATGGCCGTGGCCACGAGGAGGGCTGGAAACAGCCTGGCTACCACCGGAAGGGTCTCCTCGGAGCCACCCAACCACCCACCGACCAGGGCGCCCATCGGGAGGGTGGCCCAGCCGATCGCCCTGCTCACGGTGATCACCCTCCCCAGCATGTTGTCCTCGGCATAGTGCTGTCGGATCGTCGCCAGGGAGACGTTCATGAGTGAGACCCCGAGCATCCATCCCACGTTGAGGGCAAATGCCAGAGCCCCATATGTGGTGAACATGACGGCGAACAGGAGAAAACCGGTGACAATCATGCCAAATGTCATGGTCCGACCCAACCCTGCGGTCCTGATCACCTGGGGGGCGATCAGGGCGCCGATGATGCCACCCACCCCCATCGCCGCAATCAGGATGCCGACCTGGGCGTCGTTGACGGCGTCGAGGATCACATAGAACAGGAGGACCACGGTGGCCTCGATGAAGCCCATCACGAAGTTGGGGACTGCGGCGGCGATGGTGGTGATGCGAAGTCGGGGCTCGGACCACATGTATCGCAGCCCGTCCATCGCCTCTCTCATGAATGATGTGCGTTGGTCGCTGGCGCTTCGATGATGCTCGACCCTGCCCACCCAGATCAGGAACACCGCGGAGACGACGAAGCTGAGCCCGTTGATGAACAGACCGAGCACAGGCCCCCCGGAGGCAAAGGCGATCACGCCGGCGGCCAACGCTCCAATGGCGAAGTTGGCCTGTTGGCTGAAGGCCACGAAGCTGTTGGCATCTGCCAGACGTCGTCTCGGGACCAGCGAGGGGATGAGGGCGAACAGGGCTCCATCGAAGAATGTCGTGAACGAACCGACGAGGAAGGCAACGGCGAACACTGTGCCGATCCCGTAAGAGCCGAACCCGGCAGCCAGGTAGAAGAAGGCGGAGGCTCGCAGCAAGTCGGTGGCGATCATGATCGGGCGTAGATGCCAGCGATCGATCAGGACGCCGACGAACAGCCCGAGGAGGAGGGTGGGCGCTGTCTCCAGCGCGTAGGTGATGGCAAAGTCGAGGGTCGACTCCACACCTCGTTGCTGCTGGAGGTGGAGCACGAGGAGCGGCAAGGTGACCCAGGCGACATAAGTGCCGAAGTGACTGACCGCCTGGCCGACCCATAGGGCCAGATACCGGGGCCCCAAGGAGGTCAACGACCTGACGAAACTCACAGGGAACGCACCATACCGGCCACTGGCGGTGTGTCCAGCCCTTGTTAGCCTTGAGATCCGATGGCCGAGCCCAACGAGATCCCACAGCTGACCACCGAGCTGATCGACATGTCGCGGGAGTACCTGCGTCAGGAGACTCTGGAGCCGGCAAAACGTCTGGGCAAGAGGGCGGGGATGGGGATCGGCGGCGCCGTCGCATTGTCGTTCGGGGCCTTCTTCCTGGTCCTCGCCCTTTACAACGGGCTGAAGATGTGGCTTCCGACGGGAGCATGGTGGGTAGTGCTGGCCAGAGTCATCACCGCCCTGGCGGCGGCAGGGTCGGCCGGATTGGTGGCATGGAGGCTGCAGAGTGACGATCAGTAGGCAGGACATCGAAGCCAAGGCGAACGAGATCGTCGCGGCGGTGAATCAGACCAAGGAAGCAGCGCGGGACACCGCGGTCATCGCCGGGGTGGTCGTCGCCCTGCTGATCCTGGCCGCTTTCATCTTCGGCCGCCGCCGCGGCTCGAGGAACAAGACCCTGGTCGAGGTCTACCGGGTCTGACCTTCCTCTTACCTGAGGTACGTGGCGCCAACTGTGGCTCTATCCGGACAGAGACGCGGGCGCCCCACCCTGACGACGCTTCTGTGTCGATCTTGCGCCATATATGGCGCTATGTACCTCAGGTACGCGCTGGCTTGATCACCTCGATCTTGGGGTCCCCCCGGCGTCGGTGATGGATGACGAGGGCGGAGCCCTCGGGGACCCGCTTTCGGTAGAGGAGCTCTTTGCGGGGCTTGGTCTTGCTCACATAAGCCAGGGCGGCCAACCCGAGACCGGTGTAGAGCTGACGCTGATCGCCGGTGCGAAGACCGCGCAGGGTGCGCTCCACACCGGCGGCGCCCAACTCCCTGATCCCGAAGAGACGTAAGAGGGTCTTCATCTGTCTACCGTTGCCTCCAGTTCACCACACTAGAGCGGATGCAGAATCGCAAACTCGTTCAGATCATCATCTGGGTGGTCGTGATCTCGATGGTCCTCGCCCTCGCCATATCGGTGATCACGTTGTTCGCATGAAGCTGGCGTCTGGGGAACCCGCCCTCCTCATCGACGCCAAAGGGCGTCGCTTTCTGCTCTCCCTCGACCCGGATCGCATCTTCCAGTACCACGAGGGCGCTGTTCGGCACATCGACCTGATCGGTCAGGAAGACGGCACTTGGGTCGAGTCGTCGACCGGCGCCCACCTCCTCCTGCTCCGACCCCGTCTCGCCGACTTCGTCCTCAAGATGAAGCGGAGCGCCCAGGTGGTGTACCCCAAGGACCTGGGACCGATCCTCATCTACGCCGACATCGCCCCCGGCATGACCGTGCTCGAAGCCGGCACCGGCTCCGGCGCTCTGACCCTCGGTCTGAGCCGGGCGGTTGGGCCCACGGGACGTGTGGTCAGCGTGGAGGTGAGAGAGGATCACGCCGCCCATGCCAGGAAGGCCGTCGAGCGCTGGTATGGCGAGATCCCGGAGAACCTCGACCTCCGGGTTGGCGATGTCGCCGATGAGGTGGAGGCGCTGGTGCCGGACCGCATCGTCCTCGACCTCCCCGAACCCTGGCACGTCATGAAGGTCGCCGCCCAGCACCAGCCGACTGGCGGGGTGCTCACCGCCTATCTCCCCACCGTCATCCAGGTCCAGACCCTGGTCGAGGAGGCACGCGCCACGGGCGTGTTCACCGAGATCGAGGTCAAGGAGTTCCTGGTCCGCGACTGGAACGTGTCCGGCCGATCGGTGCGACCTGAGCACCGGATGATCGGGCACACCGGGTTTCTGGTCTTCATGAGAAAAACCGAGGTCAAGCCATGAGGGTCTGGATCGACCAGGATCTGTGCACCGGCGACGGTTTGTGCGAGGAGATCGCACCCGATGTGTTCGTGCTCCTCGATGACGGTCTTGCCTATGTGCGGGAAGGTCCGAGGGTCTTCGCCGAGACCGAGGGGAACCCTCAGGGCCCCTCGGGTGTGGCGCTGGTGCCGGCCGGTCAGGAGGACATCACAGTCGAGTCGGCCGAGGAGTGCCCGGGCGAGTGCATCTTCATCGAGCCGTGAGCCCCCGCAACCCTCAAGTCGAGGCACCGGTGCGCCGACGCTCTTCATTGACGGGACGAGATGCCATCATCGGGGACTCGGCCACCGGGTATCACAACCCGAGGAACTAAAGAGACCGATTCGTATACTGCTAACAAGGCGACCGAGGCCAGGAGGAAGCCCGTGGACGAAGGACGGAGACCGGACGACGCCACTCAGTTGCGCGGCGTGATTACCGCGCTCGAGGAGGAGATCGCCGTTCTGCGCCGTCGTGTTCGCGATGCGCCTACCCGGGTCGAAGAGCTGGAGAACGAGCTCAGCCGGATGCGGGAGAGACTCGACCGGGCCATGGCCCAGAACGACAAGCTGTCGGCTGTGCTCGAGGAGGCGAGAGAGCAACTGGGTGTGCTCAGGGAAGAGGTCGAGAAGCTGACCTCGCCGCCCAACAACTTCGGGACGGTGCTCCAGCTCAACGACGACGGCACACTCGACATCATGACCGGCAGCCGCAAGCTCCGTGTCGCCGCCCAGCCCAACGTCGAGGTCAAGAAGCTCCAGGTGGGTCAGGAGGTTCTGCTCAACGAGGCGTTCAACATCATCGACGTCCGCCACTTCGAGCCGGCCGGAGAGGTGCTCCGAGTGCGAGAAGTGCTCACCGACGGACGGGTGGTGGTCTTTGCCCACGCCGACGAGGAACGGGTCCTGCAACGATCGGAGGCGATGCTCGACGTCAAGCTGCGTCCCGGTGACTACGTCCGAATCGACACCAAGACGGGTCTGATCCTGGAGAAGATGGAGCGCCCCGAGGTCGAAGAGCTGGTCCTCGAGGAAGTGCCCGACATCACCTACGAGGACGTCGGGGGATTGGCCGAGCAGATCGAGCAGATCCGGGACACGGTCGAGCTGCCATACATGTACAAAGACCTGTTCAGGGAGTATCAGCTCGAGCCGCCCAAGGGCATCCTCCTCTATGGACCGCCCGGCTGTGGCAAGACCCTCATCGCCAAGGCGGTGGCCAACAGCCTGGCCAAGAAGGTGTCGGAGCAGACCGGTAGCCCCGACGTCCGCTCCTACTTCCTCAACATCAAGGGCCCCGAGCTCCTCAACAAATGGGTGGGGGAGACCGAGCGTCAAATCCGTCTCATCTTCCAACGAGCCAAGGAGAAGTCCGACGAAGGCGTGCCCGTCATAGTGTTCTTCGACGAGATGGACTCCCTGTTCCGGACCAGGGGAACGGGGATCAGCTCCGATGTCGAGTCCACCATCGTGCCCCAGCTCCTCTCAGAGCTCGACGGGGTCGAGTCCTTGAAGAACGTGGTGGTGATCGGCGCCTCCAACCGTGAGGACCTCATCGACCCAGCGATCCTGAGACCGGGCCGGCTCGATGTGAAGATCAGGATCAACCGGCCCGACACCTCCGCTGCACGCGAGATCTTCCGCATCTATCTGAGCGACGAGACACCGCTAGCTCCCGAGGCACTCGAAGGGCATGGTGGGGACAGGGCAAAGGTCATCGACTCGTATATCGAGTCAACGGTCGATGCGATGTACGCCGAGTCCGACGAGAACCGGTTCCTCGAGGTGACCTACGCCTCAGGCGACCGGGAGATCCTCTTCTTCAAGGACTTCGCCTCGGGGGCGATGATCGAGAACATCGTGAGACGGGCCAAGAAGGATGCGATCAAGCGGCAAATCGCCGGTGGTGAGCCCGGTGTCCGCCAATCGGACCTCACCGACGCCATCAAACAGGAGTTCCGGGAGCAGGAAGACCTCCCCAATACGACCAACCCCGACGACTGGGCGCGGGTGTCCGGCAAGAAGGGGGAGCGGATCGTCCAGGTCCGAACCCTGGTCGGTGGTGATGACGAGAGTCGGTTGATCGAAAAGGTCTCAGCGGGTCAATACCTCTGATGGCCATCCACAAGGTGCTCGGCACCGAGACCGAGTACGGGATCGTGGTGCGAGGAGACCTCGGGTTCAATCCCGCCGTCGCCTCCTCCCTGGTGGTCAACAGTTACCCCGGGGACCGGGTCAAGGTGCAGTGGTCCTACGAGGAGGAGTCACCGGGACGCGACGCGAGGGGTTTCGGTCACGACACCTTCGGGGTGGTCGACCCAGAAGGGGCCGTCGTCAACTCGGTCCTCGCCAACGGCGCTCGTCTCTACGTCGATCATGCCCATCCCGAGTACTCGGCCCCGGAGTGCTACGACCCCCTGGAGGCGGCGCTGTACGACAAGGTGGGTGAGTTGGTGATGCACTCCGCCGCCCGCGCCGCCAGCGAGTCGGCCGGAAAGAAGGTCTCCCTCTACAAGAACAACTCCGACGGCAAGGGAAACTCCTATGGGGCACACGAGAACTACCTGCTGTCGCGGGAGACGCCATTCGGGGACGTGATCCGCTTCGCCACCACCTTCCTCGTGACCCGGCAGATCTTCACCGGCGCCGGCAAGGTCGGCTCGGAGAACGACCGGCCGGACGACGATTTCCATCGGACGCAGTGGGCCGACTTCTTCGAGGAGGAGGTCGGGCTGGAGACAACGCTGAAGCGCCCGATCATCAACACCCGCGACGAGCCCCATGGCGACCCGTCGAAATACCGACGCCTCCATGTGATCATCGGCGACGCCAACCTCTCCGAGCCTCAGAACTTCCTCAAGCTCGGTGCCACCGCCCTGATGCTCTCGGCACTCGAGGACGGCGCCCTCCCCGATCCACTCGATCTCCTGGATCCCGTCGAGTCCTGCTGGCGGGTGAGTCATGATCTGGGGCTGGGTCGGCCCCTCGAGCTCGACGGCGGGGGAACGGCCACGCCCCTCGAGCTACAGGGCCGGTATCTGGAATGGCTGGCCAAATACGTGGAGAAGGAACTCGACGACCCGGTGTGGGATCGGGTGATAGCCGAGTGGGAGCGGACTCTCGAGCTCCTGGCCACCGACCCGGGACGGCTGGCGGACACCCTCGACTGGGTGGCCAAGAAGCGGCTCTTCGAGGGGTACATCGACCGGGACGGGCTCACTTGGGAGGACCCCAAGCTGCGTGCCCTCGACCTTCAGTATCACGACGTCGACCCCGACCGTGGTCTGTATCACCGTCTGGCGAGCCGGGGGGCCATGCGCCGACTCTTCGGGGACGGGCAGATCCAGGACGCCGCCGTCAACCCACCGACCCGCACTCGTGCCTATTTCCGGGGTCGGTGCGTCTCTCAATTCTCCGACTCGCTCGTGGCCGCCAACTGGGATTCGCTCGTCTTCGACACCGGTGAATCGCATCTCAAACGGGTTCCTATGATGGAACCCCTTCGAGGTGGCGCCGATTTGGTCGGGGCCATGATCGACGAAGCCGAAGACGCGGCCGACCTTTTGCGTCGCCTAGGAGGATGACTTAGATGTCTGACAGAGACCGGTCCCGATCCCGGGACCAGGACAAGGAGAAGCCCGAGGAGCAGCCCACCGACAAGGTGGAGAGCGAAGCGGACCTGGAGGCCCTCGATGACCTGCTCGACGAGATCGACGAGGTCCTGGAGGAGAATGCCGAGGAATTCGTGAAGAACTACGTCCAGAAGGGCGGAGAGTGATCGAAGCCACGGGCCCATTGCCACTGGTGGCCCCAAGTCCCGGCTCCAGTTTCACCGAGCTGCTCGACTCGTTGGGCAACCGACCTACCTGGAACCTCCCCCCGGGCGAGAAGCCGCCGGTCACCCCCGAGGGCACCACTGTCCTCGCCCTCCGCTTCCACGACGGCGTGGTCATGGCCGGTGACCGCAGGGCCACCGAGGGGAATCTCGTCGCCCACCGCCGGATCCGGAAGGTGTTCCCCGCCGACAGGTATTCGGCGATCTCGATCGCAGGCATCGCCGGTCTCGCCACCGAGATGGTGCGTCTGTTCCAGGTCGAGTTGGAGCACTACGAGAAGATCGAAGGTGTCCGCCTCTCTCTCGAGGGGCAGGCATCCTTCCTCGCCCGCCTGGTGCGGGGCCAGCTACCGATGGCGTTCCAGGGGCTGGTGGTGGTGCCGCTCTTTGCCGGGTACGACTTCCGGGAGGGGAGGGGACGTCTCTACAGCTACGACGCGGTGGGGGGACGCTACGAGGAGATCGACTTCGGCAGCACCGGATCCGGGTCGAGACTTGCCAAGTCCTATCTGAGGACCGTATACCGGGACGACCTGACCGCCGAGGAGGCCGCCGACTACGCGGTCCGGGCCCTGGTGGCCGCATCGCAGGAGGACACTGCTACCGGCGGCCCCGACCTGACCCGCGGCATCTTTCCCAATGTCATACGGATCGACGTTGACGGGTTCGCCGAACTGGAGGACTCGGCAGTGGAGCCGCTGGCGCGTCAGGCGGTCGAGGCGATCCGTTGACCATCCCCTTCTACGTACCCCCCGAGCAGCAGGTTCGGGACAAGGCCGAGTTCGCCCGCAAGGGCATTGCCCGGGGCCGCTCGATAATCGCCGTGGACTATGCCGATGGCGTCCTTCTCCTCGCCGAGAACCCGTCGACCGCGTTGCACAAGATCAGCGAGGTGTACGACCGGATCGCCTTCGCAGGAGTGGGCAGATACAACGAGTTCGAGACCCTGAGGAAGGCGGGCATCCGGCAGGCCGATCTCATGGGATACCTCTACTCCCGTGATGATGTGACCGCGATGGGCCTGGCCACGGCCTTTGCCCAGACGCTGGGTGTCATCTTCACCCGCGATCCCAAGCCCTATGAGGTCGAGATCCTGATCGTCGAGATCGGTGAGGAGGGCGACGAGCCCGACGAGCACCATTTGTTTCGCGTCACCTACGACGGCACCCTCTACGACGAGCGCAATCTCGTCGCGATCGGGGGCAAGGCCGAGCAGCTCACCGAGGCGCTGAAGGACATGTGGGAGGAGTCGTTGACCCTGGAGCGGGCCCTCGAGGTCGGAAGCGAGGCATTCCGACGCGCCGAGGGCCGGGAGATCGAAGGTTGGGAGGCCGCCGTGCTCGACTTCTCCAATGGGCGCCGGGCCTTCAGACGGCTGACCGGGGCCGAGCTGCCCTCCCGCTAGGCCACCCTCGGGTCGTCCGTTCTCCCTTCTACCTCCTGCGTTCTGGAGACGTCCGGGATTTGTGTCTCACGGCAGCCCCCCACCCGGTTTAGCCTGCCCTTGTGGACCGGCGAATCTTCGGGTTGGAGAACGAGTACGGAGTCACCTGCACCCTGCGCGGGCAACGTCGTCTCAGCCCGGATGAGGTAGCCCGGTATCTGTTCCGGCGTGTTGTCTCCTGGGGTCGCTCGTCCAACGTGTTCCTGGAGAACGGGGCACGGCTCTATCTCGATGTCGGCTCTCATCCCGAGTTCGCCACCCCCGAGTGCGACAACCTCGAGGATGTCGTCGCTCACGACAAGGCGGGGGAGAGGATCCTGGAAGGTCTGGTCCGGGGCGCCGAGGAGCGTCTCGAGGAGGAGGGGATCAGGGGCGAGATATACGTCTTCAAGAACAACACCGACAGCGCAGGCAACTCCTACGGCTGTCATGAGAACTACCTGGTCAGCAGACACAAGGACTTCCACCGAACCGTGGACGTCCTCATACCGTTCCTGGTCACCAGGCAGATCTTCCTCGGCGCCGGGAAGCTGACCCAGACCCCACGGGGAACCGCCTATTCGATCGCCCAGCGGGCAGACCACATCTGGGAGGGCGTGTCCTCGGCCACGACCCGGTCCCGTCCCATCATCAACACCAGGGACGAGCCCCACGCCGACGCCGAGCGGTACCGGCGACTTCATGTCATCGCCGGTGACTCGAACATGTCCGAGTACGCCACCTTCGTCAAGGTGGGGACCATGGTCGCCCTCCTCCAGATGATCGAGCGCGACGTGGTGTTCCGCGACCTGTCACTGGAGAACCCGATCCGCGCCATCAGGGAGGTGTCGCACGATGTCACCTGCCGGCGCAAGATCAAGCTGGCCAACGGCCGGGAGCTCTCCGCCCTGGACATCCAATGGGAGTACCTGGACCGGGCGATGAGATTCGCCCGCAGCCCGGGTTTCCCACCCGAGGTCCAGGGGGCGATCGATCGCTGGGAGCATCTTCTCACCGGTCTGGAGAAGGACCCGATGACACTCGATCGTGAGGTCGATTGGGTGATCAAGCATCGTCTTCTCGAGCGCTACGCAGACCGGCGGGGCCTGTCCATGTCGGATCCCCGGATGTCGATGATGGACCTCAGCTACCACGATGTGGATCGCAAGCGCGGTCTCTACTACCTGCTCGAGTCGAAGGGCCTCGTCGACCGGGTGGTCACCGACGAGAAGGTGGCGGTGGCGGTGCGTCAGCCCCCGCAGACGACCAGGGCCCGGTTGCGGGGTGCCTTCATCAAGGCGGCCAAGGCCCGCAAACGCGATTTCACCGTCGATTGGGTCCATCTCAAGCTGAACGACCAGGCCCAACGAACCGTGATGTGCAAGGACCCGTTCAAAGCCCACGACGAGCGGGTGGAGAAGCTGATAGAGAGCCTGTAGCGACTCTATTGCCGGCCTACTTCGACCGCGTGTCTCCTCGCGCCCGGCCGACTCGGAGGAAGGGGACAACGGCAGCCCGAAATGCGATCATCTGGCGTTATGCCTGGGTCAAACAGACGCCGGTCGGCCGGAGCTTCCGCCTTGCCTGACGTATTCGACAGCTGATGCAGAACGTCGTCGAGCGGGTGCTCAATCTCCTCATCTATCTCCTCGAGTCTCCGACGCCGGTGACGGCCGACGACATCCGCCAAACCGTCCCCGGCTACGGGGAGCAGAGCGACGAGGCCTTCCACCGGATGTTCGAGCGGGACAAGGACCTGTTGCGCAGTCTGGGCGTTCCACTCGAGCGTCAGGCTCTGGACATCTGGGAGGTCGACTTCGGCTACGTGGTGGACCCGGAGAAGTACGCCATTCCCGACCCCAGTCTCACCGAAGAAGAGAGGGTCGCGCTCTCGGTGGCGGCGCGGATGGTCCGTCTCGGCGGGACCAACGCCGGTCTGGAGGGTCTGCTCAAGCTGGGCGGCGCCGAGCGAGGGGTTGGTATCGAGCCATTGGGGGCCGACCTGGGCGCCGAGGCCACCCTCCTCGGAGATCTGTTCCTGGCAGTGACCGAGAGGCGCCGGGTTCGCTTCACGTATCACGGTGAGACACGCGGGCTCGAGCCGTATGGCATCGGCCACCGCCGGGGTCACTGGTACGTCGTGGGAGACACAACGGACGGGGAGCGGGTCTACCGGGTGGACCGCATCTCCGATCTGGAGGTTGGCGACGAGCGGGATTCGTTCAAACGGCCCAGGAGATTCGACGTCAAGAGGGCACTGGCCGACAACCCCTGGGAAGCAGGAACGGACCAGCTGGTGACGGCGACGGTGAGATTCGATCCCGAGGTGTCCTGGTGGGCGGCTCGGACCCTCGGTGTCCTGGCCCCTGAGGGAACGCCCCTGGAGCACGAGGTGCCCGTAGCCAACCGGGACGCCTTCATTGGATGGGTGCTCAGCTTTGGTGACGCAGCGGAGGTGCTCGCACCAGAGGACCTCCGCCACGAGATCATGGCCCGGGTGGACGCTGCGCTGGAGAGCTCGGGATGAGCAGTCCCCGCACCGTCTCGCGTCTGTCCCGGATCCTGGCCTTGATTCCCTACGTGTTGTCCAAGGACGGGGTGGAGGTACAGGAGATCATCGACAGGTTCGGCTACGACGAGGCCCAACTGACCAGGGACCTGAACACCGTCTTCGTTTGTGGTCTGCCCGGGTACGGCCCAGGCGACCTGATGGAGGCGTATATCGACGGGGACGAGGTCGTCATCGACGCTGCCGACTACTTCGCCAGGGCTCCCAAGTTGACCTCGACCGAGGCGCTCAGCCTGCTGGCGGCGGGCATGGCCATCGTCGGCTCGGGCCAGGCCTCACCCGAGTTGGAGCGCGCGGTGAACAAGCTGGCCGAGGTGGTGATGCCCGATTCGGGCTCGGCGATCTCGGTCGACGTGTCGGGCGAGCCGGAGACCCTGGGGAGGCTGAAGAGAGCCGCCGCGGACCAACGGGTGGTCCGAATCACCTACCGGTCACTGAGTCGGGAGACCGAGACGGTGAGGGACATCGAGCCGTGGTCCGTGTTCACCACGCTTGGGAATTGGTACGTGCAGGGTCATTGCCGCCTGGTCGACGCGGAGCGGGTGTTCAGAGTCGACCGGATCCGACGTTCCGAGGTCATCGACGAGGGATTCGAGCGACCATCCGGGCTGCCCGAGCCGGGCGTCAGCTACTCACCCTCAGACGACGACGTGGTGGCCAGGATCGCCCTCAGACCCGAGGCGGCCTGGGTCCTCGACTATTACCCGGTCGAGGTGGTCAAGAAGCGGAAAGAGGTGACCGAGATCATCTTCTCCTCGCCTGACGCCGAGATCCCGGCTCGACTCTTGCTCCGTCTCGGGGCCGGGGCGAGGCTCCTCGAAGGTGACGAAGTTCGTTCTCGTCTCCTCGCAATCGGAGGCGCATTGCGCGCCAAGTACCGATAGGGGCCGTACGACCTAGGCGCTCGCGCTACAGATTCGAGCCCGTTCTGCCGATCACCATCTCTGAAATGGGAGACCGGAGAACAGGGATGACGACCATCAAGACAACCTGCACCCGATGCGGTGATATCCACCTCACACCGGATGACGTTGCGCTGGAGCTGCGCCCGGGTGGCCGGGAAGGTGACTACCGCTTCAAATGCCCGACCTGCACCGAACCCCAGCGCAGGCCGGCCAACTCCCGGGTGGTCAGTGTCCTGTTGGCAACGGGGGTGGCCTTCGAGGTCATCAACCCTGACCCGATCACCGAGAGGGAGATCGATGCGTTTGTTGCCGCCCTGGAGGCGGAATCGGATCCATTCCGTCTCTTGGCCGGCTGACAAGACGCACGTCTCTTCGACGGGCACCACGGGCAGGGTGCCCATCGACACGCAAAGGGTGGCGATCCCCAGGATCGCCACCCTTCTCGTTTATATATGCCGGCCGCTTTATTGCCAGCCGACTTCGCCCTCGGCAGGTTCTCAATACTCACCACCCATGACCCACCACCCATAACCCGTTACCCTCCAAACCATGCTCCAGGGTGGCGAGATCATCATCATTCTCCTGCTGGCGCTGGTCGTGCTCGGGCCGACGAGACTGCCCGAGCTGGCCCGAAAGCTGGGGGAGTGGACGGCCGAGCTCAGGTCCGCCGCCCGTGACCTGCGACGCGGGCTCGAGGCTGAGGTCGCAGACATCAAGCAGGTCGGCGAGGACCTCAAAGCGCCGTTGGAGGACTTGAAGAAGTCGTCCGACGAAGTGCGCAGGGAGATCGACGAGACAGGCGTGAGCAGACTCGAGTGGAAGGGACCGAAACCGGTGTCGGGGCCGACACCCGCCGACGCGATGGCGGATCTCGAGGAGATCGAGAAGAAGACAGCCGAAGAGGGCCCCGAGCGGTGATCGAGGACAAACCGCAGTCCATCCTGGCCCATCTCGAGGAGTTGCGCTGGCGAGTGGTCAAGATCTTCATCGCCCTCCTGGTGGCTGGCGTGGTGGCTCTCGTCTTCGCCGATCAGCTGCGTGTCATCCTCGAGGCGCCGTTCCACGCCGCCGCACCCGACAACGAGTTCCAGACGCTCAACGCCGGCGAGCAGTGGGGTGTCCTGATGCGGATAGCCCTCTTTGGCGGTGTCATCCTCGCCAGCCCCGTGGTCCTCTATCAGATATGGGCCTTCATCCAGCCCGCCCTGACCTCGAAGGAGCGAAATTGGGCCGTCCCCATCGTGGGCGCCCTGGTGGTCCTGTTCATCGGGGGCGTGGTCTTCGGCTATTTGATCCTGCCCCGCGGGCTCGAGTTCCTCCTCAACATCTTCCCCGATGTCGAAACCAATCTCCGTCTCGGCGACTACTACTCGTTCACACTTCGCTTTCTCCTCGCCTTCGGCCTCGCCTTCCTCTTCCCGGTGTTCCTCTTCGCTGCCAGTGCCGCCGGCATCATCACCTCGCAGCAACTGGGGAGGGGGCGTCGCTGGGCGATCCTGATCATCGTGATCGCGGCCGCACTCATCACCCCCAGCGGGGACGCCTTGACCCTGATGGTGCTCTCGGTCCCCCTCTACGTGATGTACGAAGCCACCTATTGGCTGGTGCGTCTCGTCCTGAAGAAATGACCGGTCTGCTCGATGTCTTCTGGGCGGCCCTCCCATTCAAACCGGACGACTTCCAGGTAAAGGCAGGGGAGGCGATCGCCGACGGGCAGTCGGTGGTGGTGACCGCCCCCACTGGGGCGGGAAAGACACTCGTGGCCGAAGCGGCGATCCATCTCGCTCTGGCCCGGCTGGAGCGTGCCTTCTACACGACGCCGATCAAGGCTCTCTCCAACCAGAAGTACTCGGACTTCGTCGGTGCATACGGCCCTGAGCACGTGGGCCTACTCACCGGGGACAACGTGATCAACGGCGATGCCGAGATAGTGGTGATGACCACCGAGGTCCTGCGCAACATGATCTACGCCGACAGCGCCCGTCTGAACAGAGTCGGGCTGGTCATCCTCGACGAGGTCCACTATCTCCAGGATCCGACCCGAGGCGCGGTCTGGGAGGAGGTGATCATCCATGCCCCGCGCCATCTGCAACTGGTCTGTCTCTCGGCCACGGTCTCCAACAACCAGGAGTTCGCAACCTGGGTGGGGGAGAGGCGGGGGCCGACCCGTCTCATCGCCACCGACCACAGACCGGTCCCGTTGGAGTCGATGTACATGATCAGGGATCGCATGGGGGCACAGACTCTGCATCTGCTGCCCACCTTCGTCGAGCGTGAGGGCCGACGACGCCCCAATCCTCGGATCGAGCACATGCTCGGCCTGGAGCGAGGGCGGCGGCGAAGGTTCAAGAGCCCGAACCGGATCGAGGCGATCGAGCGTTTCGCAGCGGAGGGGATGCTGCCCGCGATCTTCTTCATCTTCAGCCGCGCCGGGTGCGACGCCGCCGCCCACCGTCTCGTCGAAGCCGGTGTGCGGCTCACCGACGCCACCCAGCGGGCGGCGATCCGGGAGATGGCAGAGACCCGGACCGGGCACTTGGGTGACCAGGATCTGACGGTCCTCGGCTATGACCGCTGGATCGCGGGTCTCGAGGCGGGGGTTGCCCCCCATCATGCCGGGCTGGTGCCTGCCTTCAAGGAAACCGTCGAGGAGCTGTTCGAGCTGGGCCTGCTCAAGGTCGTCTTCGCCACCGAGACCCTGGCCCTAGGCATCAACATGCCGGCCCGGACCGTGGTCCTCGAGAGCCTCTCCAAGTTCAACGGCGAGACCCACGAGCTGATGCGACCGGGCGACTACACCCAGCTCACGGGGCGGGCGGGCCGGAGGGGGATCGACGTCGAGGGATACGGCGTCGTGCTCCACTCACCCTTCGTCCGTTTCGATTCGGTCACCGAGATAGCCTCCATCGGCTCGCACCCGTTGCGCTCCAGCTTCCGACCCACCTACAACATGACGGCCAACCTGGTCGCCAACTACCGCCAGGACCGAGCCGAAGAACTGCTGGAGGCCTCGTTCGCCGCCTTTCAGCGAGAGGGGGACAGACACTCCGCCGAGACGACGATCGAGGCTTTGGAGCACACCCTGGAGAAGGAGGCGGCGGCGGCACGCTGCGAGCGCAGCGATGTCGAGGAATACCTGGCATTGGTCGAGACGGCGACACCGGGCCGACCCGACGACCGTATCTCCTCCACCCTGGGGGCGGGCCAGGTCATCGACGTCAAAGGGGGCTCACGTGACGGCCGGTACCTGATCCTGAAACGGCTGGCCCGCAAGGACGGCGGGGCCCGCTACCTCGTCCTGGCTACGTCGGGCCGGGTGTCCACGATCGGGTTTCGGGACATCGTCGACGGGTCGACCATCCCCGGCGAGCTGGAGGTCCCGCTCCCGGTTCGCCCCAAAGACCGACGTTACGTGCAGGACCTCCTCCGCACTCTCCGCCGCATGCCGCCCAGGGAGTCGACCAAGGAGATACGAAGACATCCCGTGATCGACCACCCTGTGGCCGGGTGCCCCGACGCCTCCCGTCATCTCGCTGCGGCGAGGCGGGCCCAACGAACCCGGCGAAGGTTGGAGCAGTTCCGTTCGGTCCGACGCAGCTCCGGTCATGGCCTGGTCGAGGAGTTCGGAGCGATTCGTCGGCTTCTCGAGGACCTCGACTATCTACGAGGATGGGAGCTGACACCACGCGGCCAACGGCTCCGGGGAATCTACAACGAGTCGGACCTCCTTCTCGCCGAGGCATTGGAGCAGGGGCTGTTCCACGAGTTGGGGCCGGCCGAGCTGGCTGCGCTGACCTCGGCGTTCGTCTATGAGCCGAGAACCGACACCACCTCCCTGGCCGAGTGGCCGACAGCCGCCCTGGCGGAGCGCTGGGACGAGCTGGAGCGGATATGGAAAGACCTCGTCGACCGGGAGCGCGCCCTCCGTCTCGCCCCAACCAGGAGGCCGGACCCGGGATTCGGGGTCCCGGCCCACGAGTGGGCCTCGGGCGTGGAATTCGACAACCTGTCGACCCGGGGCATGGCACCGGGCGATTTCGTGCGGGTCTCCCGTCAGCTCGTCGACCTGATGCGCCAGCTCCGGGACAGCGCTCCCGGTCTTCGGGAGGATGCCGTGGCCGCCCTCAAGACCATCGATCGAGGGGTGGTGGCCGCCCAGGGGGTCGGCTAGTTGCCCCGATGGCACGTCTATGTAAATCGGGCGGCGGGGCGAACACCGATCGATCCGTCTCGGGTAGGTGACGTGCTCACCGATCTCGGATTGGATGCCGAGATCGTGGTTCCCGGGTCAGGGGAGGAGATGGCCGTTCTCATCCAGGAGGCGGCCCGGTCCGGGGCCGGGCACTTTGCGGTGGTAGGAGGCGACGGGACCGTGAACCAGGCGGTCAATGCGCTGATGCCGCTCGGTCTCGATCCCCGCCCCGTGCTGGGTGTGCTCCCGGTGGGCACCGGCTGTGATCTGCTTCGAACCTTTGGCCTTCCCCAGGACCTGGCTCGGGCCGCCAGGCATCTCACCACCGGTGACACCTACGACATCGATATCGCCACGCTGGAAGGTGATTGGGGTCTTCGCTTCTTCGTGAACGTGGCCCAGACCGGGGTTGGTGCCGCCGCGGCGCAGACTGCGACACGAATCTGGCGCCGCCTCGGCGTCTCCCGTTACCCGCTGGCATTCGCGGTGAGACTGCCCCGCTTCCCCAAAGCGAAGGTGAAGATAACCACGGAGCGCCGGACCATCGAGACCGAAGCCCTGGCGGTGATCTTGGCCAATGCCCAGTTCTTCGCCGGGGGGTGGAACGTGGCCCCCAAGGCGACCCTCGTGGACGGGGTCCTCGACGTCCAGGTGATCAACTGTCGCAAGACCGATGCCCCGGCCCTGGTGCCCAAGGTCATCAAGGGGACTCATCTAACCGATCCGGCGGTGCGAAGACTCTCGGCTGCCGAGTTCACCATCGAAACCGAGCCGTCGTGGCCGGTCGAATGTGACGGTGATCCGGTCGGGAATACGACCGTGAGGGGTCGTGTTGTCCCGGCCGCGATCAGTCTCAAGATCTGAGGTGAAGTCGACTTATACTCCCGCTCCGCCAAGGGGCACAGAACCGAGTGAACGATGGCAAAAGAACAAGTTGAAGAGCTGACCGAAGAGTTGGACGACGAGCTCGAGGACTTATCCGACGAGGACATCGACGAGGACGCCATCCCCGAGCTCGATGAAGAGCTCGAAGACGAGGTCGAACCCGACTTCGTAGAGGAGGACTTCGAGGAAGAAGGCGACGAGGAGGAATACGACTCCGAGGAAGAGGAAGACGACGAGGAGCACGACGAGGAGACGACCGAGGCCCTCGAAGAGCTGGAGAGCGAAGAGCTCGAGCTGCTCGACGAAGAGGCCGGGGAAGCCTTGCTCGTCGACGAGGTGGAGGAGCTTCGCGCCATCAGACGTGAAGAGCTGACCATGAATGTCGACGCCCAGCTCCAGCGTTCGGACGAATTCGTCTGTCAGTCCTGTTTCATGGTGAAGAGGACGAGCCAGCTCGCCAATCGCAAGAAGATGCTGTGCGCAGACTGTGCCTACTGACCGGGTAACGGTCGTAATCCCAACTTTCAACGAGAGGGAGAACCTCTCGCACATCGCCGCAGCCGTCACCCACCAGGGCTATCGCCTGCTGGTGGTCGACGACTCCTCGCCAGACGGGACCGGTGAGCTGGCCGACCGTCTCGCCGCCGCCGAGCCGGGAATGTCGGTTCTCCATCGGAGGCGAAGAGAGGGCCTGGGGCCGGCCTACGGTGCCGGGTTCGACCGGGCGTTGGACCAGGGAGCCGAGATCATCGTCGAGATGGATGCCGACTTCTCCCACGATCCGGCCGACCTGCCTCGTCTGATAGAGGCGGTCGACGATGGAGCCGATGTCGCCATCGGGTCCCGCTATGTCCCAGGCGGCTCGACACCCGAATGGCCGTTGGGCCGTCGTCTCATCTCGAAGGGGGGCAACCTCTACGCCCGCGTGATGCTGGGCATACCAATCCGCGACGCGACCGCCGGGTTTCGGGCGTTTCGGGCCGGGGCGCTCAGGGCCTTGCCCTACCGGGAAGCCCAGGCGTCGGGTTATGCCTTTCAGGTAGAGATGGCGATGAGAGCCCATCAGTCGGGGATGATGGTGGTCGAGGTTCCGATCAGCTTTCGCGACCGGGCCCGGGGCACTTCGAAGATGGGAGCGGGGATAGTGCTCGAGGCGATGAGGTTGGTCACCGTGTGGGGCTGGGAGCGCATGTGGCGAGGCCTGCGGTCCTGGACGCGATGAGAGTCACCGCACGGGTGGCGGGACCGGAGGACGTACCGACACTGGTGCGGCTCTACCGGGGTCTGGAGAGGGAGATGACCGGGCTCCACCCGATGTGGCCCCTGGCCGACGGTCTTGCCGAGCCCGTCGAATCATCGTTCGGGCGACTCTTGGCGAACGAGGAGGCAATCGTCCTTCTCGGCGAGATCGACGGGTACCCGTTCGGTTTCATCTCCGCCCAGGTGGTGGAGACCCTGCCCCAGGCCCGTGGGGAGAGGATCGGCTCGATCCATCTCATCTACGTCGAGCCCGAGGCCAGGGAGATCGCCCTCGGCGAGGAGATGCGGGATCAGGTCATGGATCTCCTGCGTCAGCGGGGGATATCGAAGTTCGACGCCCACGTTCTGCCCGGTCACAGACTCGCCAAGAACTTCTTCGAGGCAGGAGGCTTCTCGGCTCGCGCCATCATCATGCATCACGATGACAACCGCGAATGATGATCGCCCCCTGGTCGGGGTGGGCGTGGCCATCGTCGACCGGGGCAGGATCCTCCTGGTGCAGAGGGGCCGCGAGCCGGGCAAGGGCCTCTGGGCGGTGCCCGGGGGGAAGGTCGACCACGGTGAGCGGCTGAAGGATGCGGCGGCCAGGGAAGTCGCCGAGGAGACCGGGCTCGAGGTGGAGATCGGCGACCTGATCTGGGCGGGCGAACACATCTCGGAGCATGGGCACCTCGTCCTCATCGACTTCCTCGGGTCGGTGGTCGGAGGCGACTTGACCGCGGGTGATGACGCCGATAGGGCCGAATGGGTCTCATTGCACGAGGCGGGTGAGTACCCGCTCACGACCACGATGTACGACTTGATCGAGGTCTTGCGCGCCCGTCTCGGGTCATAAGGTGGGCTCGATGATCCCCGGCCCAGTCGATCTTCTCCGGCAGTTGATCCGCAACCAGTGCGTCAACGACGGGTCGGCCGACAGCGGTCAGGAGGTGCGCTCGGTGAGGACGCTGCTCGACTTCCTCGGTGTGGAGGGAGAAGTGTTCGAGCCGGAGCCGGGTCGCCAGTCGCTCGTGTACCGCGTGCCCGGTTACGACCCCGACGCGCCGTCCCTGGCGCTGGTGCCCCATCTGGACGTGGTGCCGGTCGATCCGGAGGGATGGTCGGTCGATCCTTTCGCCGCGGAGATCGAAGACGGGTTCGTCTACGGGCGGGGGGCGGTGGACATGTTGAACGTGACCGCCGCCATGAGCAGCGCGGTTCGCCCCTATCTCAACGGGGAGAAGACACCACGCGGCGATCTCGTCTTTGCCGCCGTGGCCGACGAGGAGACCGGCGGCAGGCTGGGCGCCTCTCGGCTCGTCGAGGAGCGATGGGGACTGGTCGGCGCCGATTACCTCCTCACCGAGGTCGCCTATCCCGGTCTCGAGGTGGGCGATCATCGCGCCGTCCCGGTGTCGATCGGGGAGAAAGGCGCCTACTGGTCGGTGCTCGAGACGAAGGGCAGGCCCGGTCATGGATCGACGCCTTATGGGACTGACAACGCCCTGGAGAAGCTGGTGACTGCCTTGGCCGGAGTCGTGGCCTCCCCGTCCCCGGCGGCCATCACCGGTGAATGGCTCGAACTCGTCCACAATCTGGGTCTCGACGAGGAAACGGTGCGACGTCTCACCGACGTCGACCAACTCGACGATGAGATCGACCGGATCGCCGTCGAAGACCCGGCTCTGGCCCGCTACATCCATGCCGTCACCCATCTCACCATCTCCTCGACCGTGCTCAAGGCGGGGACCAAGACGAATGTCGTCGCCGACCGTGCCCACGCCGAGCTGGACATAAGAGGGCTGCCCGGGATGGACCGGGAGTTCGTCGACTCCCACCTGAGGAAGGCAATGGGCAGTGCGGCCGGAAACGTCGACATCATCCCGTTCATGGATGGCGATGCCACCGTGTCGCCGGTCGGCAACGCCCTGTGGGACGCCATCTCGGATGCGGTGGAAGAGTTGGACGGTCATCGCAATCTGGCCCCGACATTGATGACGGTGGCCACCGACGGCCGATTCTGGCGGGCACGGGGGACCATCTGCTACGGGGTGGGCCTCTTCGACGACCGGATGGGCTTCTCCGAGATGCTCTCGCTGTTCCACGGGCACGACGAGAGGGTGTCGGCCGAGTCGGTCGAGCGCACCACCCGACTCTACGAACGAGTGCTGGAGCGGTTCTTCGCCGAGCCATGAACGTCATCTGCGACATCGACGGCGTCGTCTATCGGGGCGACCTGGCCCTTCCGGGTTCCGACAAGGCACTTCGGCGTCTCCTCGACGCCGATGTGAGTCTCTACTTCGCCACCAACAACAGCACCAAGACACCGGCCATGGTGACCGAGAGGCTCGCGGCGATGACCGGTGTGGGCATCGACCCCGGCTCGATCGTCACTTCTTCGGAGGCGGCGGTGCACATGCTCGATGCTGGCGAGGGCCCGGTCATGGTCCTCGGCTCCGAGGGGATCATCGCTGCCCTGGACGAGGCGGGGATCGGCATCACCACCGACCCGCAGGAGGCGAGGGCGCTCCTGGTCGGTCTCGACTGGGATTTCAGCTACGCACGATTGACCCGTGCGGCAGACGCCGTGCGGGCCGGCGCCCGGTTCATCGCCACCAACACCGATCCGACCTATCCGGTGGCTCACGGCCTGCTCCCCGGGGGCGGCTCGATGGTCGCCGCCGTGCAGGCGACGACCGGTGTCGACCCGGAAATCGCAGGCAAGCCGCATCCCCCCATCCGCGCCCTGCTCCGGGCCCGTGGCATCGGCGAGGCATGGGTGATCGGCGATCGGGTCGACACCGACATCGCCCTGGCGGCGGCCGAACCGGACTGGACCTCGATCCTGGTCCTCACCGGCGTCACCACCCTCGACCAAGCCGCCGGCGCCGACCACGTCGTTGCCGACCTGGCGGCCGCGGTCGACCTGGTGCTGTCGCATCAGCGAGCCTGAATGGACCTTTCTCGCCATTACCGGTCAGACCGGGGGCCGTGATCGTCCACCCGCTGATGACGCAGATCTGGCCCTTCCTCGCCGGTTTGGGTGATAATCGGACGATGGATCTCACCGAAGAGCAGATCGAGAGGCTGGAGGCCGCCCTGACCCGTCTCGAGGAGCTCGACCCCGCCGAAGTCCCGGAGCCGGCAGCCGACCTGGCCAATCTGCTCGCCTCGATCCTCGAGGAATCGGAGCCGTCCTGAGCCGACGCCGTCTCGACGCCGAGCTGGTACGGCGGGAGCTGGTCCACAGCCGCACCGAGGCACAACGGCTCATCTCGGAGTCGAAGGTCCTGGTGGGCGGTGTGCCCATCCCCAAACCGGCCTCCCTGGTCGCCGCCGACACCCCGATCGAACTGATGTCGGCCGAGCGGAGATGGGTCTCCCGGGGCGCCTTGAAGCTGCTCGCCGCCCTGGAGACCTTCCCGGTCGATCTCGCCGGCAAGCACGTGCTCGACGTCGGCTCCTCGACCGGCGGCTTCACCGAGGCCGCCTTGGAGGGGGGAGCCGGATCGGTGACCGCCCTCGACGTGGGCCGGGCCCAGCTCCACGAGTCACTGCTCGGCGACCCGCGGGTCCTCTCGATGGAGCGCACCAACTTCCGCCACGTGGACCCGGCTCGGATCGGCGCTCCCTTCCCGGTGATCGTCGCCGACCTCGCCTTCATCTCGCTCTGCACCGTCGCCGGCAACCTCGCTGCCGCCGCCGACGACGGGGCGGACCTGATTCTCTTGGTCAAACCGCAGTTCGAAGCGGGCAAGGGCCACGTTGGAGGCGGGGGAGTTGTGCGCGACCAGACGGTCAGGGAGCGGGCAGTGCGACACGTCATCGAGTGTCTCGCAGCCGCAGGGCTGGGCGCTTTCGGGCTGATTCGGTCGCCGATAGAAGGAGGGGACGGCAACGTCGAGTACCTACTCTGGCTGCGCAAAGGCGAAGACGGACTCGAATTGGAGGTGCCTTCTTGAAGTTCTCCCTCGAGGTGCGACACGGGCCGGAGAATGCCCGAATCTTCGCCGAGAAGCTGGGCGCCTCCATCGTCTCCGCCGGAGGCGAGGTCGTCGATGACCCGGCGGTCCGGCCCGACCTGGTTCTCGCCGTCGGTGGTGACGGCACGGTGCTGGCGGCGGCCCAGCGGGCCATTGCCCACGATGTCCCCATCCTGGGCTTCAACCTCGGGACCATGGGGTTCCTCGCCGAGGCGGAGCCCGACGAGATGGATGACGTGGTCGCCCGCCTGATGGGGGGCGACTACGAATTGGCGGAGAGGATGACCGTGACCGCCACGGTGAACCAGGAGTCGGCTACCGGCGTGAACGATGTGGTGGTGGAGAAGGTCGACAGCCAGCGTCTCATCCATCTCGAGGTGTCCGTCGACGGGGCACACTTCCTCACCTACCGGGCCGACGGGCTGATCATCGCCACCCCGACAGGGTCGACCGCCTACTCGTTCTCGGCCCGGGGCCCGCTGATGGACCCGGTGCTGAGGGCCCTGATCCTGACCCCGGTGGCGGCACATTCCCTCTTCGATCGCACCCTCGTCCTTCCCCCGAGCACCCGTCTCTCCATCGAGGTGGGACGGGACCGCCCGGTCAAGGTGACGGTGGACAAGATCGACATGGGCCATCTCGGCGAAGGGCAGACCGTCGACATCGAGCAGGGGCGGAGACCGGTTCGGTTCGTGCGGTTCCGGCCCCGGCCCTTCTCCCGGCTCATCACCGAGAAATTCGGTCTCGGCTGATGTTGTCCTATCTCCGGGTGCGGAATCTCGGGGTCCTCGAGGACGCCGCCATCGACCCAGGGCCCGGCTTCACCGTCATCACCGGGGAGACAGGCGCGGGCAAGACGATGCTCCTCGGCGCCCTTCGCCTGCTCACCGGGGAGAAATCCAGGTCGAGCGTCGTCGGGCCCTTCGGTGACGAGACGGTGTCCGAGGGTCTGTTCGCCGATGGCGAAGCCGAGCTCGGGGTCACCCGTGTCGTTCCTCGTGAAGGGAAGAGCCGGGCTTATCTGGACGGCAGCCTGGTGGCTGCCGGGATCCTGGCAGAGCGACTGGGCGGTCTGGTCGAGATCGTCGGGCAGCACGATCGGATGCTGCTCAGACGCAGTCACTCCGTGCTCCAGCTGGTCGATGGGGTGCTCGACGACCGGGGAAGAAAGGCGCGGGAGAGGTACGAGGACGCCTGGGCCCGGCATCGGACCGCCCTCGACCACCAGCGCCGTCTCGGCGGTGATCGCATGGGGCTGGAGCGGGAGCTGGACCTCGTCCGCTATCAGGCCGGGGAGATCGAGTCTGCCGGCCTGGAGCTCGGCGACGACCGGCGTATGGAGTCGATGGCGGCCCGTCTCCGCAACGCCGAGCTGATCCGCGAAAGCCTCGGTCTGGCCAGGGAGGAGCTCGAGTCCATCGCCGAGAGCGCCGGCCAGGTGGTCTCGCGGCTCCGACGGGTGACGGCTGTCGACGAAGGCTTCTCCGGTCGGGTATCCGAGGCCGAGGCCATCGGCGAGTTGAGCCAGGACCTCCTCCGCTCGGTTCGAGAAGCGGCCGAGTCGATGAGCGAGGACCCCGAGGCCCTCGAGCTCATCGAGCAACGATTGACCGCTCTCGGCGAGCTGAAGCGAAAATATGGGAAGACGCTCGATGAGGTGCTCGAGTTCGGTGTCGACGCCGCCCGTCGGGCTGCGCAGCTAGAGGAGCTGTTGGGTGAGGCCTCGAGCATCGAAGCTCAGTTGGCAGCAACCGAGGCCGAGCTGGTTGGAGCCGGATCCGATCTGCGGGAGGCACGAAAGGCGGCCACCGGCCGGGTCGAGGACGAGGCGAGGGCCCATCTGGCGGCTCTCGGGCTCCCTTCGGCGGCGCTGCGCTTCGTCATCGAGGCGACCGAGCCCGGCCCGTCCGGCGCCGATCGAATCGAGCTTCGCTTCGCCTCCGACGACCGACTCGAGGAAAATGCGGTAGCGGAGGTGGCCTCCGGCGGTGAGCTGTCGAGACTGGTCCTCGCCCTGCGTCTCGCCACCCGATCACGCGACACGGGCACACTGGTCTTCGACGAGGTCGACGCCGGTGTGGGCGGGGCCACTGCTCTTGCCCTCGGCCGGAAGCTGGCAGACCTTGCCGGCGTCTTCCAGGTGCTGTGTGTCACTCATCTCCCTCAGGTGGCGGCACACGCCGACGACCACTATGTCATCGAGAGATCGGAAGCTTCGGCCCGGGTGAGAAAGGTGGAAGGGGAGGACCGGCTCACCGAGTTGTCCCGCATGCTCGCCGGCCTCCCTGAGAGCGATCGGGGCCGGGAGGCAGCCGCCGAGCTCCTGGAAGGGGCTCGCTCCTGAGGATGCTGGTCTGGCGCCGGATCGGTGCTACATTGGCATCCCGTCATGAACGGGCCTCTTTTCACCTCAGGATCGGCCACTCCGGAGCCCGCTGAGGAGACCGCCGGCCCACCCACTCCCACCAGATTCGTCTTCGTCACCGGTGGTGTGGTCTCGAGTCTGGGCAAGGGGATAGCCGCTTCCTCGCTGGGCCGTCTTCTCAAGTCGCGTGGTCTGCGTGTCGTCAACCAGAAGCTCGACCCCTACATCAACGTGGACCCGGGCACCATGAACCCGTTCCAGCACGGCGAGGTGTTCGTCACCGACGACGGGGGGGAGGCCGATCTCGACCTGGGTCACTACGAACGGTTCACCGGGGAGAACCTGAAGCGGACATCGAACGTGACCTCGGGGTCGGTCTACCTCTCCGTGATCCAGAAGGAGCGGCGTGGTGACTACCTGGGCGACACCGTCCAGGTGATCCCCCACATCACCAACGAGATCAAAGACCGGATCCGCCGGGTGGGAGAACAGGACGTCGATGTCGTGATAACCGAGGTGGGTGGGACGGTAGGCGACATCGAGAGCCTTCCCTTCCTCGAGGCGATCCGCCAGTTCGGCAACGACGTGGGGCGGGAGAACGTCGCCTTCGTCCATGTCACCCTGGTTCCTTACATCGCCACTTCAGAAGAGCTGAAAACCAAGCCCACCCAGCACTCGGTGGCCGAGTTGCGCAGCAAGGGGATCTCCCCGGACGTGATCATCGTGCGCTCCGACCGGGAGATCGACGAGGGGGTGCGGAAGAAGATCAGCCTGTTCTGCGATGTCGAGCAACGCGCCGTGATCGCCGCCCCTGACGCCCGGGACATCTACGAGGTCCCGCTGATCTTGCACGACGGAGGTCTGGACGCCGTCATCTGCGATCGACTCGGGCTGGTGACCGGGCCGCCCAACCTCGACACCTGGCGCGCGATGGTGAACAAGGCATTGTCCGCCACGGAGAGTGTGAGGATCGGGATCGTCGGGAAATACGTGGGACTCCGGGATGCCTATCTCTCGGTTGCCGAGGCCCTTCGTCACGCCGCCGCCGGCCAGGGTCTGCGACTCGATCTGGTCTGGGTGCCAAGCGATGAGCTGACCGGGTTGCTGGCCGACCCCTATCTCGAGGACCTCGACGGCATCGTCATCCCGGGAGGGTTCGGGTATCGGGGGGTCGAGGGCAAGATCCAGGCCATCCGGTACGCCAGGGAGAACGATGTCCCCCTGCTCGGCCTTTGTCTTGGCCTTCAGTCCTCGGTGATCGAGTTCGGGCGCAACGTGCTCGGTCTCACCGACGCCAACAGCACCGAGTTCGACCCCTCGACCCCGCATCCGGTGATCGACCTCATGGCCAGCCAGGAAGACGTCGAGGACAAGGGCGGCACGATGCGTCTCGGCCTCTATGCGGCCAAATTGGCCGAGGGCTCATTGGTCCGGAAGCTGTACGGCCAGGAGTTGGTCTACGAGAGGCACCGTCACCGGTGGGAGGTCAACAACCGCTATCGGAAGGACCTGGAGAAGGCGGGGATGAGACTCTCCGGGCTCTCGCCTGACGACAACCTCGTCGAGTACATCGAGCTCGTCGACCATCAGTTCTTCGTGGGCACCCAGGCCCATCCCGAGTTCCGATCCCGGCCCGAAACGCCTCACCCGCTCTTCACCGGGCTTATCCGTGCGGCGGCTCGGAGAAAGGCCGAGGCGATCGAGCTGCCCGAGACGGTTGACCTGACCGTCGAGTGAGGCAGAGCCTGCCGGGGGCCTATACCCTGCCCATGACCGAGTCGAGCGTCAGGGAGGACGAGTCTTGATCGTGGGTGTTCCCAGGGAAGTGAAGACCGAAGAGCACCGCGTGGCGCTCACACCGGTCGGGGTGCGCGAGCTCACCGAGCGGGGTCACACCGTTCTCGTCGAGAAGGGCGCAGGCGAGGGGTCGACCATCCTGGACGAGGAATTCGAGGCGCAGGGGGCCTCGATCGTTCCCACCGCGGCGGACGTGTTCGCCGAGGCGGAGATGATCCTCAAGGTCAAGGAGCCCCAGAAGACCGAGATCGAGATGTTGCGGCCGGGCCAGATCCTCTTCACCTATCTGCATCTGGCCGCCTACCCGGAGCTGGCAGCGGGTCTGCTCCAGAAGGACGTGGTGGCCATCGGATACGAGACGGTGCAGCTCCCTGACCGCTCACTTCCGTTGCTGGCCCCGATGTCGGAGATCGCGGGTCGAATGGCCACCCAGGTCGGCGCCTACTTCCTGGAGAAGGCGGAGGGGGGCAGGGGTGTCCTTCTCGGCGGCGTCACCGGGGTCAAGTCGGGGAGGGTGGTGGTGATCGGGGGCGGCATGGCGGGCTCGAATGCAGCCGTGATCGCAGTGGGGATGCAAGCGGAGGTCGTAGTCCTCGACACGGACATCAGCAAGCTGCGCATGCTCGACTCCCTCTACCAGGGTCGGGTCAGGACCTTGCACTCGAACAAGCTGACCCTGGAAGAGGAGGTTCTCGCCGCCGATCTGGTGATCGGGACTGTCCTGGTCCCCGGGGCCTCCGCTCCCAAACTCGTCACCGAGGACATGGTTCGCGGCATGAAGCGGGGGGCGGTGCTGGTCGACGTAGCCATCGACCAGGGGGGCTGTTTCGAGACCTCTCGTGAGACGACTCACACCGATCCGGTGTATCAGGCTCACGAGGTGGTCCACTACGCCGTGGGCAACATCCCCGGCGCCGTCCCCCACACCTCGACCTATGCCCTGACCAATGCCACGCTCCGTTATGCGGTGAGCCTGGCCTCCCTGGGGGTCTCCGGGGCCGTCGACGCCCACCCCGAGCTGGCTGCGGGGATCAACGTGGTCGGCGATGCGGTCTGCCACCCGGCGGTGGCGGAGAGCCTCGGAATCGCCCATGTCCCACCACGTGAGGCCCTAGCCGCGGTTTGAGCTCCGGCTCGCCCTCGTTACCGGAGTGCGTCGAGGAGTACCTGCTGGCCCTCGACGTGGAACGGGGTCTCTCCTCGAACACGATCCACGCCTACCGACGGGATCTGGACCAATACCTGGAGTTCCTGGAAGGAGCCGAGCCCGACCAGGCCGCCGTCGAGCGATACGTGGGGCATCTCAGGGGTCGGGAGCTGGCATCTTCGACGGTGGGGCGGAAGATGGCTGCGATCCGGGGCCTGCACCGTTTTCTCGTCGTCGAGGGCATCCGTGCCACCGACCCCACCCTCCTTCTCGAGTCTCCACGTCGCCCCGGCCCCTTTCCCAAGGCGCTCAGCATCGACGAAGCGATACATCTGGTCGAGAGCCCCGACCTGTCGACGATCAAGGGGCGACGTGACTCCGCCCTGCTCGAGTTCCTCTACGCCAGCGGGACCAGGGTGTCGGAGGCGGTGGGGGTGGACTTGAGCAGGGTCGACCTGGAGGACCGGGTGGTCATGGTCACCGGCAAAGGGGCAAGACAACGCCTGGTCCCGATCGGGGGCAAGGCGGTCACCGCCATCTCCCGCTGGCTCCCGGATCGGATGAGCCTGCTCCATCGCGTCCAACGAGGCGATCCCTTGTTCCTCAATCTGAGAGGGCGTCGTTTGAGCCGGCAGGGCGTGTTCGAAGTCGTCAAGGCCAATGCCAGGAGAGCAGGGATCGCCGGGGAGAAAGTCTCCCCACACGTGCTCCGGCACTCGGCGGCGACCCACATGGTGGAGGCGGGCGCCGACCTGCGAACGGTACAAGAGATCCTGGGTCACGCTACGATCTCGACAACCCAGATCTACACGAAGGTCAGTCCTGTCCATCTCGTGGAGATCTACACCCAGTCCCACCCGAGGAGCAGATGACGACGTTCGACATCGCCGGTGCCGAGAAGGCGCTCCGTGAGGAGCGCGACCATCTCGTCCACCAGCTGAGCGAGCTCGGCGCGGCCGAAACAGGTGACCTCCGCTCCGATATCGACTTCGGGGGGAGTTTCGCCGACGCCGCCGCCGTCACAGCCGAGAGGACAGAGGTCCTGGGGGTGGTCGAGTCCCTGAAGGCCCAGTTGGCCAACGTCGATCGGGCCCTCGGCCACATCGAGGACGGGACCTATGGCACCTGTGAGCACTGCGGCCAGGAGATCCCGGTGGCCCGGCTCGAGGCGCGGCCGGCCGCCGTCCTCTGCATTGACTGCAAGACCCGGGCAGCACGCCAATAGTGCCGGGCTCGCTCGGCCATCTGACCCGTCGTTTCTTCGACGTGCTGTTCTCCGAGCCCCTGGACGCCGCCGAGGTCGCCGCGGTGGAGAGCTGGCTGAGCCACGGTCCGGCCCTTGTGTTCTTCTCACAACCAGACCCTGATCAGCGGCACGGCTACGACGCCGCCGTGGTGGTGGTGGCCTCGGGGGAGGCGGACCACTCCCTGGTTCGGGCCGCGCTCCTCCACGACATCGGGAAGAGACATGCCGGCCTCGGTGTGGTGGGACGGAGCCTGACCACGATGTCGATCCGTCTCCGCCTCCCCCTCACCCGGAGAGGGAGGCTCTATCGGGACCACGGTGAGACGGCCGCCAGGGAGCTGGAGGCCTTGGGATGCGAGCCGCTGGTCGTCGAGTTCGCCCGCCATCACCACGGGCAGAGACCGCCCGGCATCGCCCCCACGGTCTGGGACCTGCTCCAGCTGGCCGATGAGCCGGCAAAGGCGGGAAGCAGGGTCAGGGCCCGAATATCCTGACCTCATGACCTTCCACGTCAAGACCACGGTCTTCGAGGGGCCTCTGGACCTGCTCCTCCAGCTGATCACCAAGCACCAGGTCGAGGTGACCGCGGTGGGGCTGACCGGGGTGGTCGGGGAGTACGTCTCCTTTCTCGACGAGATGAAGGAGCTCGACCTCGAGGTCACCTCCGAGTTCCTGCTGATCGCCGCCACCCTGATCCAGCTCAAGGCGCAGTCGCTTCTTCCGGCCCGGGGGGAGCTCGATCTGGACGAGGAGCTGGCCTTGCTCGAGGAGCGGGACCGTTTGCTCTCCCGGCTCCTGGTGTGTGTCACCTTCAAGGACGTCGCCGCCGTGCTCCATCGCCGGCTCCAGGAGGCGAACCGGTTCGTGCCCCGGGTGAGCGGCGTGGATCATCCCGTCGCCACCCGGCCTGCCGACCTGGTAATGCCTATCGACTCATACGGGTTGTCCGGTCTGGCCTTCCGTGTCTTCTCCCGGGAGGGCGCCGAGCCCGACCTCGACCATCTCGACCTCGACCTGCCGTCGGTCGAAGCAGCCATCGATGAGATCAGGGCCCGCGTGGCCGAGTTGGCCATGTCGAGCTTCGAGGATCTCACCGAGCATTGCACCAGGCCGGTCGAGGTGGCCGCCTACTTCCTCGCCCTGCTCGAACTGGCCCGCTGGGGTCTCATCGAGGTCTCGCAGGAGGACTGGCTGGCCGAGATCCGGGTGCGGCACACTGGCCGGGGGAGCATCGACCTCACCTCGGAGTGGGCGTCATGAAGGAGGTGGCGGCGGTGGAAGCCGTCCTCTTCGTCACCGAGACGCCCGTGCCGCTTGGTGAGCTGGCCGAGGTCCTCGAGCTGCCCAGGAAGAGGGTCGAAGAGCTGCTCGAGGAGCTCGACCGGGAGTTGGCAGACCGAGGCTCCGGTCTGGTGTTGAGACAGGTGGCCGGAGGGTGGAGGCTCTACTCCCATCCCGATGCCTACCCGTTCCTCGAGCGGTTCTCCAGCTCGGCCACGGCCCGCAAGCTGTCTCCGGCCGCACTGGAGACCCTGTCGGTCATTGCCTACCGCCAGCCGGTCGCCCGAAGCCAGATAACGGAGATCCGGGGCGTCGACTCCGACTCGGCCGTGCGCACCCTGGAGCGATTGGGCCTGGTGGAGGAGAAGGAACGTCTCAACATCCCAGGGAACCCGGCGGTGTACGTCACTACCGACCTCTTCCTGGAGAAGATGGGGCTGGGCTCGCTCGCCGATCTCCCGCCACTGGCCGACCACGTTCCTCCGGCCGAGACCGTCGATTCCCTCGAGGAGACACTCCGCCCCGGGACCACGTGACCAGATGGCGGAGGCCATCCGCGTCCAGAAAGCCATCGCCGACGCCGGGCTGATGTCCCGTCGTGCGGCGGAGGAGGCCATCCGTCGTGGTCGGGTGGCGATCGACGGGACAACGGCGGTCATGGGGGACAGGGTGGATGTGAGCTCCCGGCAGGTGACGCTCGACGGCATCCCGATACCGGTGAACCCGGAGATGGAGACCCATCTCCTCTACAAGCCGAGCGGTGTCATATCCTCGGCCTCCGATCCCGAAGGCAGACAGACCGTTGTCGACCTGGTCGCCGCCGATGCCCGGCTCTACCCCGTCGGCCGTCTCGACTACGACTCGGAGGGGCTGATCCTGCTGACCAACGATGGGAACCTGGCCGACCGGGTGACCCATCCCCGCTATGGGATCGTCAAGAGATACCTGGCGCTGGTGAAGGGGAACCCGAGCAAGACCGACCTTCGCAGTATCACCGCCGGGATCGATCTGGACGATGGCCCGGCCCGTGCCCTGACGGCCTCCATCGTCGGCCGCCAGGGTGCCGAGACCATGGTGGAGCTCACGATGGGGGAGGGCCGCAACCGTGAGGTGCGTCGCATGTTCGAAGCCATGGGATTCGAAGTGACGAGACTGGTCAGGACGGCGATCGGGCCCATTGCCGACCGCTCGCTGAAACCGGGCCAGTCCCGCCGGCTCTCCGCTGCCGAGATCCGTGACCTGCTCGCCTCTGGCTCCCCGGGTCTCCCATGAGCGGCGTCAGGGTGGTCTCCCCGCTCTCTGTGCCCCTCGACGCCGTGGTCAGGCCGCCAGGGTCGAAGTCGCAGACGATTCGGGCCCTGGTGGTGTCGGCGCTAGCCGAAGACGGGTCACGGCTGGATCTCCCCCTCGATGCGGAGGACACCCGCTTCGCCCGACAGGCCCTGGAACAGCTTGGAGTCGAGATCGAGAACGGTGACGACGCCTGGGTCGTGACCGGCACGGGTGGCCATCTCCGAACCCCGCTTCGGCCGATCGACGCCGGGGCCTCCGGTCTGACTGCCCGAGCCATGATCGCCGTGGGCTCTCTGGTCGCCGGTTCGACGACCATCGTCGGGCGGGACCGGCTTCCCCAGCGCCCGATGAACGGTCTGGTCCATGCCTTGAACCAGCTCGACGTCGAGGTATCGGCCACCAACGGCGGCCTGCCGGTGACGGTGGCTGGGCGGGGAGCACTGCCCGGCGGGAGCGTGGCAGTAGATTCGGGGGAGACCACCCAGTTCGTCACCGCCCTGCTTCTCGTCGCCCCTCTCGCCACCGACGAGTTGACCATCATCCCCGCAGGTCTCGAGGGGTCGCGCAGATATCTGGACGTCACCATCGACACGATGAGGGCCTTCGGCGGTCATGTGGAAGAGACTGGGGGGGTGTACCGGGTCGAGCCCACCGGCTACACCGCCACTGACTTGGCCATCGAGCCTGATGCCTCCGCCGCCGTCTACCCGATGGTGGCCGCCGCCATCACCGGGGGCCGGGTCCGGGTGGAAGGTCTCGGATCGGGATCCCTCCAGCCCGACATGGACATTGCCCGGGTCCTGGAGACGATGGGGTGTGTTCTGGAGCAGACGGAGGACACCACCACGGTCGATGCCCGGGACAGGTCCCTCCAGCCAGTCGATGTCGATCTCTCCGACGCACCTGATGGGGCGCTTGCCATTGCCGTGGCCTGTCTCTTCGCCGATGGTCCCAGCAGGCTCCGAGGGCTGGGCTCGCTTCGTTTCAAGGAGTCCGACCGTTTGACCGCTGTCGCCGCCGAGATCGCCCGGCTCGGCAGCGGGGCTCGGATCGACGGCAACGATCTGCTGATCGACCCGGCCACCGTGGGCCCGGCCCGGATCGACACTCACGGCGACCATCGGCTGGCCATGTCCTTCGCCCTCGTCGGGCTGGCCGTGCCCGGGATGGAGATCGCCGACCCCGGGGTGGTGGGCAAGACCTGGCCCGGGTATTGGGACATGATCGAGGGTCTCGCCGAGCCCGACCCGTGATGAGACGACGCGGCGAGCCGACACCGCGCTAGGTTGACTGGAGCGGAGAGGGCCAACCCGGTCCCACAAGCCCCATTGTCCGAATACCCCCATAAGGACACCCTCAGGGATCGGGTCCCTTCTCCGCCTCGCCCCGATAGGCTCCCGCTCCGTGACCGACCTCATCGTGACCATCGACGGGCCGGCCGGCACCGGCAAGAGCACCGTGAGCAAGGCAGTGGCAGAGCGTCTCGGGATCCCCCGCCTGGACACAGGTGCCTTCTATCGGGCAGCCGGTCTCGCCGCCTTGCGGGCCGGGGTCGACCTCGACGAACACGCGGCCGTAGCGGACGTGGTGGCCGATCTCGACCTCGATCAGGTGGATGGCCGCATGATCATGGACGGTCTCGATGTCTCCGACGAGATCCGGGGCCAGGCGGCCACCGACGCCTCGTCGCGGGTATCGATCCACCCCGAGGTGCGGGGGCTCCTCGTCGTCTATCAGCGGGAATGGGTGGCCCGCCACGACAACCGGGCGGTGGTCGAGGGGCGTGACATCGGCTCGGTCGTGTTCCCCGACGCCACCGTGAGGGTCTTTCTTGATGCCAGACCCGAGGTCAGGGCACGACGACGAGCCGATCAGACCGGGCAGGAGTATGGCGCAGTCCTCGACGAGCTCCTTGACCGGGACAGGCGCGACTCGGCCCGTCTGGCCTCCCCACTCATCGTTCCCCACGAGGCGGTGGTAATCGACACCTCCGACATGGAGATTGACGAGGTGGTGGATCTGGTCGTGGGGCTGGCCCCACAGCCGGCCGACTGACGCAGGCCCGCCATGGGCCGCAGGAGGTTGGATTCGGGCCCGCCCTACCATGACACCATGACTGTGGAGAGGGTTCTCGTCGCCGAGCCCCGCGGCTTCTGTGCCGGGGTGGAGATGGCGATCAAGGCCCTGACCTGGATGACCCGGATCTTCGACGGCCCTGTCTACTGCTACCACCAGATCGTCCACAACGAGTGGGTGGTCAAGGCGTTCGAAGGGGTCGGAGTCGTGTTCGTCAACGACATCTCCCAGGTCCCGGAAGGGGCGCCAGTGATGCTGTCGGCGCACGGCTCGGCGCCCGAGGTGGTGGCCGGGGCCGGAGCCCGGGCGGCGGTGGTGATCGATGCGGTCTGCCCGCTCGTCACCAAGGTCCACCACGAGGTCAAGCGCATGGCGCGTGACGGCTTCGACATCATCTACGTCGGTCATCAGGGCCACGACGAAGCCGTGGGCACCGTCGCCGAGGCGCCATCGGCGATCAGGCTGGTCGAGCCCGAGACCGGTCTCGGCGAGTACCAGCCGGCCGACCCGGGAAAGGTGGCTCTGCTCGCCCAGACCACCCTTGGGGTGCATGAGTGGATGGCGGTGATGGACGACGCCCAGCTCCGCTTCCCCGATCTCCAGATGTCCCGCAAGTCCGACCTGTGCTATGCCACCACCAACCGCCAGGAAGCCGTCAAGCAGCTCGCCGACGAATGCGACCTGGTGCTCGTGGTCGGCTCGCACAACTCCTCGAACACCCAGGCACTGGTCCGTGTCGCCCGGGAGAACGGGGTGACCGCCCATCGCATCGACTCCGCCGCCGACATCGAGGACGCCTGGCTCGAAGGAGTGGCCACGGTCGGGCTCACCGCCGGGGCCTCGGCGCCCGATCATCTGGTGCAGGAGGTGATCGACCGTCTCGCCCCGTCGACGGGCTTCGAGCTGTGGTCGGCAATTGAGGAGCAGGAGTACTTCCCGCTGCCGCCCCAGCTCCGTGCCTTCGTCACCACGCTACAGACCTTGGTCGAGGCCGGGGTGACGGCGCGTCGACCTGGCATGGAGGGACGGCTGGAGAGGGACCGGGAGTGGACTGCCACCGAGGCCCTCGACGTGATCAGCGCCTGACCTCCGGCCGGCCGGGCAGAATGCCCCCAGGAGCCCCCAGTGAGCACACTTCCGGTCGTCGCAGTCGTGGGTCGCCCCAACGTGGGCAAGTCGACCCTGGTCAATCGTGTGATCGGGTCGAGATCGGCGGTGGTCGAGGAGCTGTCCGGGGTTACCAGGGACCGTCGTGAGTTCGACGCCGATTGGGCGGGGCGCCGATTCGTGTTGGTCGACACCGGTGGCTGGGAGATGAAGCCGTCGGGTGACCTGACCGTCTCGATGAGGGAGCAGGCCGAGGCGGCCGTCTCCGGGGCCGATGTCGTGGTCTTCGTGGTCGACGGCACCACCGAGCTCAGCGACGACGACACAGGGTTCATCTCGGTGTTGAGGGCGGCCAGAGTCCCGATGGTGCTGGCCGCCAACAAGATCGACAACGCCGGTCTCGAGGGGAACCTCGACCGGTTCTGGGGTCTGGGCCTGGGCGAGCCGTACCCCATCAGCGCATATCACGGGAGGGGAGTGGGGGAGTTGCTCGACGCGGTGGTCTCCCGCCTCCCCGAGCCGACCGAGGTGGAGCGCAAGGACGACATCCCCCGGGTGGCGATCGTCGGTCGCCCCAATGTGGGCAAGTCGACACTGCTCAACGAGCTGGTCGGCGAGCAGCGCGTGATCGTCTCCGAGATGCCCGGCACTACCAGGGACCCGATCGATGTCGACGTCGAGCTCGACGGGAGGCGGTACCGGCTCGTCGACACCGCCGGTATCCGCCGCACGCCACAGATCAGCGAGGACGCCGACTTCTACGCCGTGATCCGGGCCCGTGAAGCCCTGGAGACCGCCGACGTCGCCATCCTGCTGGTCGATGCCACCGAAGGGGTCACCCATCAGGACCAGCGGATCGCCCGCGAGGTGGTAGAGGCCGGGGTGGGGCTGGTCATCGTGCTCAACAAGTGGGACGCCCTCGACGAGGAGCAGAGGGAGCTGACCGAGCGGTCTCTTCCGGACCGCTTCGGCTTCGTCGGCTGGGCGCCGGTGCTGCGGATGGCGGCCAGGACCGGGGCTCGAGTCAAGCGGCTCCCTGCCGCCATCGAGGCCGTCCTCGACGCCCGTGGCACCCGGCTCCCCACCGGTCAGCTCAATCGGGCGGTCCGGCAGTGGGCGGCGGCCCATCCCCCGCCGGTGAGGAAGGGCCGTCGCCCCAAGATCCACTACGTGGTGCAGGCGGGAACGGCGCCGCCCACGTTCGTGCTCTTCCTATCCGGGGGCACCCTGGGCGACGACTATCTGCGGTTCCTGGAGAACCGGCTACGGGAGGAGGCCGACTTCACAGGCAACCCGGTGCACATCGTGGCCCGGGCCGGAGAGCGGCGATGAGCGAGGAGCATCTCCCGGGTGGGGAGGAGCAAGAAGGGCAGGACGAGGTCAGGGCGCCGTTCAGCTTCAAGCTGATGATTGCCCTGACCGTGATATATCTGGGATGGAGGCTGATCCAGGGGATCGTCTGGTTGGTGGAGAGACTCACCTAGGCAGAGATTGGTCGGGGCGGGCCATGGGGGTAGGGGCCGGTGAGCCGCCGCCGATGGGCTGGGCTCTCCGGGTCGATCCTCATCCCCATCTGATGAATCGCCACGTGATGGTGGTACCAACAGAGGCTGATGAGATTGTCCGGGTCGTGGTCGCCTCCGTCGCCCCGATGTCTGATGTGGTGGGGCTGAATGCGGTAGCGGCTGTTGCAGCCGTCGATCTGGCACCGACCCTGGTCACGATGGAGGACGAAGCTGCGGACGGCGGGCGGGATGCACTCCCCGAGGTCGGAGACGCCGATTGGTCGGCCGTCGTCGCCGCAGACGATGACCCGGGCCTTCCCGGTGCAGAGGATCTCGGAAAGGGTGTTGGGTCCGACCCGTGGCCCTGAGGCGAGGGTGACCCCGGCCTCACCGAAGCTGGGTGCGGCCAGGGAAGCGTCGACGAAGATCTCGGCCACGGTGACGGCCCGCCCGTTGTCCGACCCGTTGCCGGTGGCGGTCAGGGAGTCCATGCAGAGGGAGGCGAGGGCGTCGACCCGACGTTGACCCTGGGTCTGGTCGGGGAGAGATGGCAGCCGGCCCTCCCGGTCGATGAGGGCCTTCTCGATGGTCTGCCAGCCGACACCCTGAGTCTGGCCCCAGAACTTTCCCGAACACTGGTCGAGGGAAGGTTGGAGCACCATGTACCGCTCTTCAAAGGACATCTGCTCGGTGAGGGAATCGAGCTTACGCAGCCGGTCGATCAGCCCGTAGAGATGACCGAGACTGTACGAGTTGGAGTTGGTGATCACGTCCTCCGGCCCGTCCAGGTCACGAATCCGACAGAGGAATGCGGCACGGTCGAGACCGAACTCTCCCTCGGTCATCCTGGCCTCGATGTCGGGTTGATGGCTACGAGCGACACGCATGATTCGTTTCGCCGTCTGCGGAGACACGTCGAGGTTGGCCACCACCCAGTCGGACATGGTCCTAGCCCCATCGGCGGTGTCCATCTGAAGACGATCGGCCCGGCGGAGACGCTCGATCTGACGCGCCCTGATCCGGGAGACCTCCGCCTCGTCGGCGAGAAGCGACGCCCGCAACTCATCGGCCTCGATGGCCTCGGGCGACCCGAAGTCGAGAGAGTCCCAGATCGATGGCTTGGTAGCGAACATATGTTCGACGCTACAGGTTGGCTAGGACGAGAACAACCCCCTTGATCCGAGGATTTTTGAGAATTTCCCGGCTGCTCAGATCCCGAGATGGGCGGCGGAGCGGAGCAGTGTCGCGACGGTCTTGGCGTCGGTGATCTCGCCATCGACGGCCAGCCTCACCGCCTCTTGCAGTGGGACACGCTCCACGTCGAGGATCTCGTCGACCTCGAGTGAGTGGCCACCATCGACCGGGGTGAGGGCCCGGGCCAGGAACAGCCAGATTCGCTCGTCGGTGAACCCGGGAGTGGTGAAGACGGAGCCGAGCCCGACCAGCTCGCCGGCGCTCAGCCCGACCTCTTCCTCGAGCTCGCGTCTGGCGCAGACCTCAGGATCTTCGGCGCCGTCGAGCTTGCCACCGGGTACCTCGAGCAGCCAGCCGCCGGCTGCATATCGGTATTGCCGGACCAGGATTGCGTACTCGACCCCGTCGTCACCCGTTTCGATGGGGAGAGCGACCGCGGCCCCGGGATGACGGATCATCTCGAGATCGGTCTCGTTCCCGTTGGGGAGCAGTACCCGGTCCACCGAGAGGTCGACCACCCTGCCCTTGAAGATGCTCGCGCTGGAGATCAACCCTGGAGCACCGGATTGCGTCATGTGAGGATCGTAAACGGGCTCTGTCCCACGATTGGATCGAACGGGCCGCCGGTACGATGGAAACGTGGTCGATGTCGACCCGGCTCGAATCCTCCATTTCCGCACCGCCCGTCATCACCTCGACCGACGTATTGCGGCCGGCTCCTTGGCGGAAGCCGCGGGCACCGCGGGCATTCAGGAAACCGCCCTGGGAACGGCAGGCATCTCGTTGCACGCTCGCGTCCGAGATGTAACCCCGGCCCAGCTTCGGGAGGCGCTCAGCGTGAACAAGTCCTTGGTGATGGTGTGGGCCATGCGCGGGGCGCCCTACATCGTCCCCACCGAGGAGCTCGCCGTCTTCACAACCGGGTCGCTGCCGGTGGGGGAGGGATCGCACCCTTCCGTGGCGCCGACCGGGCCGAGACCTCGATCTTCGATTGATTCCGCCGGTTAATCGGGTTGGGCCCCTGCGCCGGGGAGGAAGCGCCCGGTTCGCTCGTCCAATGCCCGACCGCTCTCGGCGACGAGCCGACCCCGCAGGTAGGTGGCCACGATCGAGCCCTGGAAGACCCGGCCGGTGTAGGGGCTCCAGCCGGCTTTGGACACGATTTCCTCGTCGCGGACCTCCCAGCGGCCGCCGGGGTCGACGAGGACGAAGTCGGCATCGGACCCGACCTCGAGCGAGCCCTTCCTCGGCGACAGGCCGTAGCGCTTGGCAGGAGCGGCTGCGTAGAGACGGACCACGTCCTCGAGGTCGATCTTGCCGCTCAGGGCGGCGTCGAGAAAGAAGGGGAGCGTGGTGTCGAGGCCGGGCAGCCCGAATGGTGCCGACCAGATGTCGCCCTCGGATTTCTGAGGCAGAGTCGCAGGGGCATGGTCGGTCGAAATGTGTGAGAACTCGCCCGTTCTCAGGGCGGCCCACATGGCGTCGCGGTCGGCATCGGTGCGAATCCGGGCCGGGGGAGTGAACTTGCGCAGGGTGCCGTGGTCGACCACTTCACTCTCGTCGAGGGCGAAGTACTGAGGACAGGCCTCGGCGACCAAATCCGCCCCATGCCGGCGGGCCATGGACACGATTTCTGCCCCGACCGGGTTGGAGACATGGGCCACGATGACCGAGGCGCCGCTCGATCCGGCCAGGACCGCGACTGTGGCTATCGCAACCAGCTCCGCCTCGCGTGAGCGCCACTCGGTGAGGAGCCCCGGATCGACACGCCCCTGCTCCCTTAGCGCCCTCTCTGCCTGCAAGGTGAGCGACTCGTCCTCGCAGTGAATCAGTGCCCGGCCCGCGAACCCGGCGAGGCTGCCCAGGGCGGAGGCGACGTCGCCGGCGTCCAGCCCGGGCACCCCATGGGTGGTGCAGGTGAACAGCTTGAAGAAGGCCACACCCGCCTCCCACATGGCCGCCATCCCCGAGATGTCCTCGGGCCACAGATGGGCGGCGAGCCCGTAGTCGACGTTGGCCCTCCCGTCCAGATGTGACCTCTTCTCGGCCAGATCCTCCAGGGTGCGGACGGGGTGGGTATGGGTGTGCTCGACGATGGTGGTCACGCCACGGGCGGAGGCGGCCCTGGTCCCGGTGGGGAAGTCCTCGCGTTCGGTCGGCCCCGGATCCATGAGATGGACGTGGGTGTCCACCATCCCGGGCAGGACCAGAAGCCCCGAGGCGTCGATCACGGTCCCGGCGGCTTCGAGATCACCGACAGCGACGACCCGACCGTCGATGATGGCGAGATCGGCAGAGCGCCGTCCGTCGGGCGACACCACGATGCCGCCTTTCAACGTGAGGTCGGGGGTCACATCAGTCACAGAAGGCGATATTGGGCCTGCCACGCCGACCGGCGGCGGGAGAGCCGGCCGGCTGATCGTCGGGGTGCTTCCTCACAGTGGCGAGAGAATCTAGACCCCGGGGCCAGCCCGGTTGGTCGGGCTGGGGAGATTTGAACTCCCGACCTCTTGACCCCCAGTCAAGCGCGCTAACCAAGCTGCGCCACAGCCCGAGTTGTCGAATGGTCATCGTAGCCGGGCCCCCTGCAGAGGAGGAACGGCCTATTCGTGGGCGGGGAGACAACGTCGTGCCTCCTCCGCCTCGGGATAGCGGGGCAGAGCGTCGTCGGTGGGGGATTGGCCAACCCAATACTCCCGGGCTGCACCGTCAACAGGGTGGATTCGGGCTCCCGCCTCACCGGCAGCCCAGACTGCGGGCACACCGGCCGGCATTTCCGGGCCCACAACGAGGGCCCCGACCATCAGCGCAGGCCAGCCTTCCGAGTCTCTCCGATGTTCCGCCACTTCGACGATGACGGCCGCTCCCAGACCCATGTCGTCGTCGATCAGCCCGTCCTGAATCGTTACGACCAGGTGCAGCGGCGCTTCCTGGCAAGCCATGACCCCTCCCATAGGTATTTCCCCCGCTTCACACAGAGCGCTCATCTGGGTCTTCGGCATTTGGCGCCACAGAACTTGAGCCAATTCTTGGAAAATTTGTGCCGCCCTCATAGGCGGTTAAGCCACCCGCCGGACCTGCCGATCTGGTCAGTGAGGTCAAATCATTGCGGGATAGCACATTCAGAACCATTGGGGCCACGGCGGTGCTGCTCGGCATCGCCATTGTCGCCGTGGCCCAGATCGGGCCCGACGAGGAAGTGCCCACCGAGCTCGTCGTACCCGAGGACACGAGGCCGGAGCAGTTGGATGCTGCGGGCGACCAGCCGTTCCAATATCGGGTCGGTCTCCTCGCCGGGGTGTCGACCACCAACTTCTGGGAGTACATCGGTGACCAGCCCACGGCCTGGAACGCCTACGTGCTCGGTCCCACGAAGCCTGCCCTCTACGGGATCGACTCGGCGAGCAACGAGTTGGTCCCGGAATTGGCGGCCGAGCAGACCCCGCCCCCGCCCACCAAGGACCAAGACGGGTGGATAGTGCGTGTCGAGCTCGAAGATGAATTCGCCTGGTCCGATGGCGAGACCGTGACCTCGGCCGATGTCGTCTACACCTTCGAGACGGTGCGAGCCCTCGGTCTCGGAGGGGGCTGGACCGACGCCTACCCCGCCGAGATCGAGGCAATCGTGGCCGAGTCGGCGACAGAGCTGACAATCGAGCTCTCCGAGCGGCCAAGTCTCGGGATCTGGCCTCACCGGATCGGTCTGGCCCCGATCATGCCCGCCCACATCTGGGCCCCCCTCACCGCCGACATCGACAACGACCGTGAGCTCTATGGGCTCGACGGTGCCGAGGATGTCTCGGGTGGCCCGCTCCGCATCGTGAGCGTCACCGAGGGCCGGATCGAGACCGCGGCCAACCCGGGCTATCCGGGGGCCAGCGTCGATGGGATCGTCTACACGGTGTTCAGCGACGAGGCGGCCGCGGTGTCGGCGCTGGAGACCGGGGAGATCGACACCATCCTCAACCCCAACGGCCTCTCCGAGGAGAGTGTGTCCGCCCTCGGCGACACCGCCGAGGTCAGCATCGAGCGAAGCCCGGCCAACTCGGTGCGATATCTCGGGTTCAATCTGACCCGGGCCCCCATGTCGGAGCCCGCCTTTCGCCAGAGTCTCGCCCTCCTCCTCGATCGGGAGGCCGTCACCGAGTCTCTCCTCCCCGAGGCGGAGGCGGCCTACACCATGCTCTCATCGGCCAATCTCTCGTGGTTCGACGAGGAACAGGCATCTTCCATCGCCGAGCCCTACAGCCGGGACCTGAACGGCCGGTTGGAAGCCGCCATGTCCTCGCTCCAAGAGGCCGGTTACGCCTGGTCCACCCCGCCGGCGGTTGTCGACGGGGCATTGAGCCCGGGCATCGGATTGACCATCGACGGCCAAACACCGGCTCCCCTCACCATCCTGACCCCGGGCGACGAGTACGACCCGGCTCGGCCCGATTACACCTCGCGCATCGAGACCACCCTGGAGCTGATCGGGTTCGACGTGCGTCCGGTGGTAACCGACTTCGACACCGTGGTCGACCTGGCCTTTGCCGAAGACGCAGCGGGAGCGCGGCAATACGACATGTACCTGCTCGGCTGGACCCTGGGCAACCCGGTCCTCCCCGACTACTACCGGTGGCTCTTCGCCACGGACGGTGCTGCCAATTCGACCGGTTACTCCGATCCCGAGTTCGGGGCCCAACTGGCCCGATACGAAGAGGCCACCGGTCTGGTGGAGGCCAAGGCGGCCCTCTGGGGCATGGAGCAGACCCTGGCCCGGGATCTTCCCTACCTGGTCCTCTACCACCCCGACATCGTCGAGGGCTACCGATCGGACCGGGTCAGGTTCGACCAGCATGCCGTGCTCGGCGGCATCCAGGGCCGTCTCGGCGGGCTGGCCGACCTGCACCCTGTGTCATAGCCCGAGACGGTTAGCCTGCGCGAGGTGACCGAGGCCGCAGCCAGCAAACGCATCCTCACCGTTCCCAATCTGGTCTCTTTCGTCCGTCTACTCGCCATCCCCGTCTTCTGGTGGGTGCTCCTGGGGAAGGAGGATGTGGCCTTGGCGGCGTGGCTGGTGTTCGTCGTTGGTTGGACCGACTGGGTCGACGGCTACCTGGCGCGCAGATTGAGCCAGGTCAGCGAGGTGGGCAAGATCCTGGACCCGGTGGCCGACCGCCTGATGATCGCCTCGGCCCTGTTCGGTGGGCTGATCGTCGGGGTCGTGCCTCCCTGGTTCGGCTGGGGTCTGATCGCACGCGAGGTGCTGGTCGGCATCGTCGCCCTCAACCTGGCGGCCAGGGGAGGGGGGACCATCGAGGTCCGGTTCATGGGCAAGGCGGCAACCTTCGCCCTGTATGGGGCGATCCCGGCCTTCTACCTGGCCGCAGCCGGGCTCGTGGAGTGGCTGATGCGACCCGTCGCCTGGGTCCTGGGCGTGATCGGACTCGTCCTCTATTGGTACGTCGCCGTGCTCTACGTCGGGGACAGTCGGGTCAGACTCGCAGCGTTAGAGTCCTCGGCTGACGCCGAGGAGGTTTGATGGAGGTACCCGACGATCTGCTCTACACAGAGGAGCACGAGTGGATCCGCGAGGTAGGTGAGTCGCTGGTACGGATCGGGATCACCGACTACGCCCAGGATCAGCTCGGGGACGTCGTGTACGTCGAGTTGCCCCAGGTGGGCAAGGAGGTCGAGAAGGACGACGTCCTGGCCGAGGTGGAGAGCACCAAATCGGTGGGAGAAGTCTACGCCCCCTTTGCCGGGAAGGTGACGGACATCAACGAAGCCATCACGGAGAACCCGGAGCTGGTCAACCAGAGCCCATACGAGAACGGATGGCTGGTGTTGATGAGCCTGGAGGAGGATATGCCCTCCGATGGCCTGCTCGACGCGGCCGCATACCGGAGCCTGACCGAGTAGGCCGGTCTCCGGCGCAGAGACCGCGACTCCCTATCATCTCACCCGATGACCGACGAGAGAGATCCCGGTGAGGTCGAGCCCGAACCTCAAGTAGAGGTCGACGGCGATCCCACAGTTGTCTACGTCCCGATCCAGGACCGGGCCGGTCGTCCCATGACCAGGGAGGAAGCCTCCCATCTGGAAGGGGTGTGGGGCTTTGCCCTTATCGTGGAGCGCGGCCCGAAGACGGGGATGACCTATGTGCTGCCCGAAGGGAACACCACCGTCGGACGCCATCCGGAGAGCGATATCTTCCTCAACGATGTCACCGTTTCCCGTCAGCACTGCCGTTTCGTCGTCGACGACGACGGTCTCATGGTCGAAGACAGCGGCTCGACCAATGGGACCTACGTCAACGACGCCAGGGTGGACAAGGCCACTCTGAAGGCCGGCGACGAGGTCCTGGTGGGCAGGTTCCACTTCGTCGTCGCCCACGGCGATGACCGATAGCCAGGCGTTGAGCATCGGGGAGGTGATCAATCTCCTCCGCGACGACTTTCCCGACGTCTCGGTCTCCAAGATCCGGTTTCTCGAGTCGCAAGGCCTCATCGATCCCGGTCGCTCCCACAGCGGCTATCGCCAGTTCGACCAGCAGGACCTGGCCCGGCTTCGCTTCATCCTCCAGCAGCAACGCGACCACTTCCTCCCCCTGAAGGTCATCAAGTCCAAGCTCACATTGTGGGAGCGAGGCGAGGATCTCGGCTCCCGGATCGCCGAGCCGGCATCCAACCTGGAGTCGAAGGGTGAGCCGCTCGGACGTGAGGATCTGTTGCGCCGTTCCGGTCTGTCGTCCGTTCAGCTCGACGAGCTGCTCGAGGTGGGAGTGTTGCGGGCGATCGGCGACCCGGAGGTATTCGCCCCCGACTCCGTTATCGTCGCCACCGAGGCGAAGCGGCTCATGGACCAAGGCCTTGAGCCCCGGCACCTGCGAACGGTTCGTCTCTCGGTCGATAGGGAGGCGGATCTGCTGCGTCAGCTGGCCGGACCGCTGTTACGGGCCAACAACCCCGAAGCCCGGGCTCGGGCAAGAGACCTGCTCGAGCTGAGCGGCGGATCGGTTCAGGCAATGCATCGCGCGATGCTCGAGGACGAGCTCAAACAACAAATCACTTCATGAGGAATCTGCTTCGGGTCGTGGGGCCACTGCTGCTTGTCTTCTCCCTGTTCGACGCGCCTGTCTCGGCGGCTCCTTTCACCTATCCGGCGCCGGTGCTGGAGACCTTCCCGGCGCCCGACGCCCCTCAGGTGACCGCCGCCTCCTGGATCCTCTACGACGAGACCACCGACGTGGTCATCGCCGAGCTCAATGCGGATCAAGAACGGGCGATGGCCTCGGTGACGAAGATCATGACCGGGCTCCTCACGCTGGAGAACTCGTCTCCCACCGAGCCGGTGACGATCTCGGAACGGGCGGCCACGACCGGGGAGAAGGAGATCGAGCTGGTGGAAGGGGAGACTCTGGAGATGAGTGCCCTGTTCAAGGCGCTGATGATCCATTCCGCCAACGACGCCGCCACCGCCATCGCCGAGCACATCGCCGGATCCGTCGAGGAATTCGTGGCATTCATGAATCAGCGGGCCGCGGAGCTCGGCCTGACCCATACCACGTTCGCCAATCCCCACGGGCTGGATGCCCCGAATCACCACACCACGGCCCGGGACCTTCTCGAGCTGGCCCGCATCGCCATGGCCCACCCCGAGTTCGCCGAGGTGGTGAAGGCCAAGACCCTGGTCTTCCCCCCCGCTCCCGATGGCACCGCACGCACCGGGAGCTCCACCAACCTGATGCTTTGGTCCTATCCGGGCACCATCGGGATCAAGACCGGGTTCACCAGCCAGGCCCTCCTCACCTATGTGGCTGCGGCCGAACGCGATGGCCGTCTTCTCTATGCCGTCCTCCTCGGATCCGACGGCGACCGGGCTCATTTCGCCGATGCCAGGGAGCTCTTCGACTACGGATTCGAGGAGCTCGGCTTCTTCGGCGACGCCTCGACCGGATCGCCTTATGTCGCCGTGAAGGGCAGAAAGTCCCCCGAGCCGCTCGTGGCGCTGGGGACCATGGAGACTTACGTCCATCTGGCCAGCCAGGGGTTGATGCTGGAGAGCCCGACGCCGCTACGTGAGCTTCCCGAGCCGGCACCGCCTCCCATAGTCGAGGTCACCCGAAGCGCCGACCCGGGCCCGCGCACGGTTCTCGAATCGATGCGTTACTGGCTGGATCACGCCCTCGGAGCGGGATGACGGTCTTCGAGCATGCGGTCGAGGTCGTGACCGAGGACGACATCGTGTCCCGGGTTGGGGAGCTGGGCCGGGCCATCACGGAGGACTACGCCGGGCGGGAGCCGCTGTTCGTGGTGGTGATGACCGGCTCCATCCCGTTCGCCGCCGATCTGGTCAGATCCGTCGACCTGCGCTGCGAGGTCGACTTCCTCGGTCTGAACCGATTCGGGGTGAGCGGGAGGATCGGGATCGCGATGGACCTCTCGACTCCGGTGCTCGACCGGGAGGTGGTGCTGGTCGAGGACATCACCGACACCGGTCTGACACTCACGGTCCTGCGAAAGATGGTTCTCGATCGGGGTGCTCGCAGCGTGGCGACGGCGTCGTTGGTCGACAAGAAGGCGCGGAGGGTGACCGAGGTGCCGATCGAATACCGCGGGTTCGAGGTCGGGGACGAGTACCTGGTCGGATACGGGATGGACTGGCAGGGTCTTTATCGCAACCTGCGTTCGATCTGGGCGGTGCTGGACATGGAGGCGTTCGTCGCCGATCCCAGGGTCCTGGCCCGGGCGATGGGCATGACCACCTGACCTGTTGGGCATCATCGGGCCGGTGATAACCTCAGAGGGTATGCCGGGTAACAAAGAGGCCCTCATCGCAATGGATGTGGTGGGTGTCCGGGTGGAGCTTCCGTCCAACCAGCCGATCGTCCTGCTCAGGGAGTCGGAGGGGACCCGTTATCTGCCCATTTGGATCGGAGGCTCGGAGGCCACGGCCATCGCCACCGCCCTCGAGGGCGTCACCCCGCCCCGCCCGCTCACCCACGACCTGATGCGCTCGGTGATCGACGCCTTGGGGGCCCTGGCCGTGCGTGTGGTCATCACCGAGATGCGGGATTCGGTCTTCTACGCCGATCTGTCCCTCGACATCTCGGGGCGCGAGGTCCATGTGTCTTCCCGGCCCTCCGATGCCATCGCCCTGGCGGTGCGGACCGGGACTCCGGTGTTCGCCCTTCCCGCCGTGCTCGACGACGCCGGAGTCGTCTTCGAGGAGGAAGAGGAGAACGAGGAGGCCGAGGTCGCCAGGTTCCGGGAGTTCCTGGAGGAGGCGACCATCGAAGACTTCCTCGGTGGCGAGCACGAATCCGGGGATTGACCGTTTCCCCAGAGTTATCCACAGATTTCATTGACATGGGTCCCTCGACGGGGTTAGCTTGCTCACAACGGCGGAGTTACACGCATGTAACCCGGAGGACTTATGACCCAGGAGCGGGAATTGGGCTATCGTGCCCCACAGGTTTGCAATCTGGTCGGTATCACCTACCGGCAGCTCGACTATTGGGCGCGCACCAACCTCATCCGCCCCTCGCTGCAGCAGGCGACGGGCTCAGGATCACAGAGGCTCTATTCTTTCTCCGACGTGGTCCAGTTGAAAGTGATCAAGAGACTCCTCGACGCGGGCATGAGTCTCAAGAAGATCCGTTCTGCGGTCGACATCCTGCGCGAGCAGCTCGACTCCGAACGCCCCCTCGCCGACGTCACCCTCATCAGCGACGGGCAGACGATCTACGCCGCACACTCCGAGCAGGAAGTCGTCGACGTCTTCCGGCGTGGTCAGGGTGTGTTCGGGATCGCCATCGGGCCGGTGCAGGACGAGGTCGAGGGTGACATCCACCAGCTGTTCCCAGGAGACGAGTTGGCAGGGGTTGTCGAAGCAGGAGCCACCTGATCACCGAACGACGATCGGCCCACGAGACCGAGTTTGCTCACAACAGTGAGCGTCAGTTCGCACTTCTCCTCGATTTCTACGACGTGCCGTGGGAGTACGAGCCGAAGTCGTTTCCCATCTCCTGGGACAAAGACGGCAACGCGACCCAATACTTCACCCCGGACTTCTTTCTGCCGGACGACGACCTCTACATCGAGATCACCACGATGAGCCAGAAGCTCGTAACGAAGAAGAATCGGAAGGTGCGGCGTCTCAAAGAGCTCTACCCGGAGATCAACTGCAAGCTCTTCTATCAGCGTGACTACCTCAACCTGGTGGTCAAGTACGGTCTCGAGGGCCCTGAGAATCTCGAGACATCCCCGGCACCCACCCGGATCCCGGGCCGGCCCGCCATCGTCAGACTCGAGGAGCGCGGCGAACGTCTCACCGGATGAACCGGTCGCCCCTCCACGAACTCCACCAACGGCTGGGCGCCCGATTCGTCGATTTCGGGGGATGGGAGATGCCGGTCCAGTACACCTCGGTGCTCGCCGAGCACCGATCGGTGCGGGCCAAGGCCGGCTGGTTCGACGTCACCCATCTCGGCCGCTTCCAGCTGACCGGGCCGGGTGCGAAGACCGCTCTTCTCGGCCTCCTCAGCAACGACATCGCCCGAATCGCCCCGGGACAGACCCAATACACCCTGATGCTGAACGAGTCGGGTGGCATCGTCGACGACCTCGTCGTCTGGTGGTGGGAGCCCGAGCGCTACTGGGTCTTCCCCAACGCCGCCAATCACGAGCGGGTCATGGCCGAGTTCGTCTCCGAGCCGGGATGTCAGGTGCGGGACTTGCGGGTCGAGTCGGTCCTGGTGGCCGTCCAGGGCCCCGAAGCGCCTGCCGTCCTCGAGGCCCTGTTCGGTGAGGCACCGAGACGGTTCCGCACCGCAAGTCTTCGATGGGAGCAAGGGGACATCTGGCTCGCCGGCACCGGTTACACCGGTGAGCGCGGGGGAGAGGTCAGCACCGATCCCGATACCGGGCGCCGTCTCGTCGAGATGCTGGTCGAGACCGATGTGACCCCCTGTGGGCTGGGGGCGCGTGACACCTTGCGCCTCGAAGCCGGTCTTCTCCTCTGGGGATCGGACATCGGCGAGGACACCAGCCCATTCGAGGCCGGTCTCGACTTTGCGGTGGCGATGGGCCACGACTTCCGGGGGCGGACGGCCCTCGAAGACCAGGCGCGTGCCGGCCCGGGGCGTCGTCTCGTCGGCTTCGTGCTCGAGGACAGGGGAATACCCCGGCATGGCTACCGGGTGCGGACCGTGGACGGCCAGGGAGAGGTGACCTCGGGGAACCTGAGCCCCATCCTCGACCGGGGCATAGGCCTGGCCTATGTCTCCCCGCCGTCGATCGAGTGCGCCGGGATCGAAGTGGAGATCCGCGACCGTTGGGTGCCCGGCCGTATCGTCCAGCCTCCATTCCACAAGGAACGGTGATGGGTGTTCGCATAGTCGGGCGTCCCCAGGTCCCGGATGGCTACGGGGTGCAGGACGAGGGGCCGTACCTGGAGTGGAGCAGCGTCGAAGATTGGCTGGTCGAGGCCACCGAGTACTGGCTGGCCACCACCCGACCCGATGGCCGGCCCCATGTCGTCCCCCGTTGGGGCGTCTGGCTCGACGAGCGGTTCTGGTACGACGGGTCGCCACTGACACGTCACGCCCTGAATCTCGCCTCGAACCCGGCCTGCGCCCTGCATCTGGAGAGCGGGACCACGGTCACCATCGTCGAAGGGAGGTCGATGCCCTCCGATCCGATCCGGGGCGAATTGGGCCAGCGTCTCGCCGCCGAGTACGCCCGGAAGTACGAGAGGCTGGGATATGCCCCGTCCGCCGACGCCTGGTCGGACGAGACGGCAGGGGGGATGCGGGTGCTGGCACCGGAGAAGGCAATCGCCTGGGCCGGGTTCCCCAGCGACATGACACGTTATCTGTTCACCTGAGCGTCCTTAGGATTCGACCACCACAGAGAGGGAGCGACTTTGCCGGGTATATCGCGGCCGGTGCTGTCCGAGGAGATCGGCCTGGAGCTGGTCAGGGACTGGGTCCCCGTGACGGCACCGAGGGCCCACATCGTCCTGGTCCATGGCATTGCCGAGCACTGCGGGCGTTACGAGCGGACCGGGTCCCTCTTGGCCGACGCCGGGTTCTTCGTCCGCTCCTTCGACCTGATCGGGTTCGGGGGCTCGGGGGGAAGACGTGGTGACATCGAGAACTGGTCCCGTTACCACGACCAGATCCAGACCCACATGGAGTGGGCCCGGGGACAAGGCGGGCCGGTGATCCTCATGGGCCACTCCATGGGGGGAAATCTGGCCCTGGGTTACGCCCTCTCCGGTCGACCCGCCCCAGACCTCCTGGTGCTCTCTGCCCCCGCACTCGGCGGCGGCGCCGGATGGCAGCGCGCCGTTGCCGGGGTCGCGGCCGCAGTCGCCCCCACCGTGGCCGTCCCCAATTCGTTGAAAGGCGAGCAACTCTCCCGTGACCCGGCGGTGGGGGAGGCCTACTTCTCGGACCCGCTGGTATATCGGAAGTCGACTACACGTCTCGGCGCTGCCTTTTTCGAGGCTATGGACGAGTTGGAGGAGAGCTTCCGGGATCTCGACATCCCCACCTTGGTGCTCCACGGGAGTGCCGACACCATCGTTCCCCCGCAGTCGACGGCGATCCTCGGCGAGCTGGCCAACGTGGAACGGAGGCTGCTGCCCGGGCTCCGTCACGAGATCCTCAACGAGCCGGAGGGGCCGGAGCTGATCCAGGACATCGTGGACTGGATCGACGCCCGCATCTGAGCGATGCCGCTGCCCCGGACCCTGGCCCTGTTCAACAGGGTGGTCACCAATCGCATCACCCGGCCCCTCGCCACCCTTCTGCCAGGTCTCGCCGTGATCGCCCATCGGGGCCGGGTATCGGGCAAGGAGTACAGGACCCCGGTCAACGCTTGGCTCGACGACGAGAGTGCGATCGTGGCCCTGACCTATGGGCATGATGTCGACTGGCTGAAGAATCTGCGAGCCGCCGAGGGCGGGGCCATCGTGAGCCAGGGGAAGACCTACCAGGTTGGTGCGCCGGTCCTGATCGGGTCGGAGGGGATGAGCCGCATGCCATCCATGGTCCGGTTCATCCTGGGGACGATCGACGTCGACGAGTTCGCCGTGATGTCGTTGCTCAGGCCGGATCGGCCCACCTGATCAGGACCTTCCCCGACTCGTGGGAGGCGGTGGCCTCGAAGGCGGCCTCGAACACGTCGACCTCGAAGCGATGGGTGATCACCGGTGAGATGTCGACGCCGGACTGGATGAGGACGTTCATCTTGTACCAGGTCTCGAACATCTCCCGCCCGTAGATCCCCTTCAGGTTGAGCATGTTGAAGATCACGATGCTCCAGTCGATGGGGAAGGGGTCGGTGGGGATGCCGAGGATGGCCACATTGGCCCCGTGGATCGTGTTCTGCAGGATGTCCTCCATGGCCGAGGGGCTGCCCGACATCTCCAGGGCGACATCGAACCCTTCGGTCATCCCCAGCTCGAGTTGGACGTCGTGGAGATCCTCGGACCTGATGTCGACCGAACGAGTGGCACCCATCCGCTTGGCCAGGTCGAGCCGGAAGGGGTTGACGTCGGTGATGACGACGTTGCGGGCGCCGGCGTGGGCCACCACGGCGCAGGCCATGAGACCGATCGGTCCCGCCCCGGTGATGAGGACGTCCTCTCCGAGCACCTCGAACTCGAGTGCGGTGTGAACCGCGTTGCCGAACGGGTCGAAGATGGCGGCGATATCGGGGTCGAGCCCTTCCTGATGCCGCCAGACGTTCGACTTCGGGATCAGCACGTAATCGGCGAATGCACCGGGCAGGTTGACCCCGATCCCGCGGGCGTCGTAACAGAGGTGACGTCTCCCGGCGAGACAGTTGCGACACCGGTTGCAGACGACATGACCTTCCGCCCCGACCAGCTCGCCGAGCTCGAATCCCGACACATTCGGGCCCAGGCCCACGATCTCGCCCGAGAACTCGTGCCCCACGGTCATCGGGGTGGGGATGGTGGCTCGGGCCCAGTCGTCCCAATTGAAGATGTGGAGGTCGGTGCCACAGATTCCGGTGGCGAGGACCCGGATCAGGACGTCGTCGGGCCCGGGCTCAGGGACGGGCACGTCGTCGAGACGCAACCCCACCTCGTCGGCATGCTTGACCAGCGCCCTCATGCTCGCCTGCTCGCACTCATGGTGAACCAGCACGTTAAGCCGGACGGCTCGATGTTCGCCGGAATCCGCCCGGCTGTGGCACGATGGTCGGGTGCACGAGAGCCTCAGCGGGCGTCTTCTGGTGGCGACCCCACTTCTCATCGACCCCAACTTCTGGAGATCGGTCGTGCTGCTCCTCCAGCACGACGAGGAGGGAAGCATCGGGGTGGTGCTCAACCGACCCACACTGGAGCGGGTGGCGACCCACATCCCGGTTTGGGGGCCTGTCGCCGCCCAGCCCGGAATCGTCCACTTCGGTGGCCCGGTCGACCCACGGGTCGCCATCGGGCTCGCCACCGGGCAGAGCGGGGAGCCGACCGGTGTGCCCGGGTTGAGCATCGTCGATCTCGAGGCCTCCCCGCGCCCCGAGCTGGCCGCGGTCCGCATCTACTCCGGGTACGCCGGATGGGGTCAAGGACAGCTCGAGGCCGAGATCGCCGAAGGATCCTGGTACGTGGTGCCGGCCTCGCCCGACGACCCGTTCGACCGGCCCGAGGGCCAGTGGTCCCGGGTCCTGCGCCGTCAGGGAGGGCATCTCGCCCTGGTCTCGACCTTCCCCGACGATGTCGACCTCAACTGACGTGAGACAAGCATTGTCCTACGACCGTTCGGCCCGCGTCCTACCCTCTCCTCCCATGACCACCACCGCGCCCAAGCTGCGGCCCAGTCTCAAGCGCAAGGCCCCAGGACTGGTGGTGGAGCGAGGGTTACGGGACAGTGGGATCGACCTGATCGTCGGCATGGACGAGGTGGGGAGGGGATCCTGGGCCGGACCGTTGACCGTCGGCGCCGCACTCGTCCCGCTCGACCGTCGTGTCTACAAGATCAGGGACTCCAAGCTGCTCAACGAGGAGGAGCGAGAGGCGCTGTTCGACCGCATCGCCGGGTGGTGTGACTCCTGGGCCGTCGGTCACGCCACCCCGGAGGAGTGCGACGTGCTCGGCATGTCCGACGCCCAGAGACTGGCCGCGCAACGGGCGATCGAGGGTCTGGGCATCGTGCCCGACCACGTCCTGGTCGACGGCAAATGGGACTTCGTCGGCGGAGCCACCCGGATCGTCCGGGGCGATCGCACCTCCTTGTCGATCGCGGCCGCCTCGATCCTGGCCAAGGTGAGCCGGGACCGGCTGATGCGAGAGTGGGCCGATCATCATCCCGGCTACAACTTCGAGGCCAACAAGGGATACCCGTGCCCGGTGCACAAGGCGGCATTGCAGGCCTGGGGGCCCACGGCGATCCATCGCCGCTCCTGGGTGTTCATGGACCATCTGATGTGGAACGGCCTGGAGCGGTATCACCGGCCCGAGGCGCAGATGGCCCTCCCCTTCGAGGACTAGTCGGCTCCCCGCTGCGCCAAGTGCTGCTCACCGACCCAGACCTGGCCATGCTCCACGGTGAGGCGGGTGAGGCCAGCCGGATCGCAATGGAGCTGCTGGTGGCCACTGGTGAGGCGGAGGGGGCGACAGGGCTGCTCGACATCTCGGGCGCGCACATCGACGGCTGTCTCTATCACGGGCAGGCCGGTCTCGACTTCGCCCTGTCCCTGGTCGAAGGGGGAGGGCGGGTGGTAGTGCCGACCACGCTCAACGTTTCCTCTCTCGATCTCCTTCACCCGGACCTGTATCGGGGGGATGCCGGGACGGCCGAGGCGGCAAGAGCGCTCATGGAGGCCTATGTGTCCATGGGTTGTGCCCCGAGCTGGACCTGCGCCCCGTACCAGCTTCCTCATCGCCCCGGTCTCGGCGAGCAGGTCGCCTGGGCCGAGTCGAACGCCATCGTCTTCGCCAACTCGGTCCTCGGCGCCAGGACGGCCCGCTACGGGGACTTCCTCGACGTCTGTTGTGCCCTCACCGGCCGGGCCCCGGCGGTCGGTCTTCATACCGACGAGGGGAGAAGGGCGACGCTCAGAGTCGATCTCGACGCGCCGGACCACCTTCTCGACTCCGACCTCCTCTACCCGGTGCTGGGTCACGTGTTGGGGCAGGCGGCCGGGACCGAGGTGGCGGTGATCGTCGGTCTCGACGGAAGGGCCACCGAAGACCGGCTCAAGGCCTTGGGAGCGGCCGCCGCCGCCTCAGGCGCCGTGGCCATGTTCCATGTCGTCGGGGTGACCCCGGAAGCCCCCAGCCTGTCCGCGGCCACCGGAGGCGCCGAGCCGGGACGGCAGGTCACCATCCGGACCGAGGACCTGGCCCGGGCGAGAGCGTCGCTGGGCCAGGGGACCGGGCACTTGGGGGCGGTGAGTGTGGGCACCCCCCATTTCTCGATCCGGGAGCTGAACGAGCTGGCCCGGCTCGTGGAGGGCCATTCGACGATGGTCCCCTTCTATGTCAACACCTCTCGTCATGCCCTCGCCGAGGCCGAAGCGACTGGGACGTCGGCCCTCATCGAGGGGTTCGGGGCCACCTTCGTCACCGACACCTGCACCTACATCACGCCGATCATGGGGCAGGTCGACGGGACAGTCATGACCAACTCCGCCAAATGGGCCCTCTACGCTCCGGCCAACCTCGGGGTGGAGGTCGTGCTCGGGAGTCTGGAGGCGTGCGTCGTCTCGGCGGTGACCGGAGAGGCGACAGTGGGGGAGAAGTGGTGACCGATGCCGGTTTTCGGGTCCTGGTGGCGGGAGTGGCCAGGGGTGAGCTGCTCTGGCTCACCGAGCCGATCTCACTATGGGGTGGTCTCGACCCCGAGACCGGGCTGATAATCGATCCGGGCCACCCCCAGGTCGGGCGAAGCATGACCGGCGCCATCGTCTCCATGCCCCACAGCCGCGGCTCCAGCTCGTCCTCGTCGGTGCTGGCGGAGGCATTACGGCTGGAGAGAGGGCCGGCCGGGTTCATACTCGAGACGCCCGACTCGATCCTCGTCATAGGCTCCCTGGTCGCCGAGCGCCTCTACGGGACGACGTGTCCCATCGTTTGCGGCAGCCTTCCCGAGGGGTCGACAGGGACCTGGATGATCGACCACAATCAGGTCTCACGCTTGCCAGGGTCGGGTGCGGGCCCCGATTGAGCTCAACCGTGGACTATGCAGAAAACGAGCCGATCTGCCGATGGAATACCGAATGAGTGGCTTTGACGAGTTGAAAGCCTTCTTCAAACGCATGCCTGTTGCCTTCTATCGCACGTCGACGACGGGCGAGCTGATCGCGGCCAATCCGGCCCTGGCCAACATCCTTGGCTTCGATTCGGTCGAGCAGATGATGGAGGAGCTGGCCACAGTCGAGACCATCTACATGGATCCGGGGCAGCGGGCGGCCTGGCTGGAGCGGATCGCCGTCGAGGGTGTGATCCTCGACTTCGACGTCCATCTGTCCCGGCCCGACGGGAGCAGCATCTGGGTGCGCGACTCGGCACGGGCCATACGGGACGAGAACGGTGAGATCCAGTACTACGAGGGGTCCCTCATCGACGTGACGGACAAGTTCGAGGCGGAGAGGGCCAAGGACGACTTCATCGCCACCGTCTCCCATGAGCTTCGCAATCCACTCGCCGCGATGCTCGGCCTGGGTCAGGAGCTAGCCGACAACTACGACACCTTCAGCGACGAGGAGAGGCGGGAGATGGCACAGATGATCGCCCGTCAGGCCGACGACGCCTCATGGTTGATCGAGGACCTTCTGGTCGCCTACCGGGACAACCTGAGCCAGGTGTCGGTCTCGTTGCAGGAGTTCGACGTGACCAAGGAGATCGAGCGTGTCTTGGAGGTCGTCGACTACCCCGTCGACATCAAGGTGTTGGGTGGGTCATCGAGGATAAAGGCCGATCCACGGCGCACCCGTCAGATCCTGCGCAATCTGGTCTCCAACGCCATGCGTTACGGAGGCGAGAGGATCCAGGTCAGCATCGACAAGGCCGGTGATCGTCTCGAGGTCAAGGTTCAGGACTCGGGCAAGCCCATCGCCGATACCGACGTGGAACGCATCTTCCGGGCCTACGAGCGGGGCAAGGGGCCGTCGCACTCAGCATCCATCGGCCTGGGTCTGAATGTGTCACGTCGGCTGGCCCGTCTCATGGACGGCGATCTCACCTACCGTCATGAAGACGGCTGGTCGGAGTTCGTCCTCTCACTCCCATCTGCTTGACCGCCGGGCACTCCTACCATCCTCGAATGCGCGTTCTAGTCACAGGTGGAGCCGGGTTCATCGGCAGCCACACCGTCGTCTCACTGATCGGGGCCGGGCACGAGCCGGTCGTGGTGGACAACCTGTCCAATGCCAAGCGCTCGGTGATCTCCCGCATCGGCAGGATCACCGGTTCCGAGCCCGAATTCGTCGAGGCCGACGTTCGGGACCTCGATGCCCTCGACAAGGTCCTCCAGTCTGGTTTCGACGCCTGCATCCATTTCGCCGCCCTGAAGGCGGTGGGCCAGTCCGTGGAGGAGCCACTCCTTTACTACGACAACAACATCGGGGGCACATTCACCCTGCTCGAGGCATTGAACAAGGCCGGGGTGAAGAGATTCGTGTTCAGCTCCTCGGCGACGGTGTACGGGGACCCCGACCCCGATCAGTTGCCACTCTTGGAGTCGACAACGATCGGGACAGCCACCAACCCCTACGGGTGGACCAAGATCATGATGGAGCAGATCCTGCGCGACGTCCATGTCTCCGACGCGGAATGGTCGATATCGCTGCTTCGCTACTTCAACCCGGTCGGGGCCCATCCCAGCGGGCTGATAGGGGAGGACCCATCGGGGATCCCCAACAATCTCATGCCCTATGTGGCCAAGGTGGCTTCGGGGGAGTTGCCCAAGGTCATGGTCTTCGGTGGCGATTACCCGACGCCGGACGGCACCGGGGTGAGGGACTTCATCCATGTCGTCGATGTGGCCGAAGGGCACGTGCGTGCCCTGGAAAGGCACGGCGACGATCGAGGGGTGTTCACCTACAACCTCGGCACCGGCCAGGGGCACAGCGTCCTCGAGGTCATCGCCGCCTACGAACAGAAGTCGGGAAGGCCGATCCCCTATGAGATCGTGGGGCGGCGGGCCGGTGACGTGGCCGCCAATTGGGCGGACGTGAGCAGGGCTGATGTCGAGCTCGGTTGGAAGACGACCAGGGGCCTTGAAGAGATGTGCGCCGACTCCTGGCGCTGGCAGGTGAGCTCCCGCTGACCGGTGGCTAGCCTCGCCACGGTGAACGATCTTCTCGACGCCACCCGTCGCTGGATCGAGGGCGATCCCGATCCGGCGACGAGAGAGGCGCTCCAGACCCTGGTCGACACCGATGACCGCGACGAGTTGATGCGCGCGATGGGGGAGCCCCTCAGCTTCGGCACCGCCGGAATCCGGGGGGAGGTAGGGCCCGGATCGGGCCGGATGAACCGGGCCAACGTGATCCGGACCACCAGGGGGCTGGCCGAACACCTGCTGGCGAAACACGATGGGGCCCCGGGGCAACCTGTCATCGTCGGATTCGACGCCCGTCCCGACAGCCGCGGATTCGCCGCGGACGCTGCCGGGGTCCTGGCCGGCGCCGGGATCGGAGTCAGGTTCTTTCCCCGGATCACACCGACCCCTCTGGTCGCGTTCGCCGCCAAACTCCTGAAGGCACCGGCGGCCGTCGTCATAACGGCCAGCCACAACCCTCCGGCCGACAACGGGTACAAGGTCTACGACGCCAACGCGGCTCAGATCATCCCACCCACCGACATCGAGATCGCAGATGCGATATCCAGGGTCGGGTCGGCCCGCGAGGTGCCCCGGATCGACGCTGCGTTCGACGGTGTGTCCGACCTGGTCAGACCGGTCCCCGACGACATCATCGACCATTACCGGAGGGAGGTCGACGCGGCGCGTCCCAACCCGCAGATCTCCGATCTGAAGATCGTCTACACCCCGTTGCACGGGGTCGGCGGCGAGGTGATGAACCGTATGTGCGTGTGGGCCCATCACACCGGTCTCGTCCCGGTGCCGGAGCAAATGGAGCCGGACGGCGCCTTCCCCACGGTGACCTTCCCCAACCCCGAGGAGCCGGGAGCGCTCGACCTCGCCCTGAAGCTGGCCGAGCAGGTCGGGGCCGACCTGGTTCTGGCCAACGACCCTGACGCCGACCGTCTCGCCGTGGCCGTGCCCCGGGCGGGGGAGTGGAAGTTGCTGAGCGGGAACGAGCTGGGGGCCCTTCTCGGGGACTACGTGTTGCGGTACTGGGCCCACTCCCAGCCTCCGATCGTGGTCGACTCGGTGGTGTCGAGCCCGATGATGGGCCGGATCGCAGCCAGACGCGGCGCCCGGCACGAGACGACCCTGACCGGCTTCAAATGGATCATCAACGCCGGGCTGGCGTTGGAGGAGCGAGACGAGGGGCGTTTCGCCTTCGGCTACGAGGAGGCGCTGGGATACTCGGTGGGCCGGACGGTCCGGGACAAGGACGGGATCGCCGCTGCGATCGTGATGGCCGACCTCGCCGCCGAGGAGGCGGCCTCGGGTCGAGCGGTTCTCGATCGGCTCCACGACCTGTGGGACGAGTTCGGGCTGTGGGTCAGCGCCCAGCAATCGATCGTCCGCACCGGGGCCGACGGACAGCGAGCGCTGCTGGCTGCGGTCGATCGGGTGGGGGAGAGCCCTCCATCCAGACTGCTCGACATGGAGGTGACCGGGGTCACCGACTATCGGATGGGGCACGACGAGCGACCGGTCTGGCTGGGGGCACAGGACCTGGTCGAGCTTTCTCTGGGCGAGTCGGGCCGGGTCCTGGTCAGACCGAGCGGCACCGAGCCCAAGCTCAAGATCTATGTCGATCTCTCCGGCCCTTCCGGCCCCGACCATGACACGGCCCATCACCGATTGCTGGCCCGAGCCGAGGAGCTGGCCGGCGCGATGGGGGAGTGGCTGGAGGTGTGAGTGGGGATCAGCGGGGTGATCTGCGGACGTGCTGACGGTACAGGTAGAGCCACCCCAGCCCGTGGACCGCAACCCCTAGGAGCAGCACCGCCGTGACCAACGGGTACCCGGCGATGAGCCCGGCGATGGCGGCGACCACGGCGAAACAGACCAACGCCACCCGGACGCCGTTGAGGGGGCCGAACATGTTCCGGAGCCTATCGGCTCATCGCCCTTGCATATCCCGGTTGACAACGGCCCGGGTTTAATCTCAGCCGGAATGCGGCCTCTTCTTCTGGCTCTTCTCGTCCTGAGCGGCGCCTGTACCAGTGCCGACGCCTCGGGCACCACCCTCGACCTTCCTGTCGAAGCACCCACCACAACAACAACAACAACGACCTCCACGACCACGCTGCCCGTCATCACCACCACGAGCACCAGCACCGCCACGAGCACCATCACCACCATCCCCGAAGGGCCAGGAGCCGGATCGGGGGAGGCCCTGGTGACAGCGACCGGGGTCGTCGTGGCCGTGTTGGAAGAGACACCGGCCGGATATCTGGTGAGGACACCGTGCGGCGAAGAGCAGACCGTCGGCAGCGGCACCCCGGTGGGAGGGGTGAGCGTGGTGATCGACCCCGGTCATGGCGGCGGGGCCGACACCGGTGCGGTGGGCCCCAACGGGCTGATGGAGAAAAATCTCAACCTCGAGCTCTCTCAGGCCGTGGAAGCCAAGCTGATCGTGAGGGGGATCCCGGTCCTCCTGACCCGAACCGCCGACTACCCCACCGTCCTGGGAGTCAGGGCCGGGCTGGCCGACCACGTCGGGGCCGAACTGGTCCTCTCGGTCCATCACAACGCCCCGACGCCCGGAGCCTCGAACCGGCCAGGAACCGAGATCTTCGTCCAGAGTGACTCCACCGATTCGAGACGGCTCGGTGGGCTGGTCTGGAGTCATGTGGTCGACGCCTTGTCCGGGTTCGATGTCGCCTGGTCGGCGGCGCCCGATGCCGGCGTGCTCACCGTGATCAGCACCCGGGGCAACGACGCCTACGGCATGATCCGGGGCCCCGAGACGGTGAGCGCTCTCGTCGAGCTGGGATATATATCCAGCCAGCCCGAGGCCGAGCTCTTCGCCACCAACGAGTACATCGAGGCGGCCGCCGAAGCTCTCGCCGACGCGGTCGAGGCCTATCTGGGCAGCGACGACCCCGGTGACGGATTCATCGCCGAGCCCCGGGTTTTCAACCCACAGCCCGGCATCGGGAGCGGTGTCTGCGTCGACCCGGTCCTGGAGTAATCACATGTGTACGAGCAGGGCCAATCACATGAGTGCGTATGGCCAGCGTGTACGTAGATCTAGCTTGACATAACGTGGATTATGGGCCTTTGGCCAGGACATCCGTCCGGGAACAAACCCTCCCCGACCGGCGTTGGCACGGGCACACCCACCTTCCAGGAAAGGCTCAAACATGGCCACGGTGGCCCTGACCAAAGAGAACTTCGACCAGACCATCCAGGACAACGAGACGGTCTTCATCGACTTCTGGGCCGAATGGTGCGGCCCCTGTCGCTCCTTCGCCCCCACCTACGAGTCATCGTCGGAGAAGCACACGGACATCGTCTTCGCCAAGGTCGACACCGAGGACCAGCCCGAGCTCGCCGGCGCATTCGGCATCCGCTCCATCCCCACCCTGATGGTGTTCCGGGACCAGATCGTGCTCTACGCCCAGCCCGGCGCCATCCCCGGCAACATGCTCGAGAGCCTCATCACCCAGGTCAAGGAGCTCGACATGGACGAGGTTCGGGCCAAGATCGCCTCACAGGAGCACGAACACGAGCACGAGCATGAGCACGAGGACGACCACGAGCACGCCCATTGAGCCGGCTACTCCGGTTTCCGGTATACCGAGACGTGCTGGCCTGATTGCTCGGTGAATCGACGGCGGTCGTACCAGCCCCACCACTCCTCCAACTCGAGACCGGCGATCCTCGCCATCAGGTCCATCTCGGACGGCCAGACGTAACGGATCTTCACCGGTAGGACCACGGTTCTCCCATCCTCGAAGTGTCTCACGTGGTGGGATGTCACGGTCTGTCCCACCGGGTCGTGGATCGACAACTCGTAGGCGTGAGCCTGGGTCGATGTGATGCTCTCCACCGCCATGCGTGTCTCATGGTGGTCAAAACGCTTCAGATCGGGGACGAAGGCATCGAGCACGAACCGGCCACCGGGCTCCAGGGCCCGGGCGGTGTTGAGGAAACACTCGACCTGGCGCTCCTGATCGAGCAGGGCGAACAGGGTGTTGAACGGGATGTAGACCAGGGGGAAGGTCCCATCCACCGCCACATCGGCGAAGTCGCCCTTGATGACCCTGATCCCGTCCCCGCCGGGTTTGGCCCGTAACAGGGCGATCATGTCGTCGGAGATGTCGATCCCGGTCACCTCTACCCCGGCCCGGCTCAACGGCAGGGCGACCCGACCGGAGCCGATCGCCAGCTCGAGGGCACGTGGCGGCTTGCCGGCGAGAGGTCGGAGGAAGTCGACCTCGGACTCGATGTCGCTGAAGAGCTCGTCATAGAGCGGGGCCCAACTCGTGCCGTAGGTCTCGATGTCGTACTCGCTCATCTCCCAACTCTCGCAGGTGACATCGGGATTCTGTCGCCAATTGCCTACTCTCGTCGCATGCCGGCAGATCCATCCGTGGTGGAGTCGATGACAGCCCTCGGGATCTCCTATGAGGAGATGGCGTGCGACCCGGAGTTGGCGGACACCGCACGGTTCTGCGAGGCGTACGGAGTGCCCCTGGAGAAGTCGGCCAACACCATCCTGGTGGCCTCCCGCAAACCAGAGGGCCGCATGGTGGCCTGTCTGGTCCTGGCCACCACCCGGCTCGACGTGAACGGCGTGGTGCGCCGCAGGATGGGTGTGAAGAAGGCGAGCTTCGCCAATGCGGAGCAAACCAGAGACGTGACCGGGATGGAGATCGGCGGCGTCACCATCTTCGGCCTTCCCGAGGACGTGCCGGTCTGGATTGACCCGCGGGTGCTGGACAATGACTGGATCGTCATCGGCGCCGGTTCCCGCAGTGCCAAGATCCGGCTCGAGCCGGGACAACTCAGGGGGCGCGATGGCTTCGAAGTGGTCCCCGACCTCGCCCAAGAGCTCTCAGTGTGAGCGTCGGGCGGTCCGTCGGATCAGGAAGAAATAGCCGACCACTCCGATCAAGGCGAAACTCAACCATTGGATGGCGTAGGCGAGGTGGGATCCCTCGTCGACGAAGGTAGGAGGCGGGGCGGTCACCGGCAGCTGATCCTCCGCTCCCCCGAGGAGGGAGAGGTAGACCGGGTCGAGCTCGTAGGGCACTTGCTGCCGGATCCGATCGATGTCGACCCGGCTCATAGTCACCAGCCGGCCTTCCCCGGGGTCGGTGGGGCCGAGAGCCGCTCGCACCTGGGTGGGACGCACCCAGCCTTCCACGGTGACCACCCCTTCCGGCGGAGGCGCCTCGGTGACGGGAACCTGGTCTAGGACGAGGGGGACCCATCCCCGATCGACCAGGGTGGCCGAATCGTCCTCCCCCACCAGTGGCGTTATCACATGAAACCCGGCCACGCCCTGGTGGACCTGACTCCTGATCAGGATCTCATCCTCGGGGTGGAACACACCGGTGGCCGTGGCCCGACGAAACTCGAGACTCTCCTCGTCCTCTCCGGCCGCCTCGAGCAGGGCATCGAGCTCGACGGGCTCTCCTTCGAACCTCGACTCCCCCACCGCGTTCTCGAGACGTCTCTCCTCGAGACGACGCAGTTGCCAGAAGCCGAGATTTACGAACAGGACGCTCAGGACGAGCACCACGACGTGGGCCACCATCCATCGTGGAGCCAGCAGCCACCGCACTAGGCGGCTATGGGGATCTCTTCGTCATCGAGAAGGGCCTCAGCCGCCGCCTCGATGGTCGGCTCGTCGCGTCTCACCGCGGTGGGGACGGACAACATGCCGGCGGCCGCATCGGCGGTCAACCGACCGGCCTCGATGAGAGCACGAGCGATGTCGTCGGTCCAGTACCAGGGCACGGGCAACCTCCGGGGTGACGTCGAGGGACAGGGACCGGGCCACTGTACCCCCGTTGTCAATCCCCGAGATCGCCAATGAAAACGGGCCTACACCATCACCGGCTCCAAGTCCTCGACGTCCTTCAGGTGAACCTGTTCGGCCACCACCTCGAGCCGGGAGCGGCGTCCGTCGGCCGATTCCCAGAAGCGGCGCTGCACCGATCCGCACACCCAGACGCGTCGTCCCTTCCCTGGCAAGTCGTCGACCAGCTCGTCGGCCGGGTCCCACAGGGTGACCGGCACCACGTCGACACGTCGTTTCGGCTCGTCGCTCCGAACCGTCACCAGGAGCCGAACCAGTCGGGTCCCGGTCTCGAAGGATTTCAACTCCGGTTCCACGGCGAGTCGCCCACAGAGGACGACCAGATTGAGATCCATGACACTCTCCCCTTTCTCATGGTCGGGGAAGTGCGGGTGGGATCAGTGTGACGGACGGCGGTGACAGAATTCAG
>JBOGET010000183.1:0-16651 GCA_050741975.1 Acidimicrobiia bacterium
AGCTGAACCTGCGTGAGAAGGTGAAGCGGTCGGCGTTCCGCGAGGACATCCGCCCGCTGGTGACGGCTTGGCCCGAGGGCTACGACATCGACGCCGCGGCTGAGTTGGTAGTGGCCGACGTGTTCGCCTTGATCGAGTAGATCACTCCCGGATCTTCTAACGGATCTTCTAACGGACAGGCCGTCACGAGGGGTTATCCACAGGTATCGTCTATCAGCCCGATCGCACGAAACCCCTGGTAGGCGGCACTTTCTGGCATGAGCCGATACCAGCCGAAACCGCCGGATAGGAACTCATAACCCGAAGGTCGCGGGTTCAAATCCCGCCCCCGCTACCACCAGAAAACCCAGGCACCGCCTGGGTTTTCGGTCTTTCCGGACTTGGACCCTCGCCTCGGCGGGATAGCGATCAAAAACTGTCAGGCACGAGATCAGGATTGACCCCGACTCGATGAGAAGCTGCCGCACCGGAACCGGTTGATCGGCCAGTGCCATCAGCAGATGCTCGGTGCCGACCCGTGGCGATCCGAGACGGGTGGCATGAACGGCTGCAGCTTCGATCATCCGCTTGGTGCCGGGCGCCATACCCATCGGATTCTCGACGGTGCTGGATTGGGCGGGTGCGATGGTGAGGACGGCATCCTGCAGGCTCGACATGGTTAGGCCCAACTGGGTCAGAACGGCGGCTTCCATTCCCTCCTCCACTGCCAGCCGACGGTCATCCCTAGTGCCTCGACCAGTGCATCGGTGGGCCGGACCGCCGCACCGGGCCGAGGAAATCGGTGTCCGACTTGAGAAAAAGGGCCATCATCCGCGAGAGACCGCCCTCGACCATAAGCTCCATCATCGCGTCGGCTACGACCCTGAGATCAAGGCTTTTTCACTAACGTCATCTGGTTGTCATGAAGATCGACCCCAGGGGACCTATTCCGATCTATTTTCAGCTGAAGACGCTCCTCAAAGAAGCGATTCAGGAGGGCCGGTTCGGCCCGGACGATCGAATCCCAACCGAAGACGAGCTCTGCGCCCAGCACGGTATCAGTCGCACACCGGTTCATCGTGCGCTCTCGGAGCTGGCCGAGGAGGGCGTGTTGGTGCGTTATCGCCGCCGTGGCACCTTCGTTCATCCGCACTGGCTGGAGCGGTCAGAAGGGGGGCCAGAGCTGCGGGTATTGGTGCTCGACGAAAGATGGGAGCCTCTGTTTCGGGCAGCAGCACCACGCGGTGCGAGACTGAACTTCGCTCGCTTCCCCCAACCCGACCTCCATCAAGCCATCACTCACGCAGTTGCTGAGGCCCACGCTCCCGACCTTTCCATGGTTGACTCAGTGTGGGTTGCGGAATTCGCAGCGTCGGGATTTCTGCGGCCCCTCGATGAAGTCATCTCCAACCTCGATTCGATCGTGGCCGACATCGTCGAGCCGCTAGGAGCGGCCTACCGCCACAATGGTCAGATCTATGCCTTGCCGGCAGAAGCCGACGTGGCGGGATTGTGGTTCCGCAGGTCCCCGCTCGAGCGCCTTGGTGTCGATCCACCGCGGACCTGGAATGAATTGCGAAAGGCCGTCAGGGCGGTTCATCGTGCAGGTCACGAGCGACCTCTGGTGATGACGGCGGGCTCCCGCGGACAAGAGACAACAACCTATTCCCTTCTGGCCCTCCTCGCCTCGAATGGCGTCGAGATCCTCCGCCATGGTGCTGTCACCCTCGATTCACCCGGCGCCATCGAGGCCCTGCGATTCTTGCGCTCTTTTCTCGACGAAGGCCTGATGCCACCCGAGGTGGTCAACTATGAATACGATCGGCCAATCAGGATGCTGGCCGCCGGAAAGGCGGTTTTCATCATCAGCGGAAGCTACGAGCTCCATCGCCTTTCCGACCGCACCGGCCGGCCAGTCACCGACATAGATCGCACCTTCGGTTTCGTGCCCATTCCGGCTGGGCCGAGCGGACCGCCAGCCTCACTGGCCGGAGGCATGGCTTACGGAATCTTCCGACAAGCTGCCCGTCCCGATCTTGCGGGCCAGCTCCTCCAGCGATTGGTCGCTCCAGCAGGCCTGGCCGATATGGCCCGCTCGACGGGACAAATCCCTCCTCGCCGGTCGGCAGTCCCCCTGGCCACCCCTCATCTCAGCTTCCTCGACTCGACTGCCGCGCTGCTGGAGAACGCCGTTACGCGGCCTGTCACCCGAGTGTATGCCCGGGTCTCCGAGCAACTCCAAGTGATGGTGGAGACGGTTCTTATGCACAGCCGGAGCCCGGCGACGGCAGTCGCCCGCGCTGCGGACAGGATCGGAGCCATCACCGGCCTTCCGGTCAAGCATGCTACGAAGGTGGAGTAATTCTCTAGTGGCGGTGGCTGAAGTCGGGCAAGCTCGGATCGCCCGGGTGGCCCCAGGCGGGCAGCACCTTCGCGCGATGGCGGCGTTGCTGCTCTAGCCAGAGATCGAAATTGTCCTCCCGAGCGCGGGCGAGGAGGTTCGCCTCGATCTCACGGCGGACCTCCTCATAAGGAATTCGCCGAGCCTCCATCACCTCATCGACCACCGCGACATGCCAGCCCAGCTCGCTCCCGATGGGTCCGATTACGTCACCCAACTCGGCCGCAAACACCCCCTCTTCGAAGGGACCGCAGAACTCACCACGGCGCAGCTCAAAGGATGGGAAGTCCCGACTACCGCCCGCGAGTGCCCGTCGAGCGAGCAATGCGTGGTCGAGGGTGGCCACATGATGCTGGCGGATCCTCCTCCGATCAGGAAGGTCGTAGAGGTCGGAGTTGTGTTCGTAGTAGCTGCGGACCTGCTCCTCGCTCACCGCTACTCCGGCCGTGACTTCCTCAAAGACACCGGCAGGGTCCAAAGAACCGGCCTGGCGGCTGACGATCTCCTCGGCGACCAACGATCGCAGCACCCACCTTCGAGCGCGACGATCCTCCGGCCCGGCGTCGGGGAGCCGGGACGAGAGAGGTCCGGTGCGGATCGCCTTCAAGCGTTCGGCGACCCGCTCCTCGGTTATCGCTCGGCCGTCGACAGTTGCTGGAGGGTCGGCGCTGGTTGCGAGTTCCATTACCTGCCAATTTCGACGGGGAATGCCTCGGTGTAATAGATACGACCGAAGTACATGATCTTGACCAAAGACCAATAGCTGCCAGGCGAGCAATGGAGGGGAATTTCGACTGAGAAGCCGAGTTCGGTCGCGGTTCCGCCTGCTACTTCGAATCCCTGCGTCCAAGGCGACATCACGGACCAGATATCGAAGGGACTCAGAAGTTGAGCCTCTCCTCGGATCGCTGAAGCTGCCTGGTTGTGAACCCGCAGGTCGATGCGACTCTGAGCCCCGGGCATCAGGCTGATCCCCTTGGTGACAAGCTCAATTTCGAGTTCGCCTCCCGAGCCCTGACTGGCCGAGCTCCCGTAGTCGATGGTCGCCACATCCTCGTGGATCTGGCCCGCTGCGTCCTCGATTTGGACGGCGACGAAATACCGACCCGGAGCAGCCTCCGGCGCAGGCTTAATGTTGATCTCGCTGATGAGATGGGCGCCGACTGCCAGGCGATACGGCCGACTGTCGGGCTCAGCCGCCCAGCCTTCGGGAGCCACCACTCGCAACGTACCCGCCACGGTTCGATCGGTGGCCTCCGAAGCAACCGTGACCGTGAGTGCAATAAGCCCATCGGCTCCGACATTGGGTGGCCGCACTTTCACGGTCAGGGGTTGGTAGCCGAGCGGGGCGGCACCCTTGTTGTGGAGCCAATAAGGGGCGAAGACCGGCTGGCAGGCTTCTCTGGTCGGGCCCAGCCGCGCTCCCGCGTCAGTTCCGACCGCTTGGGGGATCGCTCCTACAGTCGCCACCTGGTACCCGGTCAGGTCGAGGGCGAGCGAGCGATCGCCGGTCTCGGTCGAAATTCTCTCTTCCTCCATCAAATTGGTGATGAACGCCGACTGGAGATTCCAATGAGAGTTGATGGTCGCTCGGCCAGGTTCACCTTTGGTTTCATAAACACGAGCCGCGATTCCTTCTCGCGGATCGAGTCTGTCTCCAGCCTGGTGCGCCAGAGGGTTTCCGAGGGGCTTAAGGGCCGTCATGACTACCGAATCAGGTGTGACCTCGAAAAAGCTCAGGCGCTCGGGAAGATTGCCCGAGTGCGGTCCTATCACCAGTGGCAGCAAGGAGTGGTTGTAGTCGTGAGCGCGGTTGACGATTTTGGCGTCGCGCCAGTCGCCCTTGAAACCAGCCAACGCATACTCAAAGGTATGGGTCCAGTGCTGGTACTGGAAATGAGCCCCGTCGGGGAGGGTTCTCCGGGGAGGGTCGATCCAGATTCCCGAGGGCCAACCGCTCGATGACCGCATCAACGAGAGATAGAGGCCTCGCTCGTAGTCGACCGTGAAGCCGGGAATTCCCCTATTGAAGATTGCCACTCCGTAGTCGACGACCGACCCAGCCCCTGCCAACTCCAACGATTGGTCTACTGAGATGACTCCGCCGCTCAACTCAGTCGCCAGATCAGCCCCCGAAGTGGAACTGCCTCCGCGATCTGCCACGATCAACACAGGGAGAGCGCGGGGATGGCGCAGGTCGGGACTTTCGACCCAGATCTCTTTCAGGGGCCACTGGGCCGGGACCCAAACTCGGGCATGGCCAATCGAAGTCAGCTGACGTTTGAGGTCGTTTTGGTATTCCTTACCGGCCGTCTCGATGACCGATGCCGTGAAGCGATTCTCGTCGGGGCCACCGAGGGAGATGCGGGCGTCGGGAAGGTTGGAGTCGATGTCGATTGACCCATAACGCGCATCTTCTGGTGAGGACACTGTCGCAGTCACGCCTTGGCGAACCAGTGCGGAGATCAATTGCTCGGTCGCCGCCGCCCAACCTTCGGAGTCGGGAGCAATTACCTCGACGACAGAAATTGCCTGCAACGCCTCCTCGGCGCCTTCGACTTGCAGCCGCAGGCAGCTTGTTAGCCCGAACCAGTTGTAGGCGGGATATTCAAGAGTGAAAGGCACTTGGGCGGTGTCGGCCTCGGGGAAACCAAAGGTGCGTCCGATCACCGCGCTTCCCACTTCCGAGACCGGCGTCGCCCCCTCGCAATCGACGGGGAAGCGAACCCGAAACAACTTGTCGTGTCCGTTGAAGCCGTCTATCTTCGTCCGCAATCCGATCCAGTCGACCTCGTTCCAGAGCTCGATCTCCTGGGTGATTTCGCAGCCCGCCAGCTCGGTTTCGACTATTAGGCGCTTCCCGATGGGCGACTGCTCAACTTGGACCCTGGCAGTTGAGGCGGAGGTGCCCTCCACCGCCCCGGTGGGGGTGAGGTGCCAGGGTCCCTCTCCGAAACTGGGGTGATTCGGGTATTCGTCACAGGCCAGCAACTCATTGCCGACCTGACCGTCCTCCAAAAGCTCACGGCCCTCGAGCTTGTCATAAAGGCGAGTGACTCCACCACCACGGCCCGGATCTACCTCCACGAGGTACCGCTCACTTTCGGCGACAAGCCCGGGGACGGAAACCCAGCCGGTGCGGGCGTCATCGCTTGCTCGGATCCGGTAGCTCGCATAACCGATGGGTGGAATATCCCTGGCATAGAAGCTGACAGTCACCTGCTCCAAGGAGCCGTCTTGGTGATTCGACCACACCTCCACCAAGGCCGGAAGTCTGGCCCCTGTGCTGTCGATGATCTGCAGCCCGACGGTGGCGGGCCGATCGAGACGGATATCAAATCTGACGAGGCCCGACCGGGGCCAAGACGAGGGATTGAAGACCGCCAGGGTCTGGCCCTCGTCTGGGGTGTCGATTTGGTCGCCGATAAAGCGCAGAGAGTTATTGAGAACGGCCCGACCCAAGTCCCAAGCCTCTCGCCAACCGCCCAAGATGTCGAGATAGACCTGGTCCGACTCGCTACCGGTGATGCCGTCGTGATGAGCATTGAAAAGGAGCTGACGCCAGGCCTTGTCGATGGCTTCTTGGGGAAAGCGAGCACCCAAAAGCGAGGCGACGGTGGCGAACTTCTCGCCGTCAAGGAGAGTGTTCTCGGCCAGGCGGTTGGCCTGCTTGGTGTCGATAAATGAAACGTCCTTCCCGGTGTAGAGGGGATTCATATCCCGGCTCTGGGATCGCAGCCGAATTCCGTTGGAGTCGACCGCCTCGCGCACCGCGGCAAAGAAGCGGCGGGTGGTTGCCATCTCAAAACGGGGGGAGACGTAGCGGCTGTTCCAGCTGCGAGCGATCTTGCTCACCCATTTGTTGGGGGGGGTGTAATCGGATCCCACCGGCAGTAGAACATTCTTGGTGGCCGCCACCGACTTGAGCTTCTGGTAACAGGCGTAGGTTTGCTCGCAGGCCTCCTCGAGGGTCACGGCCGAATCCATCCACCAGCCGGATGAATAGTGATCCGCCATATAACTGGTGAGGAGTTTCTTGCCGCTGGGAGCCACCCAATAGAACTCGCTGGGGAACTCCATCCTCAACGGTTCGGAAGATCCGGTCAGCGAGGCCTGCGGCCGGGCCTGGACCGGCATCCGGAAGGGACCCCAGGCGTGGAAGGGTCCTCGCGCCCAGGAACTAGAGGTGAGCCCGGCGTCGGCGGCTAGCCCCGGAAACTGCGGATCGTGACCAAACGCATCCAACTGCCAGGCCGTGGCTGGGGACCCGCCGAGAACATCGCGTTGATAGGCGATGCCGTAGATCAGGTTGCGCACAGTGTTCTCGCTTGCCACCAGGTTGGTGTTGGGCTCGTTGTAGGTCCCGCCGATCAGCTCCAGCCGCCCCTCTGCCATCAACCTCCGCATGTACACGCGGTCCTCAGGAAAGGTGTTCCAGTACGGCTTGAGGTAGTCGAGCTCGGCGAGGACAAAGGCGTAGTCGGGGTCGCGACGTGCGGCATCGAGGTGGGACTTCACGAGAGCGAAGCTGTGAGTCTGGAACGCTCCGACCCACGGGTCTTCGGTCTTCTTCCAGGTTTCGGTGTAGGCGGCCTGTGTGTTCCACCACACCGGGTCGTAATGGAAATGAGAGACCATGAACATGGTCCAACCAGGTTCTTCGACCACGACCTGGAGCGGGCAATGGTCGGTTCCCGACTCGCTCTCCGCAGCCACCTCTGCTTCCAGCAGTTCGCCAACGCTTCCCTCAATCTGAAGCGGGACCTCCACCATCTTCTCCTGGTCGGCGGTGAGATCAACCTCCACCCGCTGCAGCGAGCGCACTTTGTTGCCCTCGATCGTGATCGCAGCCCGCCCGGACAGGGTGTCTGCCAAACGGATCTGTGCGACCTGGTGGGACTCCTTCTCGCTCCCCACAAATAGATCGGTGCAATCGGCGTCGAGGACCTTCACCATTCCCAGCTCCCTACCATGCGCGGTCGATGGAGATGTTCGAGAGCCGTCGCTATCGGGCGATGGAACGCCTGACCGACTTCCTGCTGCTGAACGCGGCCTGGGTTCTCTTTTCGCTTCCCCTCCTGACCCTTTTTCCCGCTACCGCCGCGCTCTTCGCAACGGTCCGAGACATGCAACGAGGCAACGATCAGAGTGTTCTTGGGGCTTTCTGGCGCTATCTGCGAGAGAATTTCCGACAGGCTTTTGCCATTGGCTTGTTGTGGTGGTGCGCCGTGGCGCTGCTGCTTTTCGACTACGTCGCTCTCGATCAGGTTCCCAGCAGCTTTCGGCTTCCACTTCTGATCGTGTTCTCGCTGGGAGCGGCGAGTGTCGTCCTGACCTCTACCTACCTCTTCCCGGTGATGGTGGGCTACCGGGCGGATTGGAAGGCGGTACTTCGCAACTCCTTCTTGATTTCGATAAGCCAATTTCACACCTCGATCGTGTGCTTGTTGTTGATGTTCCTGATCGGATTCCTGGCGGCACAGATTCCGCTGACGCTTCTTTTGACTGCGAGCGTCACCGCCTATCTGGTTCAGGCGGTCTGCTCACGAGGACTTCGCCGGATCGAACAAATCAGAGGCACCACTACTTGATACTTCCCAACGTGATTCCCTCCACCAGTGTTCGTTGAAAAAGAAAGAACATCGCCACCACCGGCAGCATCACAAAGGTGGAGGCCGCCATCAGCAGGTTGAACTGGACGTCATGTTGGGAGCGGAAGAAGGTGAGGCCCACCGCCAGCGTGTACTTCTCGACTCCCTGCAGATAGATCAGCGGTCCCAAGAAGTCGTTCCAGGCGAAGAGGGCGGCGAAGAGACCCACTACTCCTACCGCCGGCAGAGCTAGGGGCATGATCACTCGGAAGAAGGTCTGCACTTCGGAGGCACCGTCGATGCGGGCCGCATCGGCGATCTCGTGCGGGATCTGCAGGAAGAACTGGCGCATGAGGAATATCCAAAAGGCCTGCCCAAAGAAGAAGGGCACCACCAGAGGGAGAAAGGTATTGATCCAGCCAAGCTTGGCGAAGATGTCGAACAAGGCCACGATCAAGACCGGGAACGGAACGAAGACCGTGGCCAGCACGATGTAGAAGACCTTGTCCCGACCCGGCCATTTGATTTGCGAGAACCCGTAGGCGATGAACGGATTGGAGATCACCGATCCGATCACGGTGAAGATGGTGATGATCACGGTGTTGCGGAAGAACGTCCAGAAGGGAACGGCCGTCACCGCATCGGTGTAGTTCTGCCACACCAACTCGTACGGCCAGAGTGTGGGCGGTGAGGCCCTCATCTCCTCGGGAGATTTGAGCGAGGTCGCCAGCATCCAATAGAAGGGAAAGAGGAAGGCAGTGGACAAAACGACGAGAGTGATTCGGGAGATGATCCTTCCCGGAAGCTTTCGCTTCCTGACCTCGGGGATCGCTACCGCCGGACGCTCTACGGTGATGTCACTCATCGGCGAATCCACTACACCGTTTCATAGTGGGCCCAACTGCGCGCCCAGCGAAAGACCAGCAACGCCAACAGGAATGTGACGATGAACAGGATCCAACCGAGGGCGGCGGCATACCCCATCTGGCTGTAGCGGAAGGCATTGAGGTAAAGGTAGAGGACGTAGAAGAGAGTCGAGTTGGCGGGGTTGCCGACCGAGCCCGCCGGGCCCGCTCCGATCACATAGGCCTGCGTAAAGGCCTGAAGGCCGAGGCTGAGACCCAAGATTATGTCGTAGAGAATGATGGGCGTCATCAGCGGGAGGGTGATATTCCAAAACTTGGTCCAGGCTCCGGCTCCGTCGATCTCGGCTGCCTCGTACAACGTGGCGGGAATCCCTTTCAGGCCTGCCAAGAAGATCAACGCCACCTGCCCAGCCCCCAACTGGGCGAGGATCACAAGGGCGAGCTTGGCGTAGCGGGGATCGGCAAACCAGTTGATGGCTGGAATCCCGAACACCCCTAGGATCTGGTTGAAGATCCCCCGGATAGGGTCCATGAGAGCGATAAATATGAAGGACACCGCAAAGAGAGGCAGCACCGAGGGCAGGAACAACGCTCCCCGGTAAATTGAAACCTCGCGCAGGCGCTGGTTCATGGCGAGGGCGAGGACCAGCGCCACCACGACCCCGATCGGCACCGCCAACGCCGTGTAATACAACGTGTTACCGAGCGATTTCCAGAACAGATCGTCGGTGAGCATCCGTTCGTAGTTGGAAAATCCAATCCATGTGGCCTCGCCGAACCCGGAGAAGCGGGTGAAGCTGATACGGAGCGTGTAATAGAGCGGGTAGGCGAGAAAGGCCAGGAAGCCGATGATCCAGGGACTGATAAAGAGCAAGCCCAACCGCAAGTTGGCACGCTCGGTCTTGCCGAGCTTGAGACGCCCTCGCTTCAGTGCCTCAGTCGCTGCGACCATCGTTCTCTCCCGGGTTGTGGAGAGGATTGGGAGCCCTCTTGGGCTCCCAATCGCTTCTCCTATCTCCTTGTCGCGTTCAGATGACTAACAGAACTGATCCAGTTGTGACTGGGTTCTCTCCTTGACCGTGGCCAGCGCGTCCGCTGGCTGCGTCTGGTTGAGATAGGTTGCCTGGAAGGCTGTGGTCAGCTCGTCCCAGTAGAGCGCTCCCACCGGGAGCGGGGGCCGGCTCTCTGCTTGCGGCAGCAGGCTGCCGAAGAACGCATGCCTCTCGTCGAGGAGACCTTCCTCCTCACTGAGGGCTTCCCAAGTCGGAAGATGAGCCGAATCGACGATGTAGACCCGTTGTCCTTCTTCACCGGCGATGTAGTTCAAGAACTCCCAAGCTCCTTCAGGGTTCTGCGCTCCTTCGGGAATCACCATCGACCATCCACCCGCCCAAGTACTGGATTCGATTCCCTCTTCGGGCACCGGTAGGTACGTGATGCCGTAGTTCATGTCGGGGGCGTACTGCGCCAAGCCGGCGATCAGCCAGTCTCCGCTGATCAACATTCCGACTTGCCCCTGGTAGAAGTACTGCTGTTCGGGAGGAAGGTCGTTGGGTTGGTCGGCAGCCACGAATGCCGAGGTTTTCTCGACGTCGAGAGCGGCCGCCGTGTCGTATACCCACTGGAACGCGGCCATATTCTGTGGCGCATCAGGGGTGACCTGGCAGGCAGACTCGTCGTAGAAGTCGGCCTCCCACGAGAACCCGAAGGTGTAATGCCAGCCCTGGCCGTTGGACCAGGTCTGCCACGGGACGAACCCCATCCTCGTGTAGTTGCCGCCCTCCTCGGTGGTGATTTCGTTGGCGATCTCCATCGCCCGGTCCCAGGTAATAGGACCATTGGCCGGATCCAACTCGGCCGGGTCGATCCCAACCTCCTCGAGGATGTCGATGTTGTAGTAGAGCGCTCGGGTGTCGGTATCGAACGGCAGGGCGTACGCCTTGCCGTCAAAGGTCGCCTCCTCGGCCGCAAAGTCGATGTAGCCAGCCAGCGGATCTGGGGCGAACTGGGTCAGATCCTCGAGCAGGCCGTCGGCCGCCCGTTGCGCAACGGTGAATCGGTCCAGCATGTAGACATCGGGGCCGGTTCCCCCTCGCACCGCAGTGATGAGCTGAGTGGCCTCAGTCTCTGCTCCGGTGACTTGCACCAACTCGGCGGTGGGGCCGCCCAAGTCGTTGAAGGCGGCAACGATTTTCTCCATGGCGGCTACATCCACCGGGTTGGTGGAACCGCTCCAGAAGACCACATTTCCGGTCGCGGCCCCGCCGGTGGTGCCGACAGCGCTCGTCCCGGTGTCGGCGACCGTGGTCCCGGTGTCGGCCGCGGTGGTGCCCGTATCAGCCCCAGTGGTGACGGCACCACCACCGTCACCGCACGCCGCAACCAGCAACGCCAGTACGGCGAGCCCCACTAAGTGTTTTCGATCGGATATCGACACGGTCGCACCTCCTGCTTCCCAAGCCAGAGTCCTCGTTCCATTGGCAGTCGGGGGCTGCACGTGACCATGGATTGCGGTCCCAGCGACCCTCGGCCATTTGTCACACTACTGTGGCAAATCGACTCCTGGTCGCCCGCGGAGCCATTTTTTGGAGGTTGAATTTGGAACATCGCCAGCTAGGGCTCTCTGGCCTCGAACTGTCCGTGTTTGGACTGGGGACGATGACCTTCGGGGACGAGAGCGACGAATCCACATGCCGAGCGATGCTCGATCTATTTGTCGCTGCGGGAGGGACGTTCATCGATACCGCCGACGTGTATGCCGCTGGAGTGTCCGAGGAGATCATTGGCAGATGGCTGGCGAACCGGGGCGGACCCGAGGGCGTCGTGCTAGCGACCAAAGCTCGCTTTGCCACCGGAGACGGTCCCGATGATCGTGGCGCCGGGCGGCGACATCTGGAACGGGCATTGGAAGCGAGCTTGCGGCGCCTCGGCGTCGAGGTCATCGACCTTTATCAAATACACGGCTGGGATCCCCAGACGCCAATCGAAGAGACCCTGGCCACCCTTAACGACTTCGTGGAAAAGGGAAAGGTGAGGTACGTTGGCCTTTCCAACGTGACCGGCTGGCAGTTGCTTCACGCCCTCCTCGTTGCTCGCTACGAAGGCTGGGCGCCGATCGTCTCCTTGCAGCCTCAGTACAACCTGCTCGCCCGACAGGTTGATTGGGATCTACTGCCCATTTGCCTCGAGCAGAACATCGGAGTTCTTCCCTGGTCACCGCTGGGAGGAGGATGGCTTTCAGGAAAGTACTCGCCCCGCCAGGTGCCCACCGGCGCCACCCGACTGGGCGAGGATCCCGATAGGGGGCAGGAGAGCTATTTCCGGCGCAATCGAGATCGAACGTGGGCGATTGTCGACGAAGTGAAGGCGATGGCAAAAGAGCGCGGCGTCAATCCCTCTCAGGTCGCCATCGCATGGTTGCGACAACGCCCCGGGATCACCTCGCTGATCCTCGGCGCACGCACCGTGTCCCAGCTTTCCGACAACCTGGCGGGGCTGGACTTCACGCTCGATTCCAACGCAGTGGAGCGACTCGATCGAATAAGCGACCCGGGATTACCCGAGTACCCCTACCGCTTCCTCGAGGATCTCTGCGGTTACGACATGTGGAAAGAGTTGGGCGTTCGGCCGACCCTGTGAGATGGTGAAGTGGTGGCAGGAATGGAGATCACCCGTTTTGTGCCGACCGAGGACCAGTACGCCTGGACCTTCGGCGGTTATGGCCCGGTCCTGAGAGTTCGACCAGGCCAGATCCTCGATCTATTCACCGAGGATGCCTTCTGCGGCAAGATTCGATCGAAGACCGATCTCCCCAGTCAGACGATTGTCTACCCCTTTATCAATCCTCAGACCGGGCCCTTTTGGGTTGAGGGTGCCGAACCGGGCGACACGCTGGCGATTCACCTGATCAGAGTTCAACCCGCCAGGGATTGGGCCGTCTCCACCACCGTGCCCCTCTTCGGCGCCCTGACTGGTACCAGATACACGGCCACGCTCCAGGACCCGCTGCCGGAAAGGACATGGGTGTACTCGGTTGATTCCGATGCCGGCGAGGTCGTCTACGAGGCGCTCGATTCGGACTACACCACCCGGCTGCCGCTGCAGCCCTTCCACGGAACGGTGGGAGTAGCTCCCGCCGCGGGCGAAGCCCGCAATGTGTTGGTGCCAGAAGCGTTCGGAGGAAACATGGACAGCCCCGAAGTGCGGGCTGGAACGACGATCTACCTCGGCGTCAACACCGAAGGTGCGCTCTTCTCGTTGGGCGATGGCCATTACACGATGGGGGAAGGTGAGGTTTGCGGGGTGGCAGTAGAGGGGGCAATGAACACTGTCCTCACCATTGATCTCATTAAAGGGTTCTACTGCGAATGGCCCCGCTTCGAGGACGACGAATCGATCATGGTGGCCGGTTCCTACCGGCCCCTCGAAGACGCCTTTCGGATCGCCCATACCCAGCTGATCCGCTGGATTTCGCAAGAGTCGGAACTCTCGGTGATGGACGCCTACCAGCTCGTCACCCAGGCCTCGCGCTCGCCAATCGCCAATGTCTGCGACGCCAACTACACGGTCGTCGCCAAGATCGAGAAGCTTTACCTGCCCGAGGTGGAGTGGATGAGGGGCATGCACCGACGGTTGCGTCAACTCGGTAGTCGGTCGGGCGACCCAGGCGTTTTGTGAGGGTCCCAGCGGGGCTTCTGGATAGGAACCTCGGACTTCGGTTCGTGACTCTGTACGCGAGGTAGACGCCTCCGACACCATGCGGGACTACTTCATGTTGGAGGCTTCGAGCAGGGATCCATCTCTCGAACCCGGCCTCCGTAAGTGCGGGCCGGGTGAACTGCCACATCGCATCATTTTCTTGTTCAATCCCGCAGGAGTCGGTATAGGCCACGACCCACCCGCTCGAGGTCGTCGTAGACGACCGCATGATGGTCTGGGGCGTCGGCGCACATCCGAGATACGACATGCGTCCGAATTGTGGATTCCTTATATGCAGACGTGCGCGCCATGACCTCACTCACTATCTCGGCCGGAGAGAACGCCTCGCAGGACGACCGCGCTGTCAGCCGTTCGATGGCAGCCAGAACTTCGTCTCGACAAGTCACAGGGGTTGAGGTTCCGACATGTATTGGCGCGGCGCGAGGCCCCCTAGCCCGAACAGAAGGTGGAGAAGGTCGCCATAAATGTTCGCCTTAGTGCTGCTCGACGCGGGTGGGCCTGGTACCAGGCGTACACATCACGAACGAGTTCGGGAATCGTCATCCAGTAGATGCGACGCTGGGCAAGGTGTGGGTGAGCTCTGTACGAACCTTCGGGTCGAGGGCATAAACGATGAACAGGCGTCTGGAATCCATCAGAGGAGATCCGGGGCCAGACCATGGGTGTGAACGCGGACGCCGCGTTTCGGCTCGTCCGGTCTTCCCTGCCTCATGTGCGCCGTCAAGGCTACCCAGGCGAGAAGGCCTTGACCTGGTTTCGGTCCAGCGCTCGGAGCGGAACGTCTCCTATCCCCGGTCTGAGGTGGTTTCGTGCCCGGGCGGCCCCTCGACGGGCCGCCCTGTCTCTGGCTTTCGGAGTCGGTCGTGGACCACCCCGTTGTCAATGAGTCGTCATGTCGAGGACGAAGACTCCGAACTCGATCGCCGATTGCACGCCATGTCGTGTAGGACCGCGTTGATCGCTTGGCGCCAGTGCTTGAGGAAACTCGGATAGCCGTCGGCGAACTGGTCGAGTGCAGCGTTCGCGTCGGGGTTTAGCGCCGTGAGGTCGTAGGTGACCGTGGCGGCCGTCAAGTCGTTCCCGACAGCTGAACAGGCGACGCTGACCAGACCGGCTCGATCACCTGGCGTGACCCGGCGTATTCGATCATCTCGCCGTGTTCACTGCGTACGACCACCCAGGTTGTTTGGACGCCTCCATGATCCGTCTCGAACACCGTGCCAGGCTCGGTCTCGTCGGCGACATTCGAGGGAAAGAGTGGATCCCAGCCCTCGACCCAGGCGCGCTCGCCGGACGGGGTAAAGAGAAGGAAAGCCTCGGCCGACGGCAATGGCACGCGGATCGTGCCGCTCAGCCGGACGTGTTTGCATACGCTCATCATCGTTGCTTCTCGGTCTCCTCGCGCAGGCGGTGGCTGTCGCTGGCGGTTAGTACGAGCCCGTACACGCCTTTGAGCTGGTCGATCGCCTTGATGGTGGCATCGTCGAAGGGCGGTTTCTGCTCGAATGCGTGCAGGACGATCCCCTCCAGGAGATCTCCCAGCGAGAGGTCGAGGTACTCCGCCAAGCCCTTCATTGAGATCGATAGCCCCGGTTGGTCCTGTCTCGAGAGAGGAACTCGAATGACCGAGCGAGAACAGCAGCGCAAGATCGGCCACCGGCCCGCGGTGCTCCGCCATGCCGCTGAAGTCACCGGCAACGTGTCGGCGAGCTGCCGGTACTACGGCATCAGGCGGCCCACCTTCGCCAGTGGCTCAACCGCTACGGGGAACACGGCGAGGACGGCGGCGGCCCGACCGGCACGGGCTAGGTGTTTTGACGACGCTCAGCCTGCCGAGCTGACCGCGCCCCGGCGGACCGACTTGACGTGAGCGAACATGCTGCGTGCATTCCAGGTGGGGAAGGCTCGCACGAGCGACGTCGGGCCGTGGACTTGGATGCGGCCGCTGCGGGTGGCCGTGGCCCAGGTGAGCTGGCCGGCGTGCCACTTGACGAACGCTTCGGCTTCGGCCGTGATGTAGAGGTCCTCGTCGAGGCCTGGGTACTCCTTGCAGATCTCGGTGTCTGCGTGCTCGATCAACAGCCAGTACCGCTCGGGACGCTGTCGGCCGGTGAAGTCGAACCGGATGACAACGCGTCGATCCGGAAGCCGGTCTCGGCGAAGCGCGTTGCACATCGACCACAGCGCCACGAAGGGATCGAGGTGCTCGGGTGCGATCTCGAGCCAGCGGGCCCCCCACTCCCCCAGCGACGCGCAGACCCTGAAGAGGTCCTGACCCGCGCTCGTGAGCTCGTAGAGGCGCCCGCGCCCCTGGGGCTTGGGTGCTGACTGAACGATCCCGAGCCGTTCGAGTTGCTTGAGCCGCTGGGAGAGCAGGGTGCGCGACAGCCCGGGCGCGCCCTCGTGGATCTCCGTGAAGTTCCCGCAGCCCAGATACAGGTTGCGGATGATCACTGGCGTCCAGCGCTCGGCGAAGATCTCGGCGCCCCGGGCGATGGGGCAATACTGGCCATAGGTCCGCACGAAGCCAGTGTCGCGCACCAGCCCTCTTCCGTGAAGTCCAGATTCTTGACTTCACAGCCACGGTCCACGGTGATGTGATGGGGCCATCGAGAGAGGACGAGCGATGTCGACACCGACCAATCAGCAAGCCCGTGAACTGGGCAAGGAGGCAACCGCCCTGGAGATCGACGGGTTCGGTGGCCAACTGGTTGAAGCCGGGCACGCCGAATATGCCACTGCCCGAGCCGTGTGGAACGGCGCCATCGACCGACACCCCCGGCTGATCGCCCGCTGCGGTGGGGCCGCCGACGTCGCCGCAGCCGTGCGCTTCGCCCGTGACCACGACCTGGAGGTCGCCGTACGGGGCGGAGGTCATAACGTGGCCGGGACCGCGGTGTGCGACGACGGACTCGTCATCGACCTGTCCACCATGCGCGCCGTATTGGTCGACCTGGCTGGCCGCACAGCCCGGGTGCAGGGCGGTGCGCTGTGGAGCGACGTCGATCACGAGACCCAGGCCCACGGCCTTGCCACTACCGGCGGCATCGTGAGCCATACCGGGGTCGCCGGGCTGACCCTGGGCGGTGGCCTCG
>JBOGET010000184.1:0-12469 GCA_050741975.1 Acidimicrobiia bacterium
GGCACAGCGCTCGGTGCTGAACAAGATGACCGGCGTCCTCGACAAGGTCTCTCCCGGAATCCGCCGTCTGCTGGCCGAGGAGTCCGGGACCGACATCGACGACCTCCTGGCCGAGGCGAACCGGGTCTTGGGCTGACCCGGGGACCGGCTAGCGATCCGATAGAGCCATGCCCTGGCCGACGACCGACCCTCGAACGCGGAGATGCTTCGCACCGCTCGGAGGAAGGTCTCCTGGAGCATGTCTTCCGCCTCGGTGTATGAGCCGAGCATGCGATAACAATGCACCAGGAGCTCACGGGAGTGCTTCTCGAACAGGACGGCGACATCAGGCTCAGGGCCTGCCGCCGGCCCCGCTTCGTCACGGACGTCATCGCCGATGTTCACGCTGTCACATTCTGCACCGTCTCATCCGCCGTGGGAGGTCGGTGGTTAGGGTCTCCCGGTCGTGTCAGTGAGCAGCGAGGACCTAGCGCAGGTGGCAGCCGCCCGGGAGGTGGTCATCGAGACCCGGTCGGGTGATCGGGTGACCGGAACCGTGATCTGGGTCGTCGTCGAGGATGAGAAGGTGTACGTGCGGTCGGTACGGGGAACTCCGGGTCGGTGGTATCAGCGCGCCCTGGCCGAGCCCGATGTGACCCTCAGAGTTGGGGGCAACAGACTCCGCTTCAGGGCGGTCCCGGCCGACGACGACGAGTCGGTGGAGCGGGCCTCGGAGGGTCTGCGCCGCAAGTACCCGAAGGGCCGTTCCCTCGACTCCATGCTCCGCCCCGAGGTACTGCGAACCACTCTTCTCCTCGAGCCCTTGGACTGAGGACCGACAGCGTCCCCTAGTCCCCGGCCAGTAGATCGAGCAGCTGGTCGCCGTAGGCGTCGAGCTTTGCGGGGCCGATCCCCGGGACCGACAGCAGACCTTCCTCGGTGCCGGGGCGCACGGCGGCGATCGCCTCCAGGCTGCGGTCGCTGAACACCAGGTAGGCGGGAACCCCCTGGGACCGGGCCTGGCCCAGCCGCCATGTCTTGAGTCGTTCCAGGAGACCAGGATCGGCGGGAACGCCCGGAGTGAGCCTGCCCGACACCCCGTTCCTGATTATCTTCTCCCCGAAGGGAACCGCCATGACCGTCCCGGTCCCGACCACCTCGACCAGCACCCCGGTAGTCAGTACCTCCGCTACCTTCCCCGGATAGCCACCGGACAAGACGACCTCGTCGCCGGCTGCGACGAACACCGCGTCGGCGGGCACCCGGCTCGGCTTCACGTCGGTGCTGAGCCGAGGCGTCTCCGGCTCCATGGGGGCGGTGCCATCGATCTCGGCGAGGAAACGAGAGGGCCGCGCCTGGTCGGCGAGGATGGTCACCGAGCTCCGGCCCCGGGTCAGGGCGACATGGAAGACCCGCCGCTCCTCCTCGATGTCGTTGGACAGCTCGTGGGGCATGGTGCCCCGATCGGCCCCGAACACCAGCACATGGTCCCACTCCAACCCCTTCACCCGATGCACCGTGGACAGGGTGACCCCCCGGGGCGAGGTGGGCGCTGCCAGCCGTTCTCGGAGCCAGGTCTCGAAGTCTGCCGGTCCCGGGCCCAGCGCCGCCACCCGGCGCAGCGCGGTGAGATCGTCGCCCTGGGCGGCCCGGTCGGCCCGGGTCCTTCCCGCATCGAGAGCGGCCGCCGCCCGGTCCAGCCCGATCTCGGTGGTGAGCACTTCGAGAAGCAGGGAGGTCGAGGTGATGGCCCTCGAGGCGACGAGGATGTCGTCGCATAGCTCGTCCCAACGGTCAGCCCTTCTCCCATCGAGATTCTCACCCAAGCCGGCCAGCTGCTCCAACGAGAACGGGCCCCGTCGTCTCCCGATCATCTCCCCGAAGAGCCGGGTGATCCCCCGCCCGGGACGGCGGATGATCTCGAACAGGTCGTTGCGGCTCATCTGCTCGGGGTCGAGGGCGACCCGGATCCAGGCCAGCCCCGCCCGGAGCAGGGTGCGGTCGAGGATCCCGGTTGTCAGCGGGCTGTGAAAGGGGATGTCACCCATGGAGAGGGCGGCGTGAACCGGCAGGAGACTGGAGTTGACCCGGGAGAGGACTGCGATCGAGCCCGGCTCGATCCCATCTTCGATCAGGGCTGCGATGCGATCGGCGGCGGCCACCCCCAATTCGTCCCCGGATGCCGTTACCACCTCCAATCCCTGGCTCTGGGTGACACCCCGGATCGACTTCTCCACCCGCCGCTTGTTGTAGGCGAGCAGGTTCACCGCCGACTCGATCAGGTCGGCCGGTGAGCGGTAATTGACCTCGAGGGCATGGGCCGCGGCCCCCGGGAACAGCTCCTCGAAATCGATGAGGAACCCGGGGTCGGCCCCGGCGTACCCATAGATCACCTGGTCGTCGTCACCCACTCCGAACACGTTGAGGCCGGGCCCGGCCGCCAGCCGGATGAGGAGGAGGTAGGCAGGGGTCAGGTCCTGGAACTCGTCGACGAGGAGATGCCGGCACTGCGCCTGCCAATGGGCCCGGAGACCAGGGAGACGGCACAGTGCCTCGATGGCCCCGTAGATCTGCTCGGCGTGATCGGCCTCATCGTGCCGTTCCAACCCGTCTCGATATCGGCGGAACGTGTCGGCGAAGCCCGGGACGTCGTCACGCTCCGCCTCGACCAGGTCAGGGTCACGGAGCCCGATCCTCACCTCGTCGAGGGCCTCGAGATAGGGACCGATGACATCGGTGTTGGCCCGGGGCGGGGCGGTGGTGATCGGCTCCAGCCGACGTCGCTGCTCCCGCTCGTCGATGAGGCGAAGCTGCGGCTTCGCCATGCGCAGGATCTCCCAACCCAGGGAATGGATGGTGCGGACATTGAGCCGTTTCCCCTCGGGGAGCCGTTCGACCATCTCCTCTGCCGCCCGGCGGTTGTAGGCCAGTGCGGTGAGGAGCTCGGGCTCGATGCCCCGGTCCTCGATGAGATGACGGACCCGGCTGGTGAGGACGCGGGTCTTGCCCGAGCCGGCGGGGGCGATGACCCGGGCCGGACCGACCAGATGTGACACCGCCTCCAACTGGTCGGCGGCCAGGTCCAAAGACGGCGGCTTCAAGGGCTGGACCGGGGTGTACCGGCCCATTTCGACGGTCTCGTGATGGATCACGACCCCGTCGAGATCCAATGGTTGCCGGGGACCGCCGTCTATCCACACCGGCGCGCCGTCGGCATTCAACACGTCGGCCGGTCCATCGACGGTGACCTCGAGCCGGGCCGCTGCCTTCTGCCCCCACCACCACACCGGTGGGTCGGTCCGGGCATCATAGGAGTTGTGCCAGACGGCCTTGACCAGTCGCTCCCGGAGGAATGTGAACCGCCCGCCCAGCTCGTAGGGAAAGGCATCGCTGGTCTCGGGGGCAGTCAGCTCGTCGGCGGCGACGTCGAGCTCGAAAACGATGGGAATCCTCCGCACGTAGCGTCGTTGCACCTCGTCGGTGGTCTTGGCCAGTCGGTCGGGGTCGGCGAGCAGCGCCGGGTCGATGCGGATTCGCTCGGCATCGGCCCAGGCCGAAGGGGCGGGCTTGCCAGGGCCCACCACCACCGACCGACCTAATTGGGCTGGGCCCGGTGCCGTCACACCCCGACCTTAAGGGCGGCCGGGGACGGATTCGACGCTTGTGTTGCCCCTTGGGTGGCGATCGGGCGACGGCCGGCCCCACCGGTCAGGGTGCGGGCTGGTTCTCCTCCCGACCCGGGCTGGAGGCGTCGGGGATGACATCCTCACGATCCGGCTGGAGACGGCGCCGCTTCATCTCCTCTTCGATGATGTCGGCAGGGGCGTCTTCGGCGTCCCGGTATTCGGGGTCCTCGTCGGCGAGCTCCCCTTTGATGTATCGGTACTCGTCGACCACTTCCTCATCGCTCCACTCCTCGATGGGCCGGCTGCGGTCGAAGTCTGGGATGCGGTTGGCCATCACCTCAGATACCCGGCGCCGGGCCCGGTCAAACCCCCGGGGCCTCACCCGGTGATGAGGAGCAGGGCGTGGATGGCGATGCCGACGAGGGCCCCGACCACGGTGCCGTTGATCCGGACGAACTGGAGGTCCCGACCCAGTTGCAGCTCGAGACGATGCGAGATCTCGGTCGCATCCCATCCGGCCACGGTGGTCTCGATGAGACCGATCACCTCGTCGTCCCACTGGTGGGCAAGACGCTCGGCCGAGGCTGCGATCCAGCCGTCGATCCTCATCCGGAGCTGCTCGTCGTCCAGCACCCGACGCCCCCACCATCGGATCAGCTCGGCCAGCCTCGTCTCGAGCTCGGAGCCGGGCTCTCCTGCGGCCCGGTCCAGGCTTCTGTGGAGGAGCTGCCACTGCGTCTGGATGGCTGCTTCCAGATCCGGGGAGTCGAGGATGTGCAGCTTCGACTCCTCGATGCGCTTGGCCAGATCGGCCGAGTTGCGGAGATCGTCGGCCAGACCGGCCAGCATCCGCTCGATGTCGGCGCGAACCGGGTGTGTCGGGTCCGAGGCCACATCGTCGACCAGCACCCGGAAAGAGGCGATGATCCGATCGAAGATGAGGTCCTCGGCCCAGCTAGGGACCCACCAGGGCGCGGTCCGGGCGAAGCTCTCCCTGAAATAGGGCAGGTTGTCGACCAGGACCACCTCGATGCCCCGCAAGGTCGCTTCGATCGACTGCTGGGTCCGGCCCCCCTTGAGCCAGGCGTCCACAACCAGGGAGATGAGAGGGGTGACCGGGGTCTGCCGCATCCAGTCGAGGGAGGTCCGGGTGACGATCGACGCCACACGCTCATCGTCGAAGGACTGGGTGATTACGGTGGCGGTCTCGATGCTGCGACGCGCTGCCAGGGCGGAGTGATCAGGAGAATCGAGCCACACCGCCACCCGCCCGGCGATGTCGGCGTGGGTGAGCCACTGCCGCAGATTGGTCGGATCGAGGAAGTTCTGTTGGACGAACTCGGCCAGACCCCGCCCGATCTCGTCCTTGCTCCGAGGAATCAGGGCGGTGTGGGGAATGGGGAGGCCGAGCGGGTGCCGGAACAGGGCGGTGACGGCGAACCAGTCGGCGATCCCGCCGATCAGCGCAGCTTCCGAGGCCGCCCGGACAAACCCGTTGACCCCACCTTCAGGACCGAGGAAGTGGCTGACCAGAAATACGACCAGGGCTCCGAGGAGGAACCCGTTGGCACGTCGCTTCCAGCGACGCAGCTCTTCGACCCGTCTTGCTTCGTAGCTCTCGTCGGGCCCCGGTGGGGCACCTGCGGCCATCGTCACTGAGGGCATCGTATGCCCTCGCAATCCAAAACCCGTGTGGTGGCCGGTCAGGACCTGTCGACGAGAGCCCGGGCCAGCGGTTCGACCATCGAGGCGTCATAGGGGCTGGCCATGGAGAACACCACCATGTCGACGCCCTCGGCGAAACGCTGGGCGGCGTGGTCGGCCAGTGCCGACGGGTCGACGTCCTTGCCATAGCTGAGATGGACCGAACAGGTGATCTCTGAGGGATCCCGACCCACGTCCTCGCAGTGGCCATACAGGACATCACGCAACTCGGCCCACTCCTCGCCGTCCGCCCGGAGCGCATCCCACATCTGCGCCCACCGGGCTACCGCCCGCAGCGTCCTCCTCCGGCCGGTGCCCCCGATCATGATCGGCGGATGGGGTTTCTGGATCGGCTTGGGCTCGGACCGTGCCCCCTTCAGCCGGTAGTGCTCGCCGTCGAAGGTGGTCTCCTTTTCGGTGAGAAGACTCACGATCACCTCCAGCCCCTCTTCGAAACGGTCCATCCGGTCGCCGACGGTGCCCAACTCGATCCCGTTGGCTTCGGCCTCGGCCTCGAACCAACCCGCCCCCAGACCGAGATACGACCGCCCCCCGGAGATGTGGTCGAGAGAGGCCGACATCTTCGCCGTGATCGCCGGATGTCGGAAGTGCATCCCGGTCACCATGCAACCCAGTCTGATCCGCTCAGTGGCCTGGGCCAGCGCCGCCAGCGTCGACCAGGCCTCGAGTGAGGTCCCATGAGGGTCACCCCGGAGCGGGTAGAGATGATCCCAGTTCCAGGCCGATTCGAACACCTCGATCTGATCCGCCTCCCTCCACACCTCCAGCATCACGTCCCATGTCGTGTGCTGGGTCGGGGTCTTGATTCCATAGCGGGCCACTACCACTCCTCGTCGGGGCAAACGATTGTCGCGTGCTCCGAGACCTTTCTGTGCGGATTCGCGCCGGCTAGACCCGCACAGAAAGGATGGGGAGCGCCGCCGGGGCGGACAGCCTTCACAACACCGGGAGCAGGTGACGGACCACCCGTGCCGAGTTGGCCGCAACCTCGTGGAGGAAACGGCCGAAATCGATGGTGGACTCCGACCCGGCCAGATCGGTGAGGGATCGGATCACCAGATGGTCGACGCCCAGGGCCTCGGCGGTCTGGGCCAGAGCGGCTCCCTCCATCTCCACGGCGGCACCACCCAGCTCGGCATGGAGAAGGCGCCGATGCGTCTCCGAGTTGAGGAACTGGTCACCACTGAGGACGGTTCCGAACACCACCTGTGAAGGGTTTTTCCCGCCGCCGGCCTCACGGCTCAGGGATGAGAGCTCGAAGCCGACGAGGCGGGCCCGCACTCGCTCGAGCAGCTCGGGTTGCGCCGGGAAGCCAAACCGGTCGGTGGGATTGAAAAAAGGCATGTGACCAGGTTGATAACGCTGTAGACCCGTCTCCCCGAGCACGCCGGTGTCGTGTTGGATGGTGCGTTCGGCCACGACCACATCGCCAATTCCCAGTCCCGGGTGGAGACCACCGGCCACCCCGGTGAAGACGACGAGACGGGGCCGGAATCTCTCCATGAGCAGCGTGGTGACAACGGCGGTGTTCACCTTGCCGATCCCGGCCTCGGCCAAGACCACCCCCACCCCATCGAGGCTCCCGCTGACCACGAACTGCCCGGCCAGTTGTGACTCGTCGGCGTCGACCAGAGAATCGGCCAGCAGGGCCAGCTCCTGGGGAATGGCGGACAGGATGGCGACCGGGCCAGTGGTGGACATCGGCCACGAAACTAACCATGACCACCAGCAGCCGGTGACACTGCGCCGAACCAGAGGTCGCCGATCAGGTCTCCAAAATCTCGGCGCCATGTGTCGCATTCGGGCCGGGCTGTTCGTTGTAGAGGGTGAGCGGGTATAGGCGACCCAGGAAGAAGGAGGTCAGACCCATGACAGCAGCAGCCAACCGCGCCCTCGATCTCGAGCGCCTCCGCCGTGAGGTGACTGGCCGGGTGATCACATCCGGCGACGCCGAATACGACAACACCCGGACGCTCTTCGCCGGCGGGATCGACACCCACCCGGGTGTCATCGTCCAGGTAGCCGACGGATCCGACGTGGCCACGGTCCTGGCCACCGCCCGGGAGACCGGGCTCGATCTCGCCGTCCGAAGCGGGGGTCACAGTGCGGCCGGGCACGGCAGCACCGAGGGCGGGATCGTCCTCGACGTGCGCGGGCTCAAGGCTCTCGAAGTCGACCTCGAATCGAATACGGCCTGGGCGGAGAGCGGTCTCACCGCCGCCGAGTACAGCTCGGGCACCGGCGCCCACGGGCTGGCCACCGGGCTCGGTGACACCGGATCGGTCGGGCTGGGAGGCATCGCTCTGGGCGGCGGCATCGGTTATCTGGTCCGCAAGCACGGGCTGACCATCGACTCACTCCTCGCCGCCGAGATCGTCACCGCCGACGGCGATCTGGTGGTCGCCGACGTGGGATCCCACCCCGATCTGTTCTGGGCGATCCGTGGTGGTGGGGGCAATTTCGGGGTCGCCACCAGATTCCGGCTCCGGCTGCAGCCGATCGACACCATTGTCGGCGGGATGATGATCCTGCCCGCCACCACCGACACCATCGTCGGGTTCATCGCCGAGGCGGAGGCGGCACCCGAGGAGCTGTCCACCATCGCCAATGTGATGACCTGCCCTCCGATGCCCTTCGTCCCCGAGGAGCTCCACGGCACTCTGGTGATCATGGGCCTGTTGGCCTGGTGCGGGGACATCGACGAGGGGCAGAAGGTCATGGATCGATTTCGGGCCCTGGCCCCGCCAATCGCCGACATGGTCCAGCCCATCCCCTACCCCGAGATCTACCCGCCCGAGGACGAGGAGTACCGGCCGCTGGCGGTGGCCCGGACCATGTGGGCCGACAGCTTCGAGCAGGGAACGGCAGAGACGATCCTCGAATATCTGGAAGACTCGGACGCCCCGATGCGGGTTGCCCAACTCCGGGTCCTGGGCGGGGCCATGGCCCGGGTTCCAAACGAGGCGACGGCGTTCGCCCACCGCGAGCGGAAGATGATGATCAACGTGGCCTCCTTCTACGAAGGTCCCGGGGATCTCCCCCGACGTGAGGCTTGGGTGTCCGACTTCGCCAAGACGCTCAGCGACGGTGACCTCACCGGCTATGTCGGTTTCCTCGCCGACGAGGGAGAGGACCGGGTGCGGGCCGCCTATCCCGGGCCGACCTGGGAGCGACTGCGCCAGGTCAAGGCCAAGTACGACCCGACCAACCTGTTCCGGCTCAACCAGAACATCCCGCCGGCGACGTAACCCGTCACCCGAGGTCGCGGGCGGTCTGCTCCGCCTGCCGGACCTCCTCGGCCGCCTTGTCGGCGGCGGCCCGGGTCTGTTTGAGGCGACGCCTCGCCGCGGTCAGTGCCTCCTTGGCCGTCTCCAGTTGCTCCTCCGCCGCGGCGGCCTCGGTCTCCAGCTTCTCGGCCCTGGCCCGCGCCTGCTCCGCGGCCCGCACCGCCTCCTGGCCCGGGTCGACGGGTGGTGGCGGCGGCAGTCCGACCTCGCCCCATCCCCCACCCGAGGGCTCCAGTTCACGGACCAGAAGCCCGGCGCTCAGTTCGGCCTCACCCTGGGGATCGGTGGCCACGGCCAGCAGAGTGCGGTTGATCCGGTCCCGGGTCTGGGCAGAACCGGCATGCCCGTCGGCGGCGAGCTCCACCATCGCCGCATCGGTCAACGACGTGACCGCCCGCCTTCGCATCTGCGACGCCTCCTCCATCGCCGCCCGAGAGTCCGCCTCTCGGAGCCGCTGGTGACTCTCCAACAACTGCTTCACCGCGTCGGGGTTGTGCCGGGCGGTCCGGTTGAGGGCCCAGGCCGCCAGCGATGGCTTGCGCAACTTCTCCACCCGCTCTGCCTCCTGGACCTGTCCTTCGGAGCGGTGACGCTGTGCCAGTTGGTCACGCGCGGCGGTGAATTGGGCGAGGGGAAGGGAGTACAGGTCTGTGGCCTCGGCGACCTCAGGGGTCTCGTCGATTGACATGGCCCAAGTCTGGCGCACTTGGGGAGATCGGCACGCTCGCCGTGACCCGCGCCGGTGCCGGGAGCAGCCGGTCGGGTTCCCCGGAGCGCTCCGCCCAACCGTATATTCCGACCGCGATGCAGACGTTCCTGTTCACCGACATCGAGGCGAGCACACGTCTCTGGGAGGAGCATCCCGGGGAGATGGCGGCGGCACTGGCCCAACACGATGCGATCCTCAACGAGGCGGTGGAGCAGGCTCGAGGCCGGGTCGTGAAGACCACCGGAGACGGGATGGTCGCCGTGTTCGACTCGGTCACCGACACCGTGACCGCCACCATCGACGCCCAGAAGGCGCTCATCGCAGAGCCGTGGGGACCGACTGGCCCGCTTCGGGTCCGGATGGGGATCCACGTCGGAGAGACCGAGAACCGGGACGGCGACCACTTCGGGCCGGCCATGAACCGGACAGCCCGGATCATGGCCGCCGGTCACGGGGGCCAGGTGCTGCTCTCCGCTCTGGCCGCGGAGATGCTCGACGGCAGGCTTCCCCCGGGATCCCAACTGCGCGACCTGGGCACCCACCGGCTCAAGGACCTGAGCCTTCCCGAACATCTATACCAGGTGGTCCACGAGGACCTGGAGACCGAGTTCCCCGCTCTGGCCACCCTCGATGCCAGACCGCACAACCTCCCGTTGCAGACCACCGAGTTCCTGGGACGAGCCAATGAGTTGTCTGCGATCCAGGTCATGCTCGAATCGCTGAGCACCAGGCTCCTCACCATCTCCGGCCCGGGCGGGGCCGGAAAAACCCGTCTCGCCCTCCAGGTGGCAGCCGAGCAGGCCGAACGATTCCGTGACGGGGTCTTCTTCGTCGACCTCTCGGCGGAGCGTGATCCTCGCGCCGCCTTCGAGGCCGTGGTCCGCGCCCTCGAGCTCCCGGTCTCGGGAGGTGGCGACCCGCTCCAGGTGTTGGAGACCAGGCTCCGTGACCGTCAGATGCTGCTCGTGCTCGACAACATGGAACAAGTGACCGCGGCCGGGGTCGGCATCTCCGAGCTGCTGCAACATGCCCCCGAGTTGAAGGTCATCGTCACCAGCCGGGAGACTCTCCGGGTTCGAGCCGAGCATGTCTTCCCGGTCCCCTCGCTCTCCCTGCCCCACCCCAAGGACTCGACCGTTTCGATCGCCGTGTCGGAGGCTGTGCAGTTGTTCACCGAACGGGCCCGGGCGGTGCAGCCCGACTTCCGGATCACCGACGAGAACGCATCGGTTGTGGCCGAGATCTGCCTCCGTCTCGACGGCCTCCCCCTGGCCGTCGAGCTGGCCGCGGCAAGGCTCAACGTGTTCACCCCGTCCGACCTCCTCGATCGGCTCCGGGAGAGACTCGATGTCCTCGGGGCCGGGGGCCGGGACCTGCCCGACCGGCAACGGACGCTGTGGGGCGCCATCGGCTGGAGCTATGAGCTACTCGAGGAGGATGAGCGTGAGATCTTCGAGATGATGTCGGTGTTCTCGCCCACCCGTCTCGAGTCGATCGAGACCGTGGCGGCCTCCGCCCTCGGAGCCAGAACCGTCGTCGACACCCTCGCCTCTTTGGTCGACAAGAGCCTGGTTCGCAGTGACGACAGCAGCGGTTCCCGTCGCTTCTCGATGCTGTTGATGATCAAGGAGTACGCCTTCGAGCGTCTGGCCGACTCTCCCGAGCAGGAACGGTCGGTGCGCCACGCCCACGCCGCCCACTACTCGGCCTACGCCCTGAGTCTTCAGGATCGGCTGCGGGGCGCCGAGCGCGAGTCCGCCCTGGACGAGCTTGGGGCCGAGATCGGGAATCTGCGCACCGCCTGGCGCTACTGGGTCGACCAGGGCGACCTGGAACAGCTCTTCCACCTGATCGACGGGCTGTGGGCGCTGCACGAGGCCAAGGGCTGGTACCACGCCGCCATCGAGCTCGCCTCCGACACCTTGGAGGTGCTGGCCACCGCCGAGCCCTCACCGGAACTGGCTGCGGAGGAGCTGACGCTACGCACCAGTCTGGCCCGGGCCCTGATGGCGGTCCGTGGCTACGGGGTCGAGGTGGAGGAGGCGTTCAAGCAGGCGCTCGAGATGGCGGAGACCAAGGGCACCGCGGCGCAACGCTTCCCGGTTCTGCGCGCCCTGGCCAGCTACTACATGAACATCGCCGAGTTCGGTCAGTCCGCCGAGATCGGTCGCCAACTGCTCGAGCTCGGTGAGGAGGAGGGAGACGACTCCATCCGGATCGAGGGTCACTACATATATGGCGCCTCGGTCGCCTTCTCCGGCGACCTCGACACCGGGCTCCCCCACCTCGATCGGGCCATTGAGCTCCACGACCCGCGCCTCCACAGCTCCAACCGCTTCCGTCTCGGGTCCAACACCGGGGTGGTGGGCCGGGTCGCCTCCGGGCTGATCATGTGGCAATGCGGCGCCTTGGACCGGGCCGTTGCCCGGCTCTCGGATGCTCTGGATCTCGCCAAGGTGATCGACCACCCATTCAGCATCGCCTATGCCCTCTACCACAACGGCTTTCTCGCATTGGTCCGGAGCCGCTTCGAGGAGTGCGGCCGGCTGGCGCAGGAGCTGGCCCTGGTGTCGGAGGAGAACGACTACGTGCTGTGGAGGACGCTGGCCACCGTGCTCGAAGGAGTGTCGATGACGGCACTGGGCCGGCCCGAGGAGGGGTTGGTCCTGACCGAGACCGGGGTCGAGCTCTACCAGGGGCTGACGACACCCCCGGTGTTCTGGCCCCTCATCCTCAGCCTCCGGGCACAAGTCAACGCTATGGCCGGCCAAACGGAGCAGGCCCTGGTTTTGATCGACGAGGCCATCCGGCTCGGCGCCTCCGAGGAAGTGGTGTCCTCTCAGTTCCGAGTGTTCAAGGGTGACTTCATCAGGATGCTCCCCGAGCCCGACCTCGACCAAGCCGAGGAGAATTACCTGTCGGCAATACGCGGCTCCAGAGCCGGCCGGCTCCACCTCATCGAGCTCGAGGCGCTGACCCGACTGGTCGGTCTCCGTCGAGAGATGGGCTGCACCCCCGACGGCAGTGACGAGCTGGCCTCGCTGTACGCCACTTTCACCGAGGGTCTCGACGAACACTCCCTGGTCATGGCCCGGGAGGTGCTGGAGTAGATCCGGGGCCCGGACCCCGTTTTGGCGCGGAGG
>JBOGET010000185.1:0-32355 GCA_050741975.1 Acidimicrobiia bacterium
ACCTATAGGTCGAGAACTCCGCGCCAAAACGAGTAGGGATGCCGGAGAATTCTGGAACCGGGGCTAGCCTGACAGCGTCTCAGCGACGATGTCCTCATCCTCCCCACGACACTTAGCGCCCCGTCGCGGGCTGCCCAAATGGCTCAAGGTCACGATCGTCACCCTCCTGGTCGTGACCAACCTCGCCGCGCTCGGGGTGATGTGGGCGTTGAACACCGGTCAGGACGTCCTCGCCCTGGCCAAGACCGACGACGACGTCGTCAGTGAGCTGAGCCGGCCCAGCGGCGAAGGCCTGACCTTCCTGGTGGTGGGCAGCGACTCTCGCCAGGGGCTCGACGACTTGACCTACTTCGGCCCGGCCGGTGGGGAGCGGGGCGACGTCATCATGCTGGTCCGCGTCGACAAGGCGACGGGCAACGCCCGCATTCTCTCCATCCCCCGCGACCTGTGGGTTGACATCCCCGGCAACGGAGCCGGCAAGATCAATGCCGCCTATTCCTACGGGGGGCCCCGTCTCATGGTCCAGACCATCAGGGAGAACCTGGGGATCGAGATCAACCACTATGTGGAGGTCGACTTCGTCGGTTTCGTCTCGATGGTGGACGAGCTGGGCGGCATCGAAATGACCTTCCCCTATCCCGCCCGTGACAGCGCCTCGGGTCTCGACGTCGAGGGCGGGACCCAGGTCCTCGACGGTGAGCAGGCCCTCGCCTTCGCCCGTTCGAGGAAGTACCAGGAGTACCAGAATGGGACGTGGGTGTCCGTCGATGCCAGCGACCTTGGTCGCACCCAACGCCAGCAGCAGGTGGTACGGGCCATCCTCACCGAGCTGAAGACACCGGGCTCGATCGCCGAGGCCGGCGAGATCGCCGGTTCCATGGCACAGCACATGACCGTCGACGCCACCCTCGCCGCATCCTCTGTGGGCTCGCTCGCCTGGGATTTCCGCGGTCTCATCACCGGGAGCATCGAGGGCCAGACGTTGCCCGTCTACGGCGACACCATCGGCGGAGCCTCGGTGGTGAGGGCGGCCCAGCCCGAGGCTTCGGCGATGATCGATGACTTCGTGTCGGGAGCCATCGCCGTGGCCACCGGTCCACTTCGAGTCCAGGTGCTGAACGGGAACGGTGTGAGCGGCGCCGCCGGTGAGATGTCGGAGCGTCTGGCCGAGGCCGGCTTCGAGATCGCCGCGGTGGGCGACGCCGAGGAGAAGGACTACGCCACCACCACCGTCCTCGTCCCTGAAGGGAGCAATGCCGGGAATCAGATCGTCGGACAGCTCGGTTTCGGTGTAGTTCGGTTCGGCGCCGTCGATAACGGCTATGACGCCATTGTGATCGTCGGTGCCGACGCCTCCTGATGGCGAGAGGGCCGCGACCTACCATGAGAGTGCAATGGAAATAGCAATCATCGGAGCCGGCTATGTCGGTCTCGTGACAGGGGGAGGTCTCGCCAACCTGGGTCATCGGGTCCGTCTCGGTGAGGCGAATCCCGAGAGGGTCGAGCTCCTGCGGAATGGCGGGATGCCGATCTACGAGCACGGTCTGCCCGACCTCTTCTCCCGGGCCACCGAGAGGGGTCTTCTCAGCTTTCACACCTCGAACAAGGAGGCGGTTGCCGGAGTCGGCTTCGTCTTCCTCGCCTTGCCCACGCCCGAAGGTGACGACGGCCGGGCCGACCTCAAGTTCGTCCATTCCGTCATCGACGAGTTGGCGACCGAGGTCGATGAGGGCACCATCTTCGTGGTCAAATCGACAGTTCCCCCGGGGACCGTGGCCTCGCTTCGCAAGCGACTGGCCGACCTGGGCAGCCCGGCTCGGATCGTCTCCCATCCCGAGTTCCTGCGCGAGGGCAAGGCCGTCGACGACTTCCTCGAGCCAGATCGGATCGTTGTCGGCGCCTGGGACGAGTCGGATGCCCAGGCCGTCGCCGACCTCTATCGCAGTCTCGACGCCCGGGTGGTCATCACCGACCCCACCTCGGCCGAGATGATCAAGTACGCCTCCAATGCCTATCTGGCGACGCGGCTCACGTTTGTCAACACGTTGGCCAACGTATGTGAAGCGGTCGGAGCCGACATCCTCGACGTGGTCCACGGTCTGGGCTTGGACCATCGGATCGGGCCCCATTTTCTCCAGCCCGGGCCCGGGTACGGCGGTTCGTGCTTCCCCAAGGACACCTCGGCCCTGATCGCCGTCGCCCAGGACGCCGGATACGACTTCGAGCTACTCCGGGCCGTGATCGAGGCCGATGAGGAGCAACGGCGCCGGGTGGCGGACAAGGTGCGTCAGGCGGCCGGAGGTGGGCTCCATGGGAGACGTGTCGGTATGTGGGGCATTTCCTTCAAGGCCGGGACAGACGACGTCAGGGAGTCGCCCGCGGTCCGCATCGCCGCCCTGCTCCAGGCCGACGGCGCCGAGGTCGTGGCCTACGACCCCGAGGCCGACACCGATCTGTTCACCATGGTCCCCGATCCGATCGCAGCGGTGACCGAGGCCGATGTCCTCCTCATCGCCACCGAGTGGCCCGAGTTCATGACCGTCGACATGTCCGCGGTGGCGAAGGCGATGCGTGGCCACCGCATCGTCGACGCTCGTAACATCCTCGACCCGAAGAAGGTCCGCGCCGTCGGCCTGGATTACTGGGGGCTGGGCAGACCAGGGGCTTAGCAACGAGCAGGTAACTGGGACCGAGAGGGGTCTTATTCGGACCTGTGGATCCCGATTACGCCGGGGCTAGCGGAACAGGTCCTCGTCCACCGGTCGCACCAGGTCGGCGCCCCGGCCCTTTCCCCTGGGCCCGTGGTAGCCGCGGATGAGGGCGGCCGGGACTCCGTCGGGCTTTCCCATGACCAAGTCGGCGGCCGACGCCAGCTCGTCGGCAACGGCGATCTCGGTGACCTCCAGCTCCCGCCCCACCCAGTCCCGGGTCCCCCGGAGGTCGACCACGGCCTCGAGCCCCGACACGCCGATGGCGATGTCGGTGAGCCCGCGTCGCCAGGGGCGTCCGAAGGTGTCGGAGATGATGACCGGCAGCTCGACGCCCAATCGTCTTTGGAGACGAACCCTGATCCGGTGTGCCGACAGGTCCGGGTCCTCGGGGAGGAGGATCATGGTCCCCGGGTCGGCATTGGAGCGATCGACGCCGGCGTTGGCGCAGATGAACCCGTGTCTGGTCTCGGCGATGATGAGAGCGCCACGTCGTCGGACGATGGAGGCCGCTTCGGCCTCGACGACGGCCCGCTTGAACTCCTCGGCGTCGCCTTGGATGGTGACCACCCGGCCCTCGGCCTTGGAGACGATCTTGTGGGTGACCACCAACACGTCCCCCCGCGCCGGTTCCAGCGGTTCCAGTGCGGTCGCCAGGAACTCGGTGACCTCGTCCCCGGGTCTGACCGGCCCGATCCCGACCAGGGGGAGTATCTGAAGGCTCACAGCTCCAGTATCGCCTGCGCCAGCCGGCGGGCGTCCGAGCGATCGGTGATCCGGGTCTCGTGGGCGACCACGGAGACACCGTCGATCATCCCGGCATCATCCCGGTCGGTGGTGTCGACGACGAGGGTGTCGATCAGACCCCGATAAGAGGCGATCACACTCCGGGTGCCGGCCCCAAGACCGAGATCGGCCATGACCACGTCGGCCGGCCCCTTGAGCGCCCTCCCCCCGATGAGGGGGCTGACCGCGATCACTCTTGGATGACTTCGGACGGCCTTCTCGATGGGCTCGATGGCGAGGATGGGCCAGATGGAGAGTGGCGGGTTGGAGGGACCGATGACCACCAGGTCTGCTCCGTCGATGGCTTCGATGACGCCGGGGGCCGGGGCCGCCGTCTCCGCTCCCTGAAAGTCGAGACGTTGCACGTGATCCCTGTGGCCTCGGTCGACGAAGTACTCCCGAAAGGTGAGCTCCGTGCCTTGGGCGGTGGTGACCATTGTCCGCACCGGATCGTTCGAGGCGGGGAGGATCGAGGCGATGACTCCGAGGCTGGATCGGATCGAGTCGGTGATCTGAGCCAGTGTGTCACCGCCGGCCAGCCGGCTGGTGCGATAGATCTTCACTGCGAGGTCGAGGTCGCCGAGTTGGAAGCGGTTGTCCACCCCGAGACGGCCCAGCTCGGTGTTGGTGACGAAGGTGTCGTCGGCCCGGCCCCAGCCATGGGGCCCCTCGATCCCGGCCAAGGTGTAGACCATGGTGTCCAGGTCCGGTGACACGTGGAGACCGTGGGCGGTGCCGTCGTCGCCGACGTTGACCACCAGGGTCAGATCGAGCCCTCCAACCGCGTCTAACCCGCGTCCCATGCGCGCCCCACCCACCCCGCCCGACAGCTCAACGACCTTCATCGTCTTCTCTCGACACACTCGATATTGCTCAGCGACGCGGACCGGTTCACAATGTCCTCCCGCATGACAAGTGCTTCAGCTCCGCAGATCGCGGACGAAACGACACCCCTGGTGCTTCCGGACGCGCCCCGCGTCAAGGTGATCGTCACCCTGGTGGAGGGCGCCGACCTGGAGGCCGCCCTGGCCACCGTCGACCGCCAAGTCTATGACGGCATCCACGAGGTGGTCGTGATCGGCGAGGCCAACGGCGACCTCTCGGTGGGTGTCGGCCGGGTTTCGACTCTGGAAGAGGCGATCGTCGGCACCGATCCCGAGGTCGAGTATCTCTGGATTCTCCACTCTGATGCCCGGCCCCGACCCGATGCCCTGGCCGCCCTGGTCTCGGAGCTGGACCGCAACGAAGCCTCGCTTGGAGGCTCCAAGCTCCTCCTGGCGGGGACCAGGGACGAGCTGGAGTCGATCGGGAGCGCCACCGACGTCTTCGGCGACCCCTATTCCGGGCTCGACGAAGGGGAGATCGATCTCCAGCAGTACGACGTGGTCCGCGAGGTGGCCTTCGTCTCCTCGGTGTCGATGCTGGTGCGGCGCGACCTGGCCCAGGGATTGCGGGGCCTCGACGAGCTGCTCGAGCCGGGTGCCGCCGGTCTCGACTTCTCCCAGCGAGTCCGTCTCTCCGGGGGCCGGGTGATCACCGTCCCCTCGTCGGAGGTGTACCACCAGGCTCGCTGCGAGGATCGGGGAGCCGGGTGGCGTGAGGAGGCCGGCCGGCTGCGGGCCATGCTCAAGGCCTATCGCCCGATCACACTGCTCTGGGTCGTCCCCTTCGACATCCTGGTCTCGACGGTCGACTCCCTGGCCAATCTTCTCTTGCTCCGTTGGAGGGTCGGCGCCAGGCACGTCATATCCTGGGTGTGGAACATCTGGAAGCTCCCCTCGACCATTGCCGAGCGCCGTCGTTTCCGGCAGGTGCGGGCCTTTGGGGACGAGGAGCTCTTCCGGTTCCAGTCGAGGGGGTCGGTCAGGTTGCGCGAGGTGGGCTCGGAGCTCACCGATCGGGTCCTCTCCATCTTCGACGACGACCAGGCACTGGCCCGCGGCACGAGACGGGTGTGGTCGAGCCCGGGCATCTGGGGCGCCCTGCTGGCGGCGGCGATAGTGGTGGTGGCGTCATGGTCGATCTTCTTCACCGGCGTCCCCAACAACGGATTCAGCTTTCCCTTCGAACCGCCCACGGTGGCCGCCGATCGCTTCTTCGCCGGATGGAATGACTCCGGGCTCGGCTCGGCCGACGCGGTGCACCCCGTAGTCGGCTTCACCTCGCTCATCTCCTTGATCTGGTTCGGCTTCGAGGGCGCCGCCCGCACCATGGTCACCATCCTGTTCTCGGTGATGGCCGTCGTGGGCATGGGGCGGCTGGCCGGCCGCCTCGGGTTCAGGGGGCCGGGGCGCTACCTGTCGGGCTTGGTGGCATTGGCCGGGCCGGGAACCGCCCTCGTCGTTGGCGCCGGCTCCTGGCTTGCCCTGGCGGCGGCCGCCTTCCTGCCCTGGGCGGTGCGCTCGGTGGTCCTTCACCCCGACGACCGGGCGAAGAGCTGGCTGACCCACATCGGGTGGGTCCTGTTCTGGATGATCATGCTGACCGCCGTCTCACCGGTGCTCGGCATCGTTCCGCTGCTGGCAGCGGTGCTGTGGCGTCTGGTGGGAGGGAGCCGTTCCTCGCTCAGGCTCGCGCTGACCACCGTCCTCGCCGGTGTGGTGGCAGCCGGGTTCGCCTACGACGACCTGGGATGGCTGCTCGACACCGATCTCCGACTCGGGCTGATCGTTCCCGACTGGTGGCCGGTCCTGATCGCAGTTTCTGCCATCCCGCTCATGCTCATCGACGGGCGCACCCGTCGTCTCTGCTTCTTCGGAGCCATCATCGGGCTCGGAGGTCTGCTCCTGGTTCGACTTCCCTTCGGCGGCCCCGGGGTGGAGGAGGCGGCGTTGGTGTTGTCCTCGTTCGGCTCGGCGATCGTGGTGGCGGCCGCCCTGGACCGGCTCAGCATCGAGCCACGTCGTCTCCTGGCGTCGGTCGCGGCCTCGGTGATCCTGGTCCTGTCGGCAGTGAGTCTCTTCGACGGCAGGCTCGGGCTTCCCCCGGGTGATGCGAACGACCGATACGCCTTTGCCTCGACACTGGCCGACGAAGGCAGCCCTGGGCGGATCCTGGTGATCTCGGCTGATCGGAGTCTCATCCCCGGCGCGGCGCGACCCGGACCGGGTGTCTGGTACCGCACGCTGGACGGCCAGGGAACCACCCTCGACGAGGTCTGGCTGCCCGAGCCCCAGCCCGGAGATCTCCAGCTCGGCACAGCGCTCGACCGCATCGCCAGCGGGGCAGAGCTCCGACCCGGCCGTCTTCTCGCCGAGTTCTCCATCGCCTGGGTCGTGGTCGAGGGCCCCGAGTCGCCACTGGACGACATCCTGGAGTCACAGCTCGACCTGATCCCCACCCCCCTCGTCACCGGGTCCCAGGTGTTCGAGAACCTCGATGCGGCCCCCCTGGCCTCGGTGGGGGAGGACATCGTCTGGAGGGGTCAGGGAGCCGGGTTTGCCGGGGAGCCGGCACCGGACACGGCTCAGATCAGGGTCAACTACTCGCATGGTTGGGCGCCCCAACCCGAGCTCGCCGATTGGTTCACCACCGTTTCCGCGGCCAAAGGAGTGGCCACGTTCTCGGCCGGCGGCTATCTGGCGGCGGCCCCTTTCGCGGCGGCCGGTCTTCTCGTCCTGGCACTCGGATTGATGGTGTGGGGAAGGGTGCGCAGGTGATCAAGGCCTTTTTCGCTCTCGTCGTCGCCGCCCTCGCCGCCGCCGTCCTCATCACCCCCAACCCGGAACAGCCACAAGCCAACCTCCAGGCAGCGGTCGACCCACCCTCGGTGGCGGTATGCCCGGTGGAGGAGGGCAGTGGGAGGGGCACGACCATCGGGATCGCCTCCAGCATCAGCGGCATGGGCCGCTTCACCGTCTTCGCCGGTGGTGGCTCTGCCGGCTCCACCGACTTCTCGACTGGCGCCTCGGGCTCGGCTGCCATCCCATTGGCCGAGGTCGCCGCGGTCGGGACGGCGGCGGGTTTGGCCGAACTTCCGGGTCCCGACGTGGCTGCCTCCACGTTGCTGCTCGGGACGGAGTCGGTCGCCGTCGAGAGCTGTCTCTCCACGCCACATCAGCAGACCCTGCTCGCCGGAGGCTCCACGATCAGCGGCCGGCAGCATGAAGTCCAGCTCATGAATCCCTATGCGGGGGAGGCGCTGGCGGATCTCATCGTTCAGTCGGAGTCCGGTCTCGAATCCGCCTCCCAACTCCGTGGGATATCCGTCCCATCGCGCTCGTCGGTGGTGGTCGACGTGGGCGAGATCCTGCCCGGGCGGGAGTCCCTCTCCTTCACCATCGAAGTGGTGAGCGGCAGTGTGATGGCCGCGGGACGATTCGCGGCCGGGGAAGACACCGCAGTGTGGCACTCGGTGTCGCCGGCGCTCGATTGGTACGTGCCGATTCCCTCCGGCGGGCTGGGAGGGGAGCTGGTGGTCTCGACCGGCGTGGGGGCGGATGTCGAGTATCAGCTGGACGTGCATGGCCCGGACGGGTTGATCGAGGGATTCCAGGAAGGGGTGGTCCCCGGCCGTGGGCTGTCGGTCGTGCCCCTGGCCGACCTGGAGCTCGAGACGGCATCTGCCATCCGGGTGGTGTCCACCCAACCGGTGGCGGTTTTCCTGCGCTCCATCTCCGAGGCCGGCGTCGCCATCACCAGCGGGTCGACCGCGACCTCGTCGAGATGGTTCCTCCCCGGCGCAGGTCTGGCACCGGGCAGCACCGGGAGCGCGGTGATCCTCAACGCCGGGCTCGACGAGGCCACCGTTGTCGTCACCGCACTCAGGGACCAGCCGGCGGCCCAGCAGTTGACGGTGCCGGCGGGCACCGTGATCGAGGTGCCTGCCATCGAAGGCGGGGCCAACGCGTACAGCGTGACAGGGGAGGGCTTGCTCGTCCCGCTATGGGTCACGACGACGGGGACCGACATCGCCTACAGCGTCGGCGTCCCGCTCCTCGATGAGTGAGGTCTGGCTCAGGCTGGGCATCGTCGGCATCGCCGTTCTCATCGCCCTGGTCACGGTCCTCGCCATGCGTCGCCGGCGGGGCCCATCGAGCCGCATCGAGGCCAGGAGTCTTCCCCCGGGCGTGTATCTGTTCTCGTCGTCGACCTGTGTCGATTGCATCCCGGCCCGTAACCGTCTCCAAGAGGTCCTGGGAGCCTCCGGTTTCGTCGAGATCGAGTGGGAGCAGGAGCCGGAATTGTTCGACGGTCTCGGGATCGACGTGGTTCCCTCCACCGTCGTCGTGTCCGAGGACGGGACGGCGGCTCGGTTCCCCGGCATGCCCGATCGGGCCCTGGAGGGTCCTTGAACGGGCAAGCCGCAACTCCTACCGTTTCCGGCATGATTCTCAGTTGTGCCCGATGTGGCTCACCGGCTGCCGCCCTCATGACCTTCTCCTATGCCGACAGCTCGGTCTGGATGGACGACCTCGTCAACGGCCGCGGTCGACACGGGTACGCCATGTGCGCCGATCATGCCGATCGCATGATCCCGCCCTTGGGATGGACCCTGACCGATCGCCGCACGGTCACCAGGCTGTTCGCCCCGCTCTCAGTGGCCTGATGCCCCTGGACCGCGATCTGTTGGATGCGGTCAAGGATCTCGACGAGCACGATCTTCGTCGCCTACTCATCTTGACCAGGGCCCAACTCCAGTCCTCGGGGGCCCTCCCGGCCGATGACCACCCCGAGGTGCATCTCCGCCAGCAGTCTGTCCGTTGCGGAAAGTCGGGCTGCACCCGCTGTCCCCACGGCCCGTACTGGTACGCCTACTGGACCGAGAACGGGCGGCGCAGGAGCCGTTACGTGGGTCGTCTCCTCGACGAGGACGCGTTGTTGTAGTGGCCCGCCGGTCGTACGATATGCCCCTGCCCAACGTCGAGACGAGATGAACTGCCCACAGTGCTCCGAGCCTGACGTGATCGAGATCGAGCACATCCTCCCGGACGGGACCCAGGTGCTCTTCTTCGCCTGTCACAACTGCGAGGAGAAGTGGTGGAACCGGGACGGTGTCGACATCGACGTCTCCCAGGTCCTGGAGATCGTCCGGCAGCATCGAGCGTGACCACACCCCGGGCGGTCAGCCGGGCAAACCGCTGGCCAATCGTCCTCACTCTCGCCGGGATCTCCCTCGTCATCTTCGTGGTGATGAACCCGTGGTGGATCGTCTCCTCCACCACCCCCACCGGTGGGGACATGGGGGCCCACGTCCTCGGGCCGGCATATCTGCGGGACTCGCTGCTCCCTGAGGGCCGGGTCCTGGGATGGTCCAACGACTGGTTCGCCGGATTCCCCGCCTTCTACTTCTACTTCCCGCTGCCGTCCCTGATCATCGTGCTCTTCGACCTGTTCATGCCCTATGGGGTGGCGTTCAAGATCGTAACGGTGATGGGTCTCCTCGCCACCCCGCCGGCTGCCTACTACCTGGCCCGCTCGATGCGGCTCGGCAAGCACGTCTCGCTGGTGGCCGCAGGCGCCGGGGTGGTGTTCGCCTTCTTCGAGAGCTACACGATCTACGGGGGCAACATCGCCTCCACCCTGGCCGGAGAGTTCGCCTACTCCTGGTCCTTCGCCCTCTCGCTCCTCTATCTGGGACTCCTGATACGGGCGGTTCGGGACGATGTGAAGTACCTGAAGTGGGCCGCCCTTGCCTTGGCCGCCACCGCCCTGTCCCACGTGCTGACCACCATCGTGGTCGTCTTCGCCTCGCTCTTCGTCCTGCCCTGGAAGAAGGGGCTCTGGCGCACCCTCGCCGTCTGGGCCTGGGGTTTCGCCATCGCCGCCTTCTGGGCTCTCCCCCTCCTCGCCCGGATCAGGTTCAGCTCGGACATGTCATGGACGCCGTTGTCCCGCTGGGAGGAGATATTCCCGGTCGAGTTGTGGCTCCTTCTCCCGCTCGCCATCCCGGGGGCGGTGTGGATCAGCCGTCGCATCTCGCGAGTGGCGCCATTGCTGGCGGCGACCATCCTTCCCGTTCTCTACTTCCCCCTACCCCACATCGTTCCCGAGCTCCTCCCATCGGTCTTCGGCGGCGAGAGGTGGAAGCTGTGGAATGGCCGGCTCCTCCCCTACTGGTACTTCGGTGTCGCCTTCCTCGCCGCCGTGGGGGTGGGCGCGAGCGTCATCTGGTTGTCGAGGAGACTCCCATCACGCATCTCAGCCCATTGGCCCCGGGCCCTGATCGCCCTCGTCACGGTGGTCGCCTGCTCTCTGGTGGCCGACTCGGCCGACTTCCCGGTCTGGGCATGGGTGCCGGTGGCGGTGGCCGGGGCCCTGCTGGTCGGGGTCTCGTTCATGTGGGACTCGACTCTCTCCACCCGCAACTTCCTCACCGGGGCCACGGTGACGGTGGTGGTGCTGGGGTCTCTCTCCGGGGTGACCTTCGTCGACGGTTGGGCGAAATGGAATTACGAAGGCTACGAGTCGAAAGAGGCATGGCCGGAGTACGAGGCGTTGATGACAGAGATCGACTCCCTGCCCGAGGGGCGGGTGCACTGGGAGGCGAATCATGACCTCAACCAATACGGGACGCCGATGTCCCCGATGCTCATCCCCTACTGGACCGAGGGGTCGCATCCCTCGATGGAGGGCCTGTACTTCGAGTCGTCGCTGACCACCCCGTTCCACTTCATCAACTCCTCGGAGATGTCCGAGAAGCCGTCTAACCCCATCCCCGGGCTCACCTATCACACCGGGGAGATGGAGCGTGGGCTGAAACATCTGGAGTTGTTCGGGGTCAGCTATTTCGTGTCATTCACCCCGGAGGCGACGGAGCGGGCAGACGGGCTCTCCGAGATGACCAAACTGGCCACGACCGGGCCGTTCACCATCTACGGACTGCCCGAGACCCAGCTCGTCGAGGCCGCCACCTTCCTCCCGGCCGTCTACGACGTCCCCGAGCACAGTGTGCTCGACTCGATGACCGGAGCCGCCACAGTCAGCGGGTCCGACGGTCAGGAGCAGCCAAGTTTCTTCGACATGGCCCTCGACTGGTACGAGGACGTGGACAACCTCGACCGCTGGGTGGTGGCCGATGGCCCCGAGGAGTGGCCCCGGATCGAGTCTCTGGAGGAGCGTCCCACCGTCACCCTGGACACTCTGGAGGACGCGGTGAGCGACATCGTCGTGGAGAACCACCGCATCTCGTTCGCCACCACCGCGGTGGGCATCCCCCACCTGGTCAAGGTCTCCTATTTCCCCAACTGGACCGCTCGCGGCGCCGATGGGCCGTGGCGGGCGACGCCTTCGCTGATGATGGTGGTCCCCACCAGCGAGCATGTCGTGCTCGAGTTCGAAGACACCTGGGCGGAGAGCGGCGGGAAGATCGCCAGCCTGGTCGGTGTCCTGGCCCTAGTCGGCGCTGCCGTCTGGAGTCTGCGCCGCCGCCAGGTCTAACGCCTCGTCTCTGAGGGTCGCCCTTATCCGGATCAGCCCTCTGATCGTCCTCGGCACTCGTTTCACCAGCGACGACCTGGCCACTCGCAATTCCTCGACCACCACCGGCACCTCCCGGATCCGATAACCGGCCCGCTCCGCCCTCACCACCAGCTCGGTGTCGAACAGGTCCTGGCGACTCAGGACCGGTGGCGCCACGTCAGCCACCAGATCCCGGCGAAAGGCCTTCATCCCGTGGGTGTCGGACACCTTCGAGCCAAGGATGGTTCGTAACAATAGATTGAAGACCTTGGTGGCGATGCGTCGGATCAGAGGCCGTCTGTCCTCCGAGTTTGGGTCACGTTTGGAGGCGATGACCAGGTCGACATCGACCAGGTCGAGGACCCTTTTCAGGAAGTCGGCCGAGAAATAGTCGATGTCGAAGTTGACCACCCAGTCCCCGTCGGCCTCGAGGAACCCATGTCTCATCGCCGCCCCGTAATCGGCCTCGGGCAGGGAGAGGACCGTCACCGGTTGGTCTCCTGCGACCCGTCGCGTCACCTCGGCGGTGTCGTCGCTGGAACCGTTCTCGACGATCAGGATGCGGTAGCTCGCGCCGATGGTCTCCATCTGCTCGATCAACGCCGGGATGGCCCTGGGGATGAATGCGGCCTCGTTGTACACAGGGACCACGATCGAGAAGGTAGGGCTCATCGGAGACGGCAAGTGTAGGAATGAGCATGGGGTAGGCCCACCCCTAGACTCCGCCGCCGATGAGCCCCGACACCGTGTTCAAGGCCTATGACATTCGCGGGCGCACCGACAACGGAGAGTTGGACGCCGAGCTCTACCGGCTGGTGGGGAGCGCCTTCGTCTCGATGGTCGGCAGCGACGAGATAGCGGTGGGCCGGGACTACAGGGAATCCTCGGGAGAGCTGTTCGACGGGCTGGTGTCGGGCATCACCGGAGCCGGGGCCGACGTGATCGACCTGGGCCGGGTGCCGACCGACCTTGTCTATTTCTACTCGGGCAAGCATTCGATGCCCGGGGCCGTCATCACCGCCTCGCACAACCCGCCCCAATACAATGGGTTGAAGCTGTGCCGGGCCGGCGCCGCCCCGGTAGGGGCCGACACCGGACTTGCCCAGATCAGGGACGACGTCCTCGCCGGGAAGTCCCTCATCGCCCCGACCCCGGGTACGGTGAAATGGGTCGATGCCATCGACGGCTACGTCGATCACCTGCTATCGATCGTCGACGCCACCTCCGTCGGGCCGCTCCGGGTGGCCGTCGACGGGGGCAACGGGATGGCGGGGGTGACGATCGAGAAGGTATTCGCCCGTCTCGAGGCCACTCTGGACGGGCTCTACCTCGAGCCGGACGGGACCTTCCCCAACCACCCGGCGGACCCGATCCAACCGGAGAATCTCGAGGATCTGATCGTCATGGTCGCCGACGGTGGCCACGACCTGGGAGTTGCCTTCGACGGGGACGCCGACCGGGCCTTCTTCATCGATGACAAGGCGGAGGCGGTAAGTGGGAGCAGTGTCACCGCCCTCATCGCCCGCTGGATGCTCGTACGCCACCCCGGCGCCTCGATCATCCACAACCTGATCACCTCGCGTGCGGTGGCCGAGACCGTCCGTGCCTCCGGCGGCACGCCGATCCGGACCCGGGTGGGCCACAGCTACATCAAACAGGTCATGGCGGAGTCGGGGGCGGTGTTCGGCGGCGAGCACAGCGGCCACTACTACTTCGCCGACAACTACCGGGCGGATTCGGGGATGCTGGCCATGCTCGTCCTGTTGCGGGTGATCACCGAGGATGGTCGCCCGCTCTCCGTCCTCCGCCAGGAGGTGGAGCCATACCGGGCCTCCGGGGAGATCAACTTCGAGGTTGCGGATCCGGAGAGCTCCATCGCCCGGGTCGAGGCGATGTTCCCCCATGCCGAGACCGACCATGTCGACGGGTTGTCGGTCGACCTGGGCGATGCCTGGTTCAATCTGCGCCCATCCAACACCGAGCCGCTCCTCCGTCTCAACGTCGAGGCCAGGGACGAGAAGATCCTCGACGAGACAGTGGCGATGCTGGCAGCAACACTCGAGGAGAACCGATGAGTCTGATCGACCCCCAACTGGCCGCCATCCTCGTCTGTCCGGTGGACAAGGCCGACCTGACCGAGGACGAGGCCAGCTCGCGTCTGGTGTGCACCGAATGCGGCCGCCGCTACCCGGTGCGCGACGGGATCCCGGTGATGCTGGAGGAAGAAGCCGAAGGGGGGCCCGATGAGTGAGATGTTGGGGATGATCCGCACCCTGGGCGACCAGTTGCGTTGGGCCCGGGACCTGGCGGTCCCGGATGTCGCACCCAATCCCGACATCCTGGTCGGGGGCATGGGCGGCTCCGGGATCGCGGGTGATTTCGGCGCCGCTCTGGCCGCCAACACCCCAGGGAGGGTCGCGGTGCACAAGGGTTACTCGCCGCTCCCGGGTTGGGCGGCCCGGGTGAGGCCGGTCGTCGTGGCGGCTTCGTACTCCGGGAACACCGAGGAGACACTCGACCTGGTGGCTGCTGCCGATGTGGCCGGGCTTTCCATCGTGACCATCACCACGGGCGGCCGTCTTGCCGACCTGTCGGCCGAGAACGACTGGCCAACGGTCGCCGTCCCCTCCGGTCTGCAGCCTCGTGCCGCCATTGGCTACATGGCGGGCGCGGTTGCCCGGCTCCTCACCCGGCTCGGGGTTCTGCCGGAACAGGGGGAGGCCTTCGACGAGGCGGCCGACCTGGTCGACGCTGCCACCGCCGAGGGATCGGTGACCTGGGCCGCGGCAGCCGGTCTGGCCAAGGGGCTCGTCGGCAGGGTCACCGTCGTCTACGGAGGGGGGCCGATCAGCGGCACCGCCGCCCAACGCTGGAAGACCCAGATCAACGAGAACGCCAAGATGCCCGCCTGGTGGTCGGTACTCCCCGAGCTGGACCACAACGAGATCGTCGGCTGGGAAACCTTACCGGCGGTCACCCGCGATCTCATCGGAATCGTGGCTCTGACCGATGAGACCGATCACGCCCGGGTCGGGGCCCGGCTCGACCACACGTCGTCGCTCACCGGGTTCGCCGTGCCCTGGCTCGCCGAGGTGCCGGCCAGCGGCAAGTCGGAGCTGGCCCGTCTGATGTCGCTGACCGTGTGCGGGGATTTGGTGTCATGGATGCTGGCCGAGGAGGCGGGCGTCGACCCGGTTCCGGTCGAGACCATCGAGAGGCTGAAGAAGCTACTGGTAAAGGACTGAGATGAACAGCGACATTGCCAACCCTGCCCTCGCCGAGGACGGGGCCCGAAGGGTCGAATGGGCGGGGCGCCGGATGCCGGTGCTGGCAACGGTGCGGGAGCGCTTCGCCAAGGAGAAGCCGCTCGAAGGTCTGGTGATCGCCGCCTGCCTCCATGTCACCGCGGAGACCGCAAACCTGATGCTGGCGCTCAGGGACGGGGGCGCCGAGCCGCTCCTCTGTGCCTCGAACCCGCTCTCCACCCAGGACGATGTGGCGGCGGCCCTGGTCGCAGAGGGCATCCCGGTCTTTGCCATCAGGGGCGAGGACGCCGACACCTACTACAAGCACATCCACGCCGTCCTCGATCATGCTCCGGCCATCACCATGGACGATGGAGCCGACCTGGCCACCCTTCTCCACACCGACCGACGGGACATCGAGGTGATCGGCTCGACCGAGGAGACCACGACCGGGGTGATCCGTCTCAAGGCGATGGCCGCCGACGGCACACTCCGGGTGCCTGTGGTGGCTGTGAACGACTCGGCCACCAAGCACCTGTTCGACAATCACTACGGGACTGGTCAGTCGGCGATCGACGGGATCATCCGGGCCACCAACATCCTCCTCGCCGGTCAGAACATCGTGGTGATCGGGTATGGCGACTGTGGTCGCGGGGTGGCCAGGCGGGCCGACGGCCTGGGGGCAAGCGTGATCGTGGTGGAGGTGGACCCGGTGCGTGCCCTGACCGCGGCCATGGACGGATTCCGGGTGATGACCGTGGCCGACGCAGCCAGGGTCGGAGACGTCTTCATCACCGTGACCGGGAACAAGCACGTCCTGCGCTTGGAGCACTTCGACGTGATGAGGGACGGGGTCATCCTGGCCAATGCCGGTCACTTCGACGTCGAGATCGACCTGGCCTCGCTGCGGGCCGCCTCCGTGGCTCGCCGCCGAATCCGAGACAACCTGGAGGAGTACGAGCTGGCCGACGGGCGTCGCATCCTGGTCGCGGCCGAGGGACGGCTGGTCAACCTGGGGGCGGCCGAAGGCCATCCCGCCGACGTCATGGACATGTCCTTCTCCAATCAGGCGCTGGCCGCCGAGTACCTGGCGCTGAACGCCGAGGATCTCGAGCCCCGCATCTACACCCTTCCCCCCGAGATGGACGCCGAGGTGGCCCGAATCAAGCTGGAGCATCTCGGAGGTGGGCTGGACACCCTCACCGAGGAGCAGGTGTCCTATCTGAGTGGCTGGCAAGAGGGAACTGCTTGATGCCGGCCGACTTCGCACTCGACTCACCCTCACGGCTGCTCGGGTTGCCTGACTCGTAGGTGCGCAGTCTCGGGCGAACAGCCGCCGGTCGGCCGGGGGCTTCCGCCTCACTGGGGATTCTGTCCCACGTCCCGGATACGGTCGCTTGCGATGCTCTGCCAGGTTTGTCATTCGCCGACTTCGGGGTTCCTCTGTGCCCGATGCCGTGGAGAGCTGCGGCCTGCCCCGGAGCGGATCCTCGAGGACGGGATCCGGCTGGTGGCCGCCTTCGAGCACAGCGGTGTGGCCCGGGAGCTGGTCCATGGTCTCAAGTACCGGGGTCTGACCCCGTTCGCCGACCTGGTGGTGGAGCTCGTCGCTCCCCGGGTGCCCCGTCTCCCCATCGTCCCCGTGCCCCGAACCTGGTCCCGTCAGATCCTGTACGGGATCGACCCGGCCCGGGAGATCGGTCTGCGACTGGCCCGGGCTCTCGAGGTGCCGTTGTGGGACCTGCTCTCGGCGCCGATCCATGCCAGGAGACGGGCCGGTGGAGACCACTCCCGACCACCGCCCCGGTTCCGGGCCAGGGAAACGACGGCTGGGCCGATTGTGCTGGTCGACGATGTGGTAACCACCGGGGCCACGGTGCGCTCGGCGGCGAGAACCTTGGGAATGAGCCGATTGGCCCTTGTGCTGACGGCCACTGCGACCGATACGGTGTCTAGTCCGCTTGTCTGATCCCGGGAGTCCAAATGAAGAACCGGCAGATCACTACGCAAGGTGAGAGCGCATGGCCTCTGTAGTGATAGTCGATGACGCCGAGCTTTTCCGCGAAGCACTGCGCGCCGCCTTCGTCCAGGAGGGTTTCGAGGTAAAGGCCGTCGCCGCCGACGCGATGAGGGCGATCGACATGGCCAGGGAGCACCAGCCCGACCTGGTGTTGCTCGACCTGCTCATGCCCGGCATGTCCGGGATCGAAGTCGTAGGCGCCATCGTCAGGGCATGCCCCCAGACCAGGGTGGTCCTGCTCACCTCGAGCGAGTCGGCCAAGGACATGTTGGCCGCGGTCAAGGCCGGGGCCTCCGGATACCTGACCAAGGACACGCCGCTACCCCGGCTCGTGGCCGCCATGCACGACGTGCTCGACGGGGGGGCCGCCCTCTCCCCGGCGATGGGGGGAAAACTGTTCTCGGCACTTCGGGACCTGCTCCGTCATCACGGCGAGGCAGTGGCCCGCAACCCCGAGCTGACCGGGCGAGAGCTGGAGATCCTGGGCCACGTCGGCGCCGGCAAGACCTCCAAGGAGATCGCCGCCGAGCTCTTCATCTCCGAGAACACGGTGCGAAACCATGTGCGCAACGTCCTCGACAAGCTGGGTCTCAAGTCCCGGTTCGAGGCCGTCACCTGGGCGCAGCGGGAAGGTCTCATAGATATCCGCTGAGTTGCCGGCCGACTTCGGCCTCGGCCAACCTCAGTCATCCACGGTTTGACCCTCGCGACGATCGCAGCCGAGGCCGAACAGACACCGGTCGGCCGGTGCTTCCGCCCCGTCAGTGGCTGCGAACCCGAGAACCGACGTGGGTCAAATCGAGCCCGCCGGTAGCATGGAACCCCAATGCCGATCCTCTCCAAGGTCCTGCGTGCCGGAGAAGGCAAGACACTCAGACAGTTCCAGGGCATCGTTGCCGCGGTCAATGAGGCCGAGCCCCGGTACGAGGCTCTCTCCGACCAGGACCTGAAAGCCAAGACAACCGAGTTCCGCAATCGCATCGAGTCGGGCGAGTCCCTCGACGACCTCCAAGTCGAGGCCTTCGCCGCCGTCCGCGAGGCGGCCAAGCGCGTTCTCGGCCAGCGTCATTTCGACGTCCAGGTCATCGGCGCCGCCGCCCTGCACCGTGGAATGGTCGCCGAGATGAAGACCGGCGAGGGAAAGACCCTGGTCTCGACGATGCCGGCCTATCTCAACGCCCTCGGCGGGACCGGGGTGCATCTGGTCACGGTCAACGACTATCTGGCGTCACGCGACGCCGAGTGGATGGGTGCCGTGCATCGGTTCCTCGGGTTGAGGGTGGGGCTGATCCAGAACGGCATGCCCCCGGCCGAGCGTCATCCGGCCTACGAAGCCGACATCACGTACGGGACCAACAACGAGTTCGGATTCGACTATCTGCGGGACAACATGGCGATGCGGGCCGCCGACCGGGTGCAACGGGGCCACACCTACGCCATCGTCGACGAGGTCGACTCGATCCTCATCGACGAGGCACGGACACCGCTGATCATCTCCGGCCGGGTCTCGGACAGCGCCAAGTGGTACCGGGACTTCGCCAAGATCGCCAACAGGCTGCAAATGGACGTCCACTATGAGGTGGACGAGCGCAAACGGCAGGTCCTGACCACCGAGGAGGGGGTGGCCCGGGTCGAACAGGTGCTGGGCGTGGAGAACCTCTTCGATCACGCCGCCGTCGACTTCGTCCATCATCTCGAGGCGTCGTTGAAGGCCAAGGAGCTCTTCCTGCGCGACGTCGACTATCTGATCGACCACGGCGAGGTGAAGATCGTCGACGAGTTCACCGGGCGGGTCCTCGAGGGCCGCCGCTACTCCGAGGGCTTGCATCAGGCCATCGAGGCCAAGGAGGGGGTGGCCATCAAGGAGGAGAACCAGACTCTGGCCACGATCACCCTCCAGAACTACTTCCGCCTCTACGAAAAGCTGGCGGGCATGACCGGCACGGCCGAGACCGAGGCGGCCGAGCTGGCCCAGATCTACTCCCTCGAGGTCATCGTCGTCCCCACCAACGAACCGGTCGCCCGTCAAGACGAAGGCGACCTCGTCTACAAGACCGAGGACGGGAAGTTCGCCGCCGTGGTGGCCGATGTGGCGGCCCGCACCGAGATCGGCCAGCCGGTCCTGCTCGGCACGGTGTCGATAGAGAAGTCGGAGAAGCTGTCCAGGGAGCTGGACCGGCACGGGATCAAGCACGAGGTGCTGAACGCCAAACACCATGCTCGGGAGGCCGACATCATCGCCCAGGCCGGGCGTCCCGGCGCGGTCACCGTGGCCACCAACATGGCCGGTCGCGGGGTCGACATCAAGCTCGGCGGCAACCCCGACGGCATGGCCAAGACCGAGTTGAAGCGGAGAGGGGTGACGCCGGACGACCCCTCTTACGAGGAGCTCGAGGCCAAGCTGACCCAGGAGTTCGAGAATCAGATCGCCCCGGACCGGCAGAAGGTCGTCGACGCCGGGGGTCTCTACGTGGTCGGAACCGAGCGTCACGAGTCGCGCCGGATCGACAACCAGCTCCGGGGTCGCTCAGGGCGTCAGGGGGATCCAGGCGAGTCGCGCTTCTATCTCTCCCTCGGGGACGATCTCATGCGCCGGTTCCAGGGGGAATGGGTGACGTCGATCATGGACCGGCTCCGTCTACCCGAGGACCAGCCGATCGAGGCCAACATGGTGTCCAAGGCGATCGAGCGGGCCCAGCGCCAGGTCGAGTCGCAGAACTTCGAGATCCGAAAGAACGTCCTCAAGTACGACGAGGTGATGAATCGCCAGCGTCAGGTGATCTACGACTGGCGACGCTCCATCCTGGAGGGCACGGCCGGCGACGACCTCATCGGCGATTGGATCGAGTCGGTGGTGACCGAGGTGGTCGAGACCGAGCTCTCCCCGGAGATCCCACGCTCGGATTGGGACTGGGAGGCACTGCAGCGGGAGCTGACCCAGGTCTACTCGACACAGATCGACGAATCGAAGGTGTCGGGCGGCGTCGATACCGTGGTGGACCATGTCGTCGAGGAGGCCTTGGCCGCCTACCAGCGGCGAGAGGAGGAGCTTGGGCCCGAGGTGCTCCGTCAGGTGGAGCGCTCGGTCATGCTCTCCGTGATCGACAACAAGTGGAGAGAGCACCTCTCCGAGATGGACTACCTGCGGGCCGGGATCGGGTTGCGGGCCATGGGGCAGAGGGACCCGTTGTCGGAGTATCAGCGCGAGGCATACGACATGTTCACCGAGCTGGTGGACTCGGTGAAGCGCGACGCCGTTCGTTATCTGTTCCGGGTCGAGCTGGCCCAACCCAAGACCCAGCCGCAACGGGTCGAGGCCAACGCCAGCGGGGCCAAGCCCACAAAGCAGGCGGTGTCGGCCAAGATCGGGCGCAACGACCCCTGTCCCTGCGGCTCGGGCAAGAAGTACAAAAGGTGTCATGGAGCGGCTTAGCCGCCCCGCGACATACCGGGTATTCGGCACCGGGTATTGACCCGAGCCGAGCATCGGACTCACCGAAGACAGCTAACCCCACAACTCATGACCCATAACCCATGACCCAATCCGAGATCACCGATCCGAAAGCGACCTTGGCGGAGCTGCGTAAGCGGCTGGTCGAGGCGCGCCGATTCCTCGACCTCGAGACCAAAGAGGGGGAGTTGGACGAGCTTCGGGAGAGAGCTTCGGCCCCCGACCTGTGGGATGACCAGGAGGAGGCGCGTGCCGTCAGCCGGCGTCTGGCCAGGTATGAGGGTCTCTTCGACATGGTGCGCAGCCTGTCGGCCAAGATCGACGACGCCGAGGTGCTGTTGGAGCTGGCCGACGAGGCCGGCGACGATGCCTCCCGCAGGGAGGCGCTGGATGAGCTTTTCGACGTCTCCGCTCAGCTCGACACCCTGGAGCTGGAGTCGCTCTTCTTCGACGAGTACGACGACGCCGACGCCATCATCAGCGTCCACGCCGGGGCCGGGGGAGTCGACGCCCAGGACTGGGCCGAGATGATGGCCCGGATGTACCAGCGCTTCCTCACCGACGCCGGGTTCACCTACACGGTGGAGGAGGTGACCGAAGGGGAGGAGGCGGGGATCAAGTCGGCGACGTTCACCGTCAAAGGCGATCGCGCCTACGGGACCCTGGAGTCGGAGCGAGGGGTGCACCGTCTGGTCCGGATCAGCCCCTTCGACTCCAACGCCCGCCGTCAGACCTCGTTCGCCGGGGTGGACATCGTGCCCGATCTGGGCGACCAGGCCAAGGTGGAGATCGACGCGGACGATCTGCGCATCGACACCTATCGCTCCCAGGGAGCCGGGGGACAGCACGTCAACACCACCGACTCGGCGGTCAGGATCACTCATCTCCCCACCGGGATCGTCGTCCAGTGTCAGAACGAGCGCTCCCAACTCCAGAACAAGGCGAGGGCGATGGCAATCCTCCAATCGCGTCTGGCGGACAGGGCTCGCCAGGAGCGGCTGGCCCATCTCGACCAGATTCGGGGCGAGCAGGGAGAGGCGGCCTGGGGGCGTCAGATCCGCTCCTACGTGGTCCAGCCCTATCAGCAGGTCAAGGACCTGCGCACCAAGTACGAGGTGGGGAACGTCCAGGGAGTGCTCGACGGTGATCTGATGGGCTTCATCGAGGCCTATCTCAGATGGCGGCGGGCGAACCACGAGGCGGCGGCTGATTCCGCGTAAGCCGGGCGAAGTCGTTACCGTCCTCAGGTCCGCAGTTGAGCCAGTGGAGGCTGCGACACTCCTCTTGTCCTGATGATTCGCCTCGAACATGTAACCAAGGTCTACGAGGGCGGCACAGTTGCCGCCCACGACGTGTCTCTCGACATCCAGAAGGGCGAGTTCGTCTTTCTCGTGGGCCCGTCGGGCTCGGGGAAATCCACCCTGATCCGGCTGATGCTGCGGGACGAAGGGGTGACCCGGGGCAAGATCTGGGTGGCGGGCAAGGACATCACCACCCTGCCCAAGTGGAAGATCCCCTATCTGAGACGCTCGGTGGGGACGGTGTTCCAAGACTACAAGCTCCTTCCCAACAAGACGGTGGGCGAGAACGTGTCCTTTGCCCTCGAGGTCCTGGGACGTCCCCGCTCGGTGATCGCACCACAGGTGGACCAGGTCCTCGACCTGGTCGGTCTCGCCGACAAGGGTGAGCGCTATCCGCGGCAGCTCTCCGGTGGCGAGCAACAGCGGGTGTCGGTGGCCCGGGCCTTCGTCAACCGGCCTCCGATCATGCTGGCCGACGAGCCGACCGGGAACCTCGACCCCAAGACTTCGGTCGGGATCATGAAGCTCCTCGACCGAATCAACCGGACCGGGACCACCATTGTGATGGCAACCCACGACTTCGCCATCGTCGACGCCATGCAACGCAGGGTGGTCGCCCTGGACAAGGGCCTGGTGACCAGGGACGAGCACTCCGGCCGGTACGAGGAGGGCCAGGAATGAGCCGGTTCTTCTTCCTCCTTCGGGAGGCTTTCGTGAATCTGAAGCGGAACTTCCTGGTGGTGGCCGGGGCGGTGTTGGCAGTGTTCATCTCTCTCAGCCTTGCCTTTGGCGCCCTCGTGGTGAACGAGGTGCTGCGTCTCAACACCCTCGCCTGGCAGGAGGGGGTTCACGTGATCGCCTTCCTCAAGGACGAGGGCTCCAACGGGGTCCCTCCCGGGGCGCATCAGGCCCTGCTCGACCAGGTGATGACCTGGGACGAGGTGAACCAGCCCGATGGAGCCTTCTACGTCGACAAGGCCCAGGCCTGGGAGGAGTACAAGGAGATCTTCGCCGGACAGGACGAGTTGCTCGAGATCGATCCCACCATCCTCCCCGCCTCGATCCGGATCGAGCTGGTGGCCATCGAGCTGCACCAGTCGGTCAAGTTCAAGCTGGAGCAGCAACAGCAGGTGGTGCTCAACGTCACCACCGCCGCCGAGGAGATCGAGCAGTTGCAGAACCTCTCCAGCGTGCTCAACGTGCTCGGCATAGGGATGGCCGTGATTCTCGGTCTCTCTGCCGTCGTGCTGATCGCCAACACCATCAGGCTCGCCATCTATGCCCGTCGCGACGAGGTGGAGATCATGAAGCTGGTTGGCGCTTCGAACTGGTACATCAGGATCCCGTTCCTGTTGGAGGGGCTGATCGAAGGGATTGTCGGCGCCGCCCTGGCAGTGTTCACCGTCTGGCTGGTGTCGACCCGTCTGGCCCGGGCCGGCGAGGGGTTCGCCCTATTCCGTCTCGACGTCAGCAACGACTTCTTCTTCCGCTGGGGTCTGCTCTTCATCCTCTTCGGTGCGGCGGCGGGTGTCATCGGCTCGCTCCTCGGTCTGAGCCGCTATCTGCGTGAGGCCGACGGCACCGGTGAGGACATCCCGACCGGGGCCGTCTAGTGGCGGCCCCCGGTCAGACGGGGCGGGTCAAGGTCGTCTCCAGCAACCGCAGGGCCCGTCGCAACTACACGGTCGTCGAGACGGTGGAGGCCGGTCTCGCCCTCCTCGGCTCGGAGGTCAAGTCGCTGCGCGAGGGTCGTCTCGATCTCAAGGACTCCTATGCCGTCGTCAAGGGCGGCGAGGCCTACCTGGTGGGCGCCTACATCGCCCCCTACGAGTTCGCCCGGGACGGCGGCCACGACCCGGAGCGAGAGCGGAAGCTGCTTCTCCATCGTCGGGAGATCGACCGGATCGGGGGCCAGATCGCGGAGAAGGGCCTGACCCTGGTCCCGCTCCAGGTCTACTTCAAGGAGGGGAAGGCCAAGGTCGAGCTGGGTCTGGCCAAAGGCAAGACCACCTACGACAAACGCCAAACCATCAAGGAGCGCGACCACGAGCGGGAAATAGACCGGGCCCTGGCCAGGGGGCGAAAACCGCGTTCCTAATGCATGGCGTCACGCATATGTGACGCAGTGCATAAAGAATGCAGGATGAGAGAGGTCGGGCATGGCGTTAACCTGAAGGTAATCCCTCATGGGGGTGAAACGGTTTCGACGTTGAGTGTTGAGGCGTTGGAAGCGAGCCGGGGTCTCCGGGGCCCCGTCAACAAACCGGAAAAACCAACAAGTGCCGAAGACAACTTCGCACTGGCTGCCTAATTAAGTAGCCCGTCCGCCCGACCGAATCCCGCACGGCCGGGGCCGGGCGCCGCAAAGCGGGATGCCCCCCGCGGGGTTTCGGGACCGTGGGGTCAAGCCAACCCCGGATAGGCGCAGGGAAACTCGTCGTCAGAGTTCCTGTGGCCGAAGGCTCGCTGACGACTGCGCTCGGAGATGCCGGCGCTGACGGCTCGACGGACCGGGGTTCGACTCCCCGCACCTCCACAATCGCCTGGGATCGGGTCGTCTCAGGTGGGTATGTCGACGTTCTGATCGATCCAAGCCAGATAGGGCCGGCTCGCCTCGTCGATGGCGATCATCAACACCGGGGGCACCTCGTAGGAGTGCAACTCGTCCACCACCGACCTGACCGACTCGAATCGATCGCGACGGGTCTTGGCGACGAGAATCCATTCCCGCCCCTCCACGACCTCGCCTTCCCACCTGTAGATGCTCCCGATCGGGATGATCTGGGCTCCGGCTGCCACCCGGGTCTCGACCAGACGTCGGGCAATGGATCGAGCCTCGTAGGGCTCACCACATGTGATCAGGATCAATCCGTGCTCAGCCATCGCCAGCACTCGATGCTAGAGCGCACACCCACCACCCCACCCACCACCCGCCCAAGGACACGTAGCCTTGCTCCATGGGATTGGCCGCTGATCTCGGGTACGAGCTGGGACACCAGAATCGTTTTCGCAAGTCCGCGGTGGCCCTCGGCTCGACTCGTGCCATGTCGAATCTGAACCACAAGATCCTCGGCCCCGCCGACCGCTTCATACTCCGTCTGACCAGGGGCAAGTCCACGATGACCTCCTGGGTCACCGGCATCCCGCCATTGTGGGTGACCGCGATGGGCGCCCGATCGGGAGCACCCAGGACCGTCCCGCTGTTGGGGATCCCGATCGCGGGTGACCTCGCCCTGCTGGGGACCAGTTTCGGGCAGAAGGGAACACCGGCCTGGGTGCACAACCTGGAGGCTCATCCGGAGGCATCGGTCTCATACCGCGAGAGATCGGTGAAGGTGAGAGCGAGACCGGCGGAACCCGCCGAGGCCGAGACCGTTTGGCAGAAGGCGATCGACATCTATCCCGGGTACGGCAATTACGGGGGATGGGCCCCCCATCGTCGGATTCGAGTGTTCGTTCTGGAGGCTCGAGAAGGGGCGGCCGACCGGCAAGGAGATTGATTCGGTCCCGGTACGGGTAGGGTCATGATGACGGCTGGTTTCGAGACGAGGTGAATTGAAGTGGCCGACAAGACCAAGCTGATGGTTTGGATCGATCAGGACCTGTGCACCGGTGACGGCATCTGTGAGGAGATAACCCCGGATGTTTTCGTCGGACGCGACGATGGGCTCTGGGTGGTGAAGGAGGAGTCGAAGCACTTCGGCCGCACGGTGGTCTTCGACGGCGAGGATGGTGATGGTCACGGCCCTGACGGGGCCCGAGGGGTGGCCCGGGTCCCCGATGCCCTCATCGAGGACACTATCGAGTCTGCCGAGGAGTGCCCGGGCGAGTGCATCATGATCGAGCCCTACAACGAGGATGCCGTATATGCCTGAGGTTGTCCTGCGACCCATCGAGCGCGTGGTGCTCAGACTGCACGGCGAGGGATTCTCGCCGGCGGACATCGGGAAGAAGGTCCGCAAGAAGCCGGGCACCGTGCATCGCATCATCGCCATGTCCCAGTACAAGGAGGACGGTCTCTCCACCCGGACCCCGAATGATCACCCGCTGCGACCTGTGGAACGAGTGGTGCTGAAGCTGCGGGAGAGGGGTGAGACCTACAGCCAGATCGGCAACCGGCTCGCCCTCAGTGGTCGCCGGGTCCAGTTCATCGAGCGTCTCGCCGAGTTCAAGCTGAGCCCATAGCCGACCAACGGTTACCGTCCCCGCGGTGAGCGCATTGCCGTCGCGGGTCACCATCGCCGAGTCCAGTTCGCGTGACGGACTGCAGTCCCTAGGCGTCTTCGTTCCAACCCTGGCCAAGAGCGGGCTGATCAATGATCTGGCCGGCACCGGTCTGCGGACCTTCGACGCGGTGTCCTTCGTCAGCCCCAAGGCCGTCCCCCAGATGGCCGATGGGGCCGAGGTGCTGGCCGGTGTGGAAAGGGTGGAGGGAATGACGCTCTTCGGCCTCGTCCCCAACATGAAGGGACTCGAGGCAGCGGTGGCGGCCGGGGTCGACGGGATCGGGGTGCTCACCGCCGCGTCGGACACATTCAACGAGCGGAACATCAACGCCACCGTCGACGAGTCGATGCACCGGATCCGGCGCATCCTCCTCGAAGCCCCCGAGGGCCTGGAGGTGCGGGGCTACGTCTCGACCGCCACCCACTGCCCGTTCGAGGGTGAGCAGGATCCCGACTGGGTGGCCCATCTCGCCGAGACCCTGGTGGAGTGGGGGGTGCATGCCGTCTTTCTCGGCGAGACCATCGGTAGAGCCACTCCGGCCCACGTCGATCGGCTCCTCGACGAGGTCCTCGACCGGGTCCCGGTCGAGATGGTGGGAGTCCACTTCCATGACACGTATGGCCAGGCCGTTGCCAACACCATGACATCCCTGCAACGCGGGATCTCCATGATGGATGCCTCGGCGGGCGGTCTCGGCGGATGTCCCTATGCGCCGGGCGCCACCGGCAATGTCGCAACCGAGGACGTGCTCTACCTGTTCGATGGCCTGGGCATCGAACACGGGATCGATCTCATCGGGGTGGCCGAGATCGCTCAAAGATTCTGCGCAGACCACAATCTGACCTACAACAGCGCAGCAGGGAAGGCTCTGCTGGCCTCCAGGGACCGGGAATGACCAAGGCGACCAAATCGATCTACATCAGCGACGATCTGGAGGCCATTCGCGCCCAGATCAGGGAATACGTCGAGAAGGAGATAGTGCCCCGAGCCGCCGAATGGGAAGAGAGCGGGGTGCCCCGGGAAGTCCTCGACGACATGGGCAAGCTCGGTTTCTTCGGGCTGCGCATCCCCGAGGAGCACGGCGGGATAGGGCTCGGCTCGCTGGCCTCGGTGGTGTTTGCCGAGGAGCTGGGAAGATCGACATTCGGCGGTTTCACCATCACGGTGCTGGTCCACACCGACCTGGCCACGCCATACCTCACCAACTTCGGGAGTGAGGAGCAGAGAGCCCGTTGGCTCCCGGCGATGGCCCGCGGCGAGATCCTCACCGCCATCGGCATCACCGAGCCCGACGCCGGCTCCGATGTGGCCGCGATCAGGACCACCGCGCAGAGAGAGGGCGAGGGCTTCGTCATCAACGGCACGAAGATGTTCATCACCAACGGGAGCATCGCCGACCTGGTGTTCATCGCGGCGCGAACCGATCCGGCGGCCAAGGGTTCGCGTGGCATCTCGATACTCGGCGTCGAGAAGGACACTCCCGGTTTCAAGGCGAGTCGTGCATTGGAGAAGATGGGATGGCACTCGTCGGATACCGCCGAGCTCGTGCTCGAGGACGTCTGGGTCCCGGAGGCCAACCTGATCGGCGAGGAGAACCGGGGCTTCTACTACATCATGTCCAACTTCCAGAACGAGCGGCTGGCCATCATGGGGCAAGCCCTGGGGGAGGCGCAGCGGGCGCTGGAGATGACCATCGCCCAAGTCAAGGAGCGGATAGCCTTCGGTGGCCCACTCTGGCAGAAGCAGGCAATCAGACAGCGTCTCGCCTCACGTCAGGCCGAGATCGACGCCGGGCGGGAGCTGACCTATCACGCAGCCTGGCTCACCGACCAGGGGGAGGATGCTGTTCGAGAGGTGTCGGAGGTCAAGGCCTACGTCGGGGAGATGGCCAACCGGGTCCTCTACGACTGTGTCCAGTTCCACGGCGGGATGGGATACATCGCCGAGACGGCGGTGGAGAGGCTCTACCGGGACGTCCGCATCGCCTCCATCGGTGGCGGCGCCACCGAGGTCATGCTCGACGAGATCGCCAAGAGGTTGTAGGTCCTCACCTCGTCCGCGCCCTTTGAGCTGCATGGGTGATCTCCTGCTCCTCCAGGGGATGCCAGGACAGCTCCAGGGCCATCCACAGTGTCTTGGAGAAGGGGTAGAAGACGACGGGGAGAATGGCCATGGCCCCGGTCGTGACTGCCGCCAGGGCGCCCCAGGGCACATCGGGCCAGGTCAGGGCGATCCCCCCGACGAAGAGGATCAGGAATGAGCCGAAGACGACGGCGGTGTTGATGACCAGGGCGCCAACCCAATACCCCTCCTCCCGTTCGAAGCGCATTCCGCACCGCTCGCAGTGCTCCCTGAGCCGGAAGTAGGACGAGAACGCCTTCCCCCCGCAGCGAGGGCAACGTCGTCTCAGGGCCCGGCCGAGCATGGTCAGGGTCGATGCGCTCGGGTCCCGGGTCACATGCCCGAGGCTATCGTCAGCCGGGTGATTGACGACCAGGTGGCTCAGCTCCGGCGTGAGTACGAGGCGATGGGGCTGAGCGAGAGGGATATGGCCGCCGACCCCACGTCCCAGTTCCGGCTGTGGTTCGACGGCGTGCTCGAGTCCGGCATCGACGAGCCAAATGCCTTCGTTCTCGCCACCGCCGACGCCGAAGGGAGACCATCGGCCCGAGCGGTGCTGATGAAAGGGATCGACGACGACGGGCTGGTGTTCTACACCAACCTGGCCAGCCGCAAGAGCGAGGACCTCCGGGTCAATCCCCTGGCTGCAGCCGCCTTCGTCTGGACCCCTCTGCACCGCCAGGTCCGGTTCGAGGGCCGGGCGACGATGGTGGACGACGACGAGGCCGACCTCTACTTCGAGTCCAGGCCACGTGGAGCGCAGATCGCCGCTCACGCCTCGCCGCAGAGCCAGGTCGTTGTCTCCCGGGCACAACTCGACGAGGCGTTCCAATCGCTCGATGCCAGGTTTCGTGGGGTGAGGGTGCCCCGACCCAGAGCCTGGGGCGGGTGGAGGCTCATACCGGACAGCGTCGAGTTCTGGCAAGGCCAACCGAACAGGTTCCATGACAGGGTGCGTTATGTGAGGGAGGGCGAGGGCTGGCGAAAGGAGCGACTGGCCCCGTGAAGCTGCACGTCGTCGGCTCGTCCGGGACCTTCCCCGTTCCCGGTCGCCCCGCTTCTGGCTACGTCATCGAGCAGTCCGACACCCGGGTCTGGTGCGACGCCGGGCCGGGCACATTCGTCAACCTTCCGGTCGACTCCTACTTGGTCGACGCCATCGTCATCTCCCATCAGCACCCGGATCACTGCGCCGACGTCTTTGCCGCTTTCCACGCCTGGACCTACTGCCCCGAGCCGAGGACCGGGGTACCTCTCTACGGGCCGCAGTCGGTTTGGGATCGCCTCACGGGATTCCTCGACGGTGGTCAGGGCTCGCGGTTTGTCGAGACCTTTGAGTTCACCCAGGTCTGGACCGGGGACGAGATCGAGATCGGCGACCTCGCGGTGTCGTTCGTCGAGATGGATCACTCGGTGCCGACAGTCGGGTCGAGGTGGGAGGCAGATAATCGCAGTCTCTTCTTCACCGGTGACACCGGGCCGAAGGCCGACTGGCGGGACACGGCCCGAGGCGTGGACCTGATGCTGAGCGAGGCCGCCTATCAGGTGCGTGGCGAAGACGACTATCCCCACCACCTGACATCGGCCGAGGCGGGCCGCATCGCCCGCGAGGTGGGGGCGAAGAGGCTGGTACTCACCCACATCCCGCCTTATCTCGATGCGAGCAGATCCATCAACGAGGCCGAGGTGGCTTTCGACCGACCTGTGTCCCTGGCCGTGCCCGGGGTGAGCTTCGATGTCTGAGCGCCCCTACGACCGAATCCGCGACGTCAAGCTCGAGATCCCGTACACCTCGACCACTCCCGGCTCGGTCCTGATCTCGATGGGGAGGACCATGGTCCTGTGCACGGCGTCCGTTGAGCGCGAGGTGCCACGTTGGATGCGGGATGCGGGGAAAGGTTGGATCACAGCCGAGTATGCGATGTTGCCGGGATCCTCCTACGAGCGGATTCGGCGCGACCATGTGTCGGGGGGGCGGGCCAAGGAGATATCACGGCTCATCGGGCGCTCGCTGCGGGCGGTGGTCGATCTCAAGGCAATGGGGGAGGCGATGGCGGTGGTCGACTGCGACGTGATCGAGGCCGACGGGGGGACGAGGACCGCAGCCATAACCGGGGCCTGGATCGCCCTTCACTATGCGCTGAAGGACGCCCTCGAGCAGGGGCACCTGGCGTCGTCGCCGATCATCGACGAGGTGGCCGCGGTGTCGGTCGGGATCGTCGACGGCCAACCGATGCTCGATCTCGACTATGCCAGGGACGTCGAAGCCGAGGTCGACATGAACGTGGTGATGAGCGGCCGCGGGCTGCTAGTCGAAGTCCAGGGGACGGCGGAGCGGGCCCCATTCACCCGTGAAGATCTCGACCGGCTCCTCGACTTGGCGGCGTCAGGAATTGTCGAGCTCCACGAGCTCCAGCGTCGAGCGGTGGCCGAGTGATCCCGCGTCTGGTCGTCGCCTCCAAGAACCGGGACAAGATCGAGGAGATCGAGGAAGTCCTGGGCGACGTCGGTCTCGTCGGCGAAATCGTCCGTGGACTCGACTGGCCCGATGTGAAGGAGACCGGGGAGACCCTGGAGGAGAACGCCCTGCTCAAGGCGCGGGCGGTGGCGGAGGCGGTCGGTCTCCCCGCCATCGGCGACGACACCGGCCTGGAGGTCGCTGCCCTCGACGGGCGACCCGGGGTGTGGACGGCGCGGTACGCCGGTCCCCATGCGACCTACGACGACAACGTGCAACTCCTGTTGACCCAGCTGAAAGACGTGCCGGATCGGCGGGCGCGTTTTCGGACCGCTGTCGCCCTGGTCATGCCGGACGGCTCCGAGCTCGTCGTCGAGGGGGTGCTCGACGGTGTGATCGCCGGCGCACCGCGGGGGAGCGGCGGCTTCGGTTACGACCCGGTGTTCGAGGTGGAAGGGAGGACATTGTCCGAGATGGGCGTAGCCGAGAAGAACACCCTGTCCCATCGCGCCCGGGCCTTGCGGGCTCTGGCGGAGGCTCTCGGCCTCGAGAAGTGATGAGCGATCCACCCCGGGTCCTGGTTGTCGGGTCGGGCTTCGCCGGTTTGAACGCGGCCAAGGCACTGCGCCGGGCACCGGTCGAGATCACCATCGTCGACCGGCGCAATTTCCATCTGTTCCAGCCGTTGCTCTATCAGGTGGCCGCGGCGGCGTTGAACCCGAGCGACATCGCCTATCCCATCCGGTCCGTGTTCCGGCGGCAGAGGAATGTGAAGAGAGTGCTGCTCGCCGAGGTGACCGGGGTCGACGTGGAGGGAAGGTCGGTGACGCTCGACGACGGCTCGGAGGTCGGATACGACTATCTGATCCTGGCCACTGGAGCCACTCACTCCTACTTCGGTCATGACGAGTGGTCGGATATGGCCCTCGGTCTGAAGACACTCGAGGATGCTTTGACCATGAGACAGCGAGTGTTGGGTGCCTTCGAGAACGCAGAGCGTGACCCTGGGGACGTGGAACGTCTGCTCACCTTCGTGGTGGTCGGAGGCGGTCCCACCGGGGTCGAGTTGGCCGGTGCCCTGATCGAGATCGCGGTCCAGTCACTAGGCGACGAGTTCGACGTCATCGACCCGACCCGGACCAGGGTGATCCTGGTGGAGGGGGCTCCCCATGTCCTCCCCGTCTATCCCGAGACCCTATCGGAGAGTGCGCGGCGGCAATTGGAGACACTCGGCGTCGAGGTCGTCACCGGCGCACTGGCCGCCGAGATCGATGATCGAGGCGTGACCCTCGACAACGGTCGTCGGATCGATGCCGGCACGGTGCTCTGGGCGGCCGGGGTGCAGGCGTCTGAACTGGGCTCGATGCTCGGTGCCGAGACCGATCGGAGCGGGCGGGTGCTGGTCGGAGAGGACCTGTCGGCCCCGGGTCATCCCGAGGTGTTCGTGACCGGCGACCTGGCCTCGGTGCCGGGGGTGCCGGGGGTGCCGGGGGTGGCCCCGGCTGCAATGCAGATGGGCCGTCACGCCGGTCGGATGATCGCAGCCGATCTGGCGGGGGGCGAGCGAACGGCTTTCCGTTACCGGAACAAGGGCTCGTTGGCGACGATCGGACGAGCCCGGGCGGTGGCCGACTTCGG
>JBOGET010000186.1:0-7920 GCA_050741975.1 Acidimicrobiia bacterium
TGAGGCCGAACCCGCGCAAGTGGGTGGGCACGGCGCTGATGTCATCCCCGTCCCAGGTGATCGAACCCGACTCCACCGGGACCAGCCCGGCTACCGCCCGCAACAGTGTCGACTTGCCCGATCCCGAGGGCCCGAGCACCGCCACCGTCTCCCCGTCGCCCACCGACAGCGACACCTCCCGGAGCACCGGGTTGTCGCCCAGACGGACGTCGATCGCCTGCACTCCCAGCATCAGAAGGTCCCGATCTCACCGAGCTGGAGCCGGTCGATCCAGAGGATGACGATTGCCGTCACCCCGGCCAGAACCACCGAAAGGGCCAGGGCCGAGGCGAACGAGCCGGCTCCTGGTCTGGAAAGGAGACGGAAGATCATGACCGGCATGGTGGCCGTGGCCGGTCTGGCGACGAACGAGGTGGCTCCGAACTCGCCGAGAGAGACGACGAAGGCAAACCCGGCCCCCACCATCGCCGCCCGGCTCACGATGGGGAGGTCTATCTCCCTCCACACCCGACCCGGCGAGGCGCCCAGGACCCGAGCGGCCTCTCGTGTCTCGGGAGGGATCGAGCGCAGCGTGGGCACCGTGGTCCGCACCACGAATGGGATGGCCACAAGGGCGTGGGCGATGGGCACCAGCCAGAAGGTTGCCCTGAGGTCGACGGGCCGGTCGAGGGCCACGATGAAGCCGAAGCCGATGGTGACCGCCGACGTGCCCAGTGGGAGCATCAGCGTCAGGTCGAACCATCGTGACAAGGCCCCGCGGCCCGTGGTGATCACCGCCGACGCCATCACCCCGATGGACACGGCGATCAGCGAGGCGATGATGGCGAACAGTAGGCTGTTGCCCGCCGAGGCGATGGGCACGCCCACCACCGGGTCGTCCCGTATTAGTCCGCGATAGGAGCCGGGCTGGAGGGAACGAGCCACGAGGACCGCGATCGGGATGGCCAGGGCGAGCAGCGTTGCGAGGACACCGGCGCCGACCAGGAGACGTGCCCGCCCCCGGGGCCGCGGCCTCTCGCTCTCCGAGCGAAAGGCCCAGGTCGAGGTGTGACGTTGCTGATAGCGGGAGTAGGTATAGAGGGCGGCGGTGACCCCGAGGAGTTGCACCACGGCGAGGGCGGCGGCGAGAGGCAGGTCGAAGAAGGTGACCGCCTGGCGAAAGATCTCGACCTCGAGGGTGGCGTAGCGGAGGCCGCCGAGGATGAGGACCACCCCGAACGAGGTGAAGGTGAAGAGGAAGACGATCGAAGCCGCGGCGGCGATTGCCGGTTGGAGCAGGGGAAGGGTGATGGTGCGGAAGACCTTCCACTCACCGGCTCCGAGCACCCGCCCGGCATCGTGCAGATTCGGGTCGAGACGTGACCACAAGGCGCCGACGGTGCGCACCACGACCGCGATGTTGAAGAAGACGTGGGCGGCGAGGATGGCGCCTATCGAGTCCCGCCAGCCCAGCGCCACGAAGGCGGTGCCCACGACCACCGTGGGCAGGACGAAGGGGACGGTGACCAGTGCCGTGGCCAGACGTCTCCCCCGAAACTCGTACTGGGAGACGGCCCAGGTCATCGGGGCGGCGGCGAGCAGGGTCAGGATCGTGGAGAGAGCTGCCTGCCACAGGGTGAACCAGCCGATCCGCAACAGCCGGGCCTCGACCCCGCTGGCTCCCACGTCGAGCTCGGAGAGGCCCAGGGCTAGGATCCGGGCGACGGGATAGAGGAAGAAATAGCCGATGAAGACCGCCGGGACCGCGGCCACGAGAACCCGGCCCCAGCGGATTGGTCTCATCAGCCCTCCATCACGGCAACCCATTCATCGATCCACCGATCGCGGTTCTCGGCGATTATGGCCGGGTCGAGCCGGGCCGGGTCGGTGGGGATCGTGGTGTGCTCGACGAACTCGGGGGGGAGCTCGGCCTGCTGGTTCGCCGGGAACACGAACCAGGTCAGGGGGATGGTCTCCTGGAACTCTGTGGAGAGCATGAAATCGATCAGCTCGCCGGCTGCCTCCGGGTAGTCGGTGCCGGCGAGGACCCCGGCATATTCCACCTGGCGATAGCAGCCGGCCCCGATCACCCCGGTGGGGGCCTCGTCGATCGGCTCGGCGGCGAAGATGACCTCGGCCGGAGGCGACGAGGCGTAGGAGACGACCATCGAGCTCTCGCCCCCATATGGGACGAAGTCGGCGTAGTAGGCGGTGTCCCAGTCGGGGGCGACATTGACGCCTCCTTCCTTCAGATCGATCCAGAAATCGATCCAGCCCTCCTCCCCGTACTCCTCGATCGTGGCCAGCATGAAAGCGAGACCGGGCGACGACGTTGCCGGGTTCTCCACGGTGAGGACACCGGCGTAGGCCGGGTCCCGAAGCTGATCGAGCTCGGACGGGACTTCGGTCCCGGTCTCGGCGAACCAGGCCTTGTCGTAGTTGAGGCAGACATCGCCGAAGTCGATCGGCGTCACCATGTCGGTGCCGGGCTCGAGGCCGGCGCTCACCTCCCCGAGCAGCGGGCTCCGGTGCTCGACGAACACCTCCTCGTCGAGCGCCCGGGAGAGGAAGGTGTCGTCCACCCCGAACAGGACGTCGGCCAGGGGGTTGTCCTTGGACAAGGCGGCCTGGTTGACCATCGACCCGGCGTCGCCGGCGGGGATCATGTGGACTTCGATGCCGGTGGCCTCGGTGAAGGCGGCAAACGTCTCGTCGTTGACCGATCCGACGAATGAGTCGTGGGACATGAGCCGCAGGGTCTCCGGGCGCTCCGCCTCTCCTTGCCCGCAGGCGGCGGCGACAACGGCGATCGCCATCAGGGCCAGAGTCTTGCGCATTCTCATCAGCTCCTCGTTTGCCGGGAGCGATGAGGCGGGTCCCTACGCCGGAATTACCCGGATCAGGTTCATCGGTCGGGGTCTCCGCAGACCCCCTCTCAGCCCGGTCTCACCGAGCTCCCGTTGTCAGGAGCTTAATGCGTGGTGCGTGGTGAGGGCGAAGTCGGGCGGCAATCAAACAGGGCTGAAAGCAAGAACGGTGTTGTGCCCTCCGAAGCCGAAGGAGTTGGTGAGGGCGGGAGCAGGCTCCCATTCCCGCGGCTCGCGCACGATGTCGACGAGAGGGATCTCCGGATCCTGGTTGGTGAGGCCGATGTTGGGAGGCAGCTCGCCGCGACGGATGGCTTCGACGACGGCTGCCGCCTCGATCGACCCCGATGCCCCCAGGGCGTGACCGGTGGTGCCCTTGATCGAGGACACCGCCGGCTGAGCCTCGAAGATCCGGTCGATGACCGAGCCTTCCGTCCGGTCATTGAGGTCGGTGCCGGTGCCATGGGCGTTGATGTAGGTGATATCCGATGGCTCGAGCCCGGAATCGGACAGAGCCAGTCGGATCGCCCGTTCTGCACCGTCACCCGTGGGGTGCGGCGCGGTGATGTGATGGGCGTCCGCCGTCGAGGCCCCACCTCGCAACTCGGCGAGCATGGTCGCACCCCGCGCCTCGGCGACTTCGGCCGCCTCGAGGATCATGATCCCGGCGCCCTCGCCCATCACGAAGCCATCTCGATCCACGTCGAAGGGACGAGCGATCCCACTCGGGGACAGAGCGCGGGCCGCCTTGAATCCCTCACGAGCCGGGATCCGGGCGGCGGCCTCGGCTCCACCGACCACCGCGGCGTCGGCATAGCCCCATTGGATCTGGCGCAGGCCGTCGAGGATCGCCTGGCTGCCTGCGGCGCAGGCCACGACCGGTGTCGAAACCTGACCGCCGAACGAGTACTTGATGGAGATGGCGGCAGCGGCGGCGTTGGCCATCATCATCGGGATCAGGAAAGGCGAGACCCGGGGGTCGTCGCCGGCCGAATTCCCGATCAGCTCCTCCAGCGACTCGAGACCGCCGATCCCGGTGGCGACCGCCACCGTCACCCGGTTCGGGTCGAGGTCGAGCGGCCCCGACTGCTCGAGTGCCTCATGGGTGGCGACCAGGGCGAACTGGGTGAATCGGTCGATCCGACGATGCTCGCGCTTGGGTAGCCAGGGCTCGGGGTCCCAGTTGTTCACGATGTACGGGCCCGGAGCCGAGGGATTCTGCTGCAGGCCCTTCCACAGGTCGTCCATGCCCACGCCGGGGGCGGCGACCACTCCCACACCGGTCACCACCACTCTGCGCTTGCTCATAGCCCCAATTGTGCCTTGTCCCTCAAGTTGGGAAAACACTTCGCTGGACCTTTCTCATTCCCTCGATCCAGCGGTCGTAATCATTCGCCTTGTTCTGGAAGAAGCGGGCCACTTCAGGATGGGGGAGGATCAGGAACTTCTCCTCGTTCAGACCGGCGACCACCGCCTCTGCCACTTCGGCAGGCTCGATCGCGTAGGGGTCGAGCAGGTCGTGGAACTCGCTGGCGGCGTCGAGAAACGGGGTCTTCACCCCCATCGGGCAGAGACAGCTCACCTTGACTCCTTGATCCCCGTAGCTGACGGCGAGCCATTCGGCGAAAGCGACGGCTGCATGCTTGGTGACCGAGTACTCGGCGGCCTTCAGGTTCGTCAACAGCCCGGCCGCCGAGGCCGTAGCCAGGAAGTAACCCTTCCCGCGGGCCACCCACCCCGGGATCAGCAACTTGGCGGCATGGACATGTGACATGAGGTTCACATGCCACATTCTGTCCCAGAGCTCGGGCGTGGTCTGCTCGTCACCGGCGAAGCCGATGCCGGCGTTGGCGCAGAACAGGTCGATGGGGCCGAACCTGTCTTCGGTCTCATCGATGAGCCCCTGGTTGGAGTCGGGATCGGCCACGTCCACCTCGATCGCAGTTGCGTCCATTTCGGACGCCACCCGCCGGGCGGCTTCGATGTCGAGATCGGCAACGACCAGGGAACGTGGGTGCTCGGTTGCAAAGCGCCGAGCCATGGCTGCCCCGATCCCGCTTGCTCCGCCGGTTACGACGATGACTCGATCGTTCAGGTTCAAATCGAGGCGAGCCTAATGGGACCCAAATCCGGCACTCTCCAGGAGCCGGAGGTCACCCTTCACCGCGGGCGCGAGCCCGTTGGCCATCGGCAGCAGCTGCTCGCCGTAGAAGCGGGCGGTGTTGACCTTCTCGTCGAGGAACGCAGGCTCCAGCTCGGGTGGCCCCTCGAGTGCGGCCACGGCAGCGACAGCCATCAGCCAGCCCCCGAGCACGGTCCCGAACTGACGCAGGTAGGGCGAGGCGCCGGCGAGGGCGGACTGGATCTCCCCGGCGGCGAGTTTCTCGCCGAGCCATGTCGAGGTCTCGGCGAGGCTCCGGATCGCCACACCCAACTCCTCTCGGAACCTGGCCAGCACCGGGTGCGCGCCCATTTCCTCGAGGACCTGGGACATCTCGGTGATCATTCCGCCGACCACGGCGCCGTTCTCCATCGGCACCTTGCGCAGGACGAGGTCGACCGCCTGGATCCCGTTGGTTCCCTCGTAGATGGGTGCGATGCGGGAGTCACGCAGATACTGGGCGGCGCCGGTCTCCTCGACGTATCCCATCCCCCCATGGACCTGAACCCCGATCGATGCCAGCTCGACTCCGACATCGGTGCACCAAGCCTTGACGATGGGTGTCAGCAGGGCGAGCCGATCGGAGGCGAGTTTGCGTCGGCCATCGGTCGCGGCGTGGAACATGTGGTCGCCTTCGGCGGCGGTCACGTAGAGCAGTGATCTCATGGCTTCGACGTACGCCTTCATCGTCAGCAGCATCCGTCGCACATCGGGATGCTGGATGATGGGGACTCGTTCCTTGGCGTCGGCTCCTACCGGTCGCCCTTGGACACGCTCGCGGGCGAAGGCAAGGGCTTGTTGATAGGCGGCTTCCCCGATGGCGACGCCCTCCATCCCCACCCCGACCCGGGCAGCGTTCATCATGGTGAACATGTTGCGCATGCCCTCTTGCTCCTCGCCGACGAGATAGCCAAGGGCCCCTTCGCCGCTGTCGCCGTAGGACACGACGCAGGTGGGCGAGGCGTGAATGCCCAGCTTGTGCTCCAGGGAGAGGACCTTGATGTCGTTGCGCTCACCCGGCTCGCCGTTCTCGTCGAGGATGAACTTGGGGACGAGGAACATCGAGATGCCCCTCGTGCCAGGCGGGGCGTCCGGGGTGCGAGCCAGCACCAGGTGGATGATGTTCTCGGTGAGGTCCTGGTCACCCCAGGTGATGAAGATCTTGGTGCCGAAGAGGCGGTAACCGCCGTCGGCCTCTTTGACTGCCTTGGTCCTCAGCGCTCCCACGTCGGATCCTGCCTCGGGCTCAGTCAGGTTCATGGTGCCGGCCCACTCGCCGCTGACCAGCTTCTCGATGTATGCCTTCTTGAGGGCGTCGGAGCCGTGCCGCTCCAGGGCTTCGACCGCCCCATGGGTCAGGGTCGGAGCCAGGGAGAAGGCCATGTTGGCCGTCTTGAACATCTCCTGGATCACCACGCCGATCAGGTAGGGAAGACCTCCGCCACCCCACTCCCGGGGCAGGTGTGCGGCGGCCCATCCCGCCTCGACGTACTTGTGGTAGGCCTCCTTGAACCCGTCGGGCGTCTTGACCGTGCCATCTTCTTGGAGGACCGAGCCTTGCCGGTCGCCGATCCGGTTGAGAGGGGCGATCACCTCGGAGAAGAAGCGCCCGGCCTCCTCGAGCATGGTGCCCACCGTGTCGGGATCGGCGTGCTGGTAGCCGTTGAGCTTCGACACCTCCTCCAGCCCGGCAACGTGGTTCAGGGTGAAGGTCATGTCGTCCAGACGTGGCTGGTAGGACATGCACCAAGAGTACCGGCCCGCCCGGTATTCGGCTGGGCCGGGTCCCCCCCGGGTCCCGATTGCGGAGCGTCTTACCATCGGGCCATGAAGCCGTTCCGATTTGGGGCAATGCTCGGCGCGACCGGTCGTGACGAGTGGAGCCGTCAGCTCCAAACCGCGGAGACACTCGGCTACTCGATTGTCACCGTGGCCGATCACTTCGGTGCGCGACTGGCCCCCCTACCCGCTCTCGCCTCGGCCGCCGAACAGGTCGGGCTTCGTCTCGGAACCCTGGTCCTGTCCAACGACTTTCGACACCCCGCCGTGCTCGCCAAGGAGTCGGCATCGCTGGACGTCCTATCCGGCGGTCGCCTCGAGTTGGGGATCGGAGCGGGGTGGCTGGCCGACGAATACGAGGCTTCCGGGATCCCGATGGACGAGCCGGGGGTGCGCATCGACAGGCTGGAGGAGGCGATCGCCATCGTCAAGGGGCTCTGGGGAGAAGGGCGCTTGAAGTTTGAGGGTCGCCACTACCGCATCGACCTCGACGGCCAGCCGAAGCCTGTCCAGCAACCGCGACCTCCGATCCTCATCGCCGGGGGGTCGAGGCGGATCCTGCGGTTGGCGGGCCGGGAGGCCGACATCGTGGGGATCAGTATCCCGCTGGATCGTGGGGAGAGGGCCCAACTTTCAGAGGGCGTGGTGTCGACGACGAAAGAGATGATCGAACAGAAGCTGGCCTGGATAGGTGAGGGAGCCGGCGACCGGTACGACGACTTGGAGCTCAACACCCTGGTGTTCGAGGCGCATGTCACCGGGTCCGCAGACGATGTCCTCGAGCAGATCGGCCGCCAAACCGGCATCGACCCCCGGGTGGTAAGGGACTCGCCGCAGGTCTTGGTAGGGAGCGCCGAGGAGATCTGCGAGGTGATCGAAGAGCGGCGATCTGCCCACGGGATCTCCTATTACACCTTCTACGAGAAGGACATCGAGACGATGGCACCCGTGGTCGAGCGGCTGAGCGGAGGCTAATTGTCTTGACTAGTGCCCCGACCACTAACGGCCGCCGCGTTCAGGACGGCCAGATGACAACGCTTGCTGCGTCCTCGTCCTTGACGCACCTACGGGTGCGCCTGCGTCCTGCGTCCTTGCCATCGGCGCCCCTGGCTCGCCCTGAACATCGCCAACGTC
>JBOGET010000187.1:0-2489 GCA_050741975.1 Acidimicrobiia bacterium
TTTCACCGCCACCGGCGAGATCGACCGCAGGGAGTGGGGCCTGGTCTGGAACGCCCCCCTCGAAGGCGGCGGTGTCCTCGTCTCCGAGAAGTTCAAGATCGAGTTCGACGTCGAGGCCGCCCTGCAGTCCTGACGCCGTTCTCCGTACAGGGGTAAGAGCCCGGTCTCCGACCGGGCTCTACCCGCGCCAGAACGAGAGGTGACGGGAACCCCTACTCCACCGTCACCGTCTTGGCCAGGTTACGAGGCTTGTCCACGTCCAATCCCTTCGCCGTCGCCACGTAGTAGGCGAGGAGTTGGAGCGGGACCACGGCGGTGACCGTGCACAGGAGGTCGGGGCCGGCGGGGACCCGGATCACGTGATCGGCGACATGGCCCACCTCGTCACCCTCCTCGGCGACGAGGACGATGGTCCCACCCCGGGCCTTCATCTCCGCCATGTTGGAGAGGGTCTTGGCCTGGACGTGGCTGTCGGTGGCGACGCCGACGACCACCACCCCGGGCTCGATGAGGGCGATCGGCCCGTGCTTCATCTCCCCCGCCGCATATCCCTCGGCCCGGACGTAGGCGATCTCCTTGAGCTTGAGCGCCCCTTCCATCGCCACCGGGAAATCGCCTGACCTGCCGAGGAAGAACCAGTCCCTGGTGTCGGCCCAGGGCTCGGCCATCTTCTTGACCTCGTCGGCCCGGGCCAGGACCGCCTCCACCTGGTCGGGAAGTCGGAGCAGCTCCTTCACCTGGAGCTCGATGGCACCCGGATCGAGCGCCCCCCGCACCTGCGCCAGATAGAGGCCGAGGAGCTGCATGGCCACCAACTGGGTGGTGAAGGTCTTGGTGGCGGCGACCCCGATCTCGGGGCCGGCCCGGGTGTAGAGGACCGCGTCCGACTCACGGGCCAGTGCCGACTCCACGACGTTGGAGACACCGATGACGACCGACCCTTGCGCCCGGGCGTAGCGGACGGCCGCCAGCGTGTCGATGGTCTCGCCCGACTGGCTGATCCCGATCACCAGCGACCGATCGTCCAGCACCGGGTCCCGGTACCTGAACTCCGAGGCGATGTCGATCTCGACGGGAAGCCGGGCCCAACGCTCGATGGCGTACTTGGCCATCATCGCCGCGTGGTAGGAGGTGCCACAGGCGACGACGAACACCTTGTCGATCTCCCGCAGCACGTCGGGGTCGATCGTGAGCTCGTCCAGCACCACCCGCCCCGGCGCCTCGACCCGCCCGGCCAGGGTGTCGGTTATGGCGTGGGGCTGTTCGAAGATCTCCTTCAGCATGAAGGTGTCGAAGCCGCCCTTCTCCGCCGCCTCGAAGTCCCACTCGACCAACCGCTCGTCGAGGGGGAGGCTGTCCCCGGACAGGTCGGTGAGGGTGATCCGGTCGGGCCGGATCTCGACGACCCGGTCGTCCTCGACGATCACCATGTGCCGGGTGTGCTCGAGGAAGGCGGGAATGTCCGAGGCGAGGAAGTTCTCGCCCTTGCCCCGGCCCACCACCAGTGGTGACCCGCGTCTGGCCCCGACCAGGACATCGGGCTCGGACCTCCGCATCACCACCAGGGCCAACGCCCCGTCCGCCTGGCTCATGACGTGGCGTACGGCGTCGGCGATGGGCAGCTCCGACATCTCCTCGATCATGTGGGCGACCACCTCGGTGTCGGTGTCGCTCTCGAACTCGTGGCCGTTCTCGATCAGCTTGGCCTTGAGGTCGACCCAGTTCTCGATGATCCCGTTGTGCACCACCACGACGTCCCGGTTGCAATCGAGATGGGGATGGGCGTTGCCGGTGTTGGGGGCGCCATGAGTGGCCCACCGGGTATGGCCGATCCCGGTATGGGCCACGGCGAGATGCTCCCGATCCACCAGTCCTTGCAGGTCGGCGATGCGACCCGCCTGCTTGAGTACGGTCAGCGACCCGCCGTGATTGAGGGCGACACCGGCCGAGTCATAGCCCCTGTACTCGAGCCTGGCCAGACCCGGCATCAGCACGTCGATCACCGATCTCGGCCCGACGTATCCCACGATTCCGCACATATCTCTTCCTCGCTATTCGTAATTGGGAGCCACAGGTGTCACGTTCTTTATGCATTGCGTCACGTATCCGTGACGCCGTGCATTAGGAATGCGCACCGAAGGGTGCGTGCGGGAGAGCCGATGATCGGCGCTCACGGGTGGGACTCTGTTCCGGAATCGCTTCCGGGTTTTGCTCCCATGCCTTACGACCTGAGCCGGCCGGGAAGGTATCCGCCGAATACTTCGATGACCTTCCTCCTCGTCACCTCGTCGAGACGCTGCTCGTCGAGGCCTGGCGCTGTTTCGATACACGCACGCGGGTTGCCCGATGTCCTTGGTCTATCCCTCCTTCCGCATCGAGCTCTCGGTGATGCTCGACAGACGATCAGCGTAGCGTCTCGCCGCCTCTTCGGAAGAGGCTTCCACCATGACCCTGATCAGTGGCTCGGTGCCCGAGGCCCGGACCAGGAC
>JBOGET010000188.1:0-45747 GCA_050741975.1 Acidimicrobiia bacterium
CCGTCGACCGGGCGCTCACCACCCGGTCGATTCTCGATGAGGAGGAGGATCTGATCGCCTGGGCGGAGGGCCGCAAGGCCGAGGTGGTCGACAGGGGACGAGCCCGGGCGACCCGTTTCGGAGACCACCTCACACCGGGACAGGCGACAGCGGTGGCAGCCGTCACGGACGGGGGCGGGTTGGAGTTGATCGTCGGTCCTGCCGGTGCCGGGAAGACCACGATGCTCGCCGCTGCCGTGCTCAATCTCGCCGCCCGAGGCCGCCTCGCTTACGGGGTGGCACCGACTGCGGCGGCAGCCGAGGTCCTCGCCACCGAAACTGCGATGCCTGCGGACACGTTGGACAAGCTGCTCACTGAGCACTCCGATCCCACCCGACCACCCGAACCCGGTTACGACCTGCCGGCCGGGACCACGGTGATCGTCGACGAAGCCGCCACTGCCGCCACTCCGAAGCTCGCAGAGCTGGCTCAGCTCGCCGACCAGCACGACTGGCGGGTCGTCCTCGTCGGTGACCCCCGCCAATTCTCTGCCGTGGGGAGGGGAGGCATGTTCGCTCACCTCGTCGACAGCCTCGGAGCGGTCGAGCTGGATGGCGTCCACCGCTTCCAGCCAGCCGTGGGAGCGCCACGCGAGCCTCGGCCTCCGCCGCGGCGACCCGGCCGCCCTCGCCGAGTACGACCGGCGCGGTCGCCTGCATGGCGGCACTCTCGACGAGATGGAGACCGAGATCGTCGCCGCCTGGCAACAAGCCCGTACCCAGGGCGAGTTGGTGGCGCTCATGGCCAACAGCACCGAGGCCGCGGCGCGGCTCAACCGTCTCGCCCAGGACGCGCGGCTGACGTTAGGAGAGCTCGACCCCACTGGTCCCCGACTCGACCTTGGCGACGACTCGATCCTCATCGGAGACGTGGTGGTGACTCGTCGCAACGACCGGGCGCTGCGCACCGACCAGGGGCTCATGGTCAAGAACCGAGACCATTGGACTGTCATCGCCGTCCACCCCGACCGCAGCCTCACCGTCACTGGCCGTACCGGCACCATCCGACTCGCCGCCGAGTACGTCGCCGACCACCTCCAACTCGGTTACGCCCAGACCAGCCACGCCACCCAGGGCCGCACCGTCGATGTTGCCCTGGTCCTCGTCGACACCCCCACCGACAGCCGCGGCGTGTACACGCCGATGACCCGCGGCCGCGACGCCAACCACGCCTACGTCGTCGTCGAAGAGAACCAGACAGCCCGCGACGTAATCACTCAGGCCATCGGTCGGGATTGGATCGACCTACCTGCCGTTGAGCGCCGAGCCAAGTTGAACATACACGGCTCGTGGAAATCGCCTGAATCGGGCGGGGTGACGCTGGACGGGATCGAACGAGTGATGCGACAGCGGGGTTCTGTGGATCCGCAGGCCATGGATCGCGTCCCGATCGCCTATCCGCCGGGTGGGCTTGGCGTTGACTCACGGTGATTCAGGTGCTGGTGGGCTCGAAGCGGATCTTCTGGACGTCGAGCGCCTCGACCCCGGCTTCTCCCTCGAGCTCCAGCCAGTCCTCACTGCCAAGCCACCCTGGCGCCAAGGCCCCTTCGAGTTCTGGTGTGAGCCGGGACCCTGCCGCCGTTCTCACTTCCGTTGAGGGCATGGCGCCCAAGGCTCTGATTGACCAGAGGCGAGCAGCACCGCCCAGCTCGTACGCATCCAGAAGGTTGTCCGTGCGGTCGTGGCGCTGCAGGAGGAACGCCGCGGTGGCCGCTTTCCTCGGTTGCCCCTCTTCGAGCCAACTCACCAGTACGGTGATGCACTCCTCCGGAAGATCCTCGATCGCAACGGCGGCGTGCAGGCGCACGAGCAGATCATCATCTGTTGCCAACGTAAGCAGCGACTGGGGTCGAGTGGAGGACCCCTGGCCGAGACCCCATGCCGCCGCCGCTCTGATCTCACTCGGGTTGCCCGACGTCGGTGCCGCGACCATTTCGAGGCCTTCCACCGCCTGCGGCGTCCCCAACTCCGACAGTACGAAGGTCGCTTCGATGCGCTGCTGCTCGGGAAGCTCGGCGTCCGTGGCGGCGTCCGAGATCGCCAATGTCCACGAGTGCGGGTCGAGTCTCGCAAGACTCCCTAGCGCTTCAAGCTGGAGCCTCCAGTCCTCGGGGCTCCGGGCGATTGCGGCTAGGTAGTCGACGAGATCGACGCGCCCGGCGATCCCGGCCGCCTTGACGGCGGAGTACTTGTCGACGACGTCGGCTGAGTGAAGTGACTCAGCAAGGTCCCAGGTCTCGCCGGGGCAGCGGAGGTCGCTAGGTGGTGCTACAACGCCAGCGACAATCGTCTCGCCCGCGGTGATGGTGCTATCTGGGTCTAGGTACGCGAATCTGGGTTCTTCCCAGCTCCGCCACTGCCAGTACCGGTAGACCTTTCCGTTGTCCCATTCGCAGACCAGGCGCCCCTTGTCATCGACCCCCTGGAACGTCCCTGACTGGTTTGGGGTCCACGCCGGCCAGGTGAGAGTCACCTCCGATCCCTCGGACGCCGCCTTCGGAGCGCTGCGTCGAGCGTGGTTCAGGGCGTCACTGAGGGCTGCCGTCGTGAAGAAGGTCGGTGCGCTGACGTAGGGCGGGAATCGCGACAGGTCGGCGCGAGCAAACGCGAAGAGGTCGTCCGCACGCATGCCACCCTCGTCCCATGCGCGGCCGGCAACATCGGATTGGGAGAGCACGACGCCCAGGCTCGACTTGGCCCTCGACTCCACTCGTCGTCCGCATCTCGTGCAGACGAGGTCCGGCAGCCGGAGTCGTTTGACCTTCGTTTGCCACACCTTGTTCGCCATCGCGTACCGCTCGAGCTCGATGGGGTGATGCTCGTGCCGGGTTCGAAGGAAGCGGCCGACGGCTGCCGTGCCCACCGCGCCCATCGAGACGAACCTCGCGAAGTCGGCGTCCTCCTTAAACCCCACCCAGGTCCTCCAGTAGGGATGGAGCTGTTACGTCGAGCGCCGATGCGAGGCGGAGGATATTGTCGAGGCTGACGTTTCGTTGCCCGCGTTCGACGCTGCTCACGTACGTACGATGTAGGCCAGCCAGCTCCGCGAGGGCCTCCTGGGACAGCCCTCGCTGTTCACGGAGGCGGCGGACGCGCCTTCCGAACGCGAGCCGTCCCGGGTGCTGGGATTTGTCACCGGCGCGGGCCATGATGAGTACAGGCAACCGACGCGCTGACTATGGGTCTACAGACTATGAGTAACATCGCCGCTGACTTGGAACACTCACCAGCCATCCCAGAACTCGTGAGCGTCAAGCGAAGCGACCCTGTGTACATGGCGCACGCATACCTCACGAAGGTACCGGTGGACGCCATCGTGCCCTTCATCGAGGCGTTCACGGTGCCGGGTGACACCGTGTTGGACCCCTTCGCAGGTTCGGGGATGACCGGAGTCGCAGCCGCCATGACGGGCCGGCGAGGAAGGCTGTTCGACGTCTCGGTCCTGGGGCGCCACATAGGAACCAACTACATCAACCTGGTCAACCCCGACCTGCTCAGCAAGCGTGCTGCGGAGGTTCTCGTCCAGGTCGAACGACAGACCGGAGACGTGTACGGGGTCCTCTGCCAGCGGTGTGGTCGACGAGCGACTCTGGTCAAGACCGTATGGAGCATGGTCGTGGCGTGCGGCGAGTGTGAGCGACCCGTGAACTTCTACGAAGCCCTCGAGGCAGCGGATTGGGACAAGGGGCGTATGGTCTGTAGCCACTGCGGCGCTGGCATCACCAGCAAGGCACGACGGGTAGAGGAAGAGCCTGTTGGTGACTGGGTCGCCTGCCCGTGCTCTCCGACACAGGCCGAACAGCCTTGGTCGCCCGCTCTGGTCGAGATCGATCCGACGGGCGTGGAGTGGCCTGACCTGCCGATCGAGCCGACTCGGCAGATGTACTTGGCATCGGCGCTGGGGAGGCACGGGCTCACCACGACTGCGAGCTTCTTTTCACCGAGGAACCTGGTCGTGCTCGGCGTCCTAAAGCGTGAGATCGACTCAGTTGAAGAGCGTGACCTACGCGAGAAGCTGTTGTTCGCGTTCACCGGGATCCTCACGCGGGCAAGCAAGCGGTACCAATGGTCTCGGAAACGTCCTCTGAACGCGGCCAACGCCAACTACTACGTAGCTCCCATCTTCTACGAGTGGAACGTGTTTGACCTGTTCGAGCGGAAGGTCAAGGCAGCGCTCCGGGCGGACGACTGGTTTCGCGAGGCACGAGGCGCGGGCACACTCTTCGACATTGGCCCGGGGATCGACGTTGAGTACGAGCTCGCGAGCGCCGACTCCCTCCCCCTCCCGGATGCCTCCGTTGACTATGTGTTCACGGACCCACCGTTCGGTTCCAACATCTTCTACTCGGACATGAACCTGTTCTACGAGGCCTGGCTGGGGGAGACGACAGACCCCGCGGCCGAGGCTGTCGTCGACAGGGTCGACACCGGGATGGGAAGAACTGTTGAGCGCTATGAGCGTCTCGTGACCGATGCTCTCCGCGAGTGTCGCCGGGTGCTCAAGCCCGGGGGAGTCGCCACGATCGTGTTTGGGAACAGCTCAGGCGCCATGTGGGCGCTCCTGCAACGGTCGATCGCCAACGCCGGGTTCGAAGTTGACCCTGACCTCATCTCCGTGCTTGACAAGGGTCAGCGCTCAGTCAAGGGACTGGCCTCCGGGTTCGAGAACGTCGCGACGCTTGACCTCATCCTCACCCTCCGACCAGGCCCCAGGTCCAAGGTGCCTGAGACACCCGCCGGGCTCGACGCGCTCGACAGGGCTGTGGACGACCTCCTGACCAGCAACGGGAGCCTGACGCCCAGCCACCTGTACGTCGAATTGCTGCGAACCGGGCTCCGGTCCAGTTGGGATCTCAGCTCTCTCGATCTCAGCCACGTGACGGAAAGGCTGCGATCCGCAGATCGCCAGGTTGACCGCAAGACGGCCAGCATCACCGATTGACCGCACGGAATGGCACTTTGGGCTCGCCCTTCCGAACGACGGCGACTGGGACTGGCCTTCAGAGGACTGGCAGCTAGCGGCGGTCGGGAGCCTGCCAGTCGTGGGATTTCGATGAGGACGGCTCCGACCAGTCGGAGCGCCTACCACGCTGAACCACTCATGCCGTCGATGCTGATCCGTGCCAGCGCGCGATGCCGGGTCGAGGGTCGGTCACCTGCGGCGTCGGGTTGGCGGACGCGACGTCGAGCTCATGCTCTGACGGAAACGCCCCTAAAGGCAGCGGTTACCGGAAGCCTCCGCTCGTCGACGCGTCCGGCAAGTTCCTCGGAGCGAGGCGCCCAGAGGTTCGCGTGGACGCGCATTGCCAGGTGCGGGATTGGCGTCGGATCCCATCCAACGCGTTCATGGACGACATGGCCATCCACTAGCCAGGCCACGCGGCCCGGACGCCAGTCGATGGCGTACCGATGGAAGTCTGCGCTGGCGTCGAATCCTAGATCGATCCAACAGGGCGAGCCCCGATAGCCGAAGCTCATCGCCGTGCCATCGTCACCTGGATTGAAGTAGACGTTGGCCAGCATTCGCCGGGGATCGGAGCCGGGAAACTCAATGTCGATCTCCTGCAGTGGAGTGTCGCGATGCAGAAAAAAGCCGGTAACAAGTCCGGAACCGAGCGCTGCCCGCATCTCCACCTCGAAGCGGCCGTGCCCAAAGGAGCGCACGGATGCGAAAGCTCCCGACCGGTAGGGCCGAAGTCCCCCAGCGACCACCTCGATCGTTAGTCGTGCGCCTTCATCGCTGTGCTCGAGGTTCTCGTGCGCGAACGACGCGAGGTTGCCCGGAAACGTCTCGACGAGGCCACGAAACTCGGTCGACGGCTCGGTCATGCGCGCCTCGACTATCAGCTGACCCGCCACGGGAGCCGGTGGAGACGTGTGTAGAGCCGGCTGCCAACCACTCGTTAGCGGCAAGATCCACGGCGAGTCATCCATGGACCGACTGTCCCGCCGCGAACGCGCTGCGGACGCGACTCGCCGAGTTGGGCGATCATCTCGAAACAAGCGTGAGGATCGAGGAGCTCCAACCGGGAACCCGTCGACGGGCCTCACCAGTCCCAATAGATCACACAGGACTTCCCACGATCCGCATTCGAAACCGTTCGGCGCCACGATGGCTGACCGAGACGCCGAAAGCTGCGCCCGTTCTAGACCCGCCGGCGTCCGAGCGCCCGCCTCCAGGAAGATCACGAATCGTTCGTCCGCTGCTATGGCTGCAGCTGCTGCGGGCACGAGGGGCGCGTCCACGACAGCATCGAACGCATCGAACACGTCCATCAGGTCTTGCTCATGCATCGGCGGCTCATCGCCGTCGAACGCACGGACGCGCTGCCCGAGCATTGATAGCGCCATAGCCAACCATTCCTGCTCTGCGCCAGCCGTCCATGCCAGCACCGGACGGGAGTGGGACACGTGAGGCGGCTTGGCGCCGTGCGCTGCGTCGACGATTCCCGCTCGGGCGAGGTAAGGCAGCATCGAATAGACGTTGTCGGATCTGAGGTCCCGCCTCTGCGCGATCGCAGGCGAACTGAGGGCGAGCGCACCTAGTTCGGCCAATCGAAAATTCATCCAGAGGTCGACGGGGCCAACGACAGGCATCGCTCGAAGGAGATCGGCTGCTCCTTCAACCGAAAGGACGTAACCCGAAAGGAACCACAGGCCTCGGACAGGTCGGAACACGCCGTCGCGATCGTCCTCACGAATCGCAGTCCCATCGGCGTCGCTGTAGGAGAGGTATAGAAGCTTCGGACCGCCATCGCCCGCGCATCGGCCGCTCGCCGTGGGCCACCCGCGATCGATGGCGGCTGGGGCGCCAGGCGTGAACCAGACGTCGTCTTCCAACACGAGAACATATTCATTCGTCCCCGTCGCTACGGACTTCCAGGCCTCCACGTGCGACCGCGCAACCGCGACTTCCTGCGGCGTCATCCGCACCGGCTCGTCTTCAGAGAAGCACTCCGCCAGCCGGGCATCGGGCTGCACATGCAACTGATCGCCGACTCGATACATCACGTCCACGTCGGCCGTCGCCGCGGCAGACCGACCATCTCGCGCGTCGACCGCCGCGAGCCGCTGCGTAATCGCCGTCAGCGGGATACCGTCGGACGTCCGAAACCGGCCAAGCTCTCGCGTCACGAGCGTCCATCGCCATGGTTGCCTGTCGAGATTGATGACCGTGACCGCGCCAATCTGACCTGCGCCTCCACCGAAGGCTCGAATGCGAGCGCCCGGAACGCGCACGGCGATAGAGCGCCAGATCCGGAACGCAAGCGTTCGCGCCGGTCTCACCATCCTGTCGAGGTTCATTCGATCGCCGGTCGACCTCTCTCAGCGTCAGCTACCGTTCATGTTGCGCCAGTTGCGGTCGTCATTGCGGTAGGCGAGGTCCCAACACGGCTCCGCAACCCGCTCCCACTCGAGGAGCAGCTCGAAGTCCGGCACCGCGAAGGACCCCCGCACCTGCGACTCACGGGCGTGCGCCGCCAGCACAGCCGTCAGGTTTCCGGGGCCAGTCGTCGACTGGATCTCCGGAGCCGGCCCGTCCCCGAGCAAGCGGTCGGTCGCCCGAGCGAGCGCGCGCCGCAACACTGGATGGCCAGCCGGTGCGGCGATGGGATTGTTGTTCACGTAGAAGATCCGACCGTCGGCCGGCAGGTCGGTCCGCCGGAGCTCCGCGGCCGACACCATTGCGCGGGTAGTCACGTCGTAACACAACGGCTGAACCTTCAGCGTGCCGTCACGGAACACGGCTTCCCAACCTCCGCCGAGCAGCACATCGTCGGCATCGACGTAGAGGCCACCTTCTGCAAGCACGAAGCAAAGGCGCAGATAGTCGCTGCGCATTGCCGGATGCCTGCATCGCGCAAACGCGGCAACCTCCCGCCGCCCATATCGCTCGGCGATATAGCTAGCCGCCGAGGCGTCACCGAACATCCGGAACGCGAAACCTGCGTCGAGGAGCGCGTCCCAGCTCTCTAGACAGTTCTGGACGTCTCCTGGTACATCGCTCGGGTCATGCCAGAACCGCACCAATGTTCGCGGTATCAGCGTCGCCTCTTCGGTGCGCTCGCCTCTCGGTGATGCAAAGTCGGCCCGCAATTGTCTGAGTGTCAAGTCTCGAATGAAGTCGGACCGCAGGCGATCGTCCTCCTCGAAGCCAGGCTGATGCGGGTCGCTTGCCGATGCCGACACGGGTTGCATCAACTCCGAGTCCCCTCCCCTCGGTCTCGACGACCGCGATACGCGACATAGCGCTCGGATGTCCGGACCAGATACACGCGCTCTTCGATAACGAACCCGTCCAGTCCGTGATCGATGGTGTAGGTGTCAAGGTCCGCGAGGTTGTTGATAAAGCCCTTCCCGTTGAAGTTGAGAGACGTGTTGCACAGGACTCCGAAGCCAGTTCGCTCCTTGAAGGCGACGAGCAGTCGGTACAGGTGAGGATTCGTGTGAGGGCCGACCGTTTGGAGTCGTGCCGTGCCGTTTACGTGGGTCACGGCTGGCAGCGCGTCGGTGTTGGCCCGAAAAGTGAACAGCATGTGCGGGCTATCGCGGCGGCAACCGAACCACTGTGCCGCGTCGTCCTCGAGACACACGGGGGCGATTGGTCGGAACTGCTCGCGCTGCTTGATCTCGTTCAGGCGGACTCTCGTGCCGTCGTCGAATGGAGCGGCGAGAATGGACCGATTGCCGAGAGCACGAGGGCCGATCTCATACCTTCCGCTGACCCAGCCGAGGATAAGGCCGCTGCTCAGCATGTCTGCTACCTGCTGGTAGCTCATATCGCAGACGTCGTACCGGCCGAAAGCGAGAGGTGAGTCGTTCTTGAACGGCAATCCCGAGTAGACGTCCCATTCGATCTTGGCGTCGCCGGTAAAGTAGTGTTGGGCGTCGATCGCCGTCCCAATTGCCGAACCCGAGTCGTTGGCGACCGGCGGGACGAACACATCGGAGAATAAACCGGTCTCTCGCCACTTCGTGTTCCAGTCACAGTTCAGGCCGCAGCCTCCTGCGATGACCAGTGGCAGACCCTGGCGCAGCTCCGTCCTGGCAAAGCGGTGGAAGGTTTCGAAGATCCGATCGCTGAAGATGCCGGCAAAGTTCCGGAACTCAACATCGTCGACGCCAACGTTGAAGTACACCGACGACTCAGGTTGCTCGTATAGATCATTGCGAACGTGTTCAGGCGCCAGAAGGAAGTCAATCAAGTCTTCCTCCTCGGCTGTCGGAGCGCTCCTTCTTGAGAACGAGGCGAGCGCCATCAGCTTTCCCGCATCCGACCAGCGAGAGAACGGGAGGTTCTTAGGGAAGGTCGGATCTGCCAATCCATAGATCGACATGTATCGGTTGCCTGGTTCGTTCATGACGTCTGCGATCAAAGTGACGTTCAGATCCGGATCGATCTCATAGAACGCGCCGATCGCGCCCTCCCACACGAGCGCATAGCACGGCGACCCCTGAGGAAAGGGCGACATGCCGAACGCGCAAAGCACATGGGACCTCTCGTGAGATGAGGAGAAGAACGAGACGGACTTCCCGAACAGGCGCCGGCGGTCCACCGTGATGCCGTCTTTCGCGAGGCCGCGATAACCAACGTGCCAGGGTGTCCCGGTCATCCGCGCCTCACGTGGCCACCAACCTCCGGTGCAGATGACGTCCGGCACTTGGTCGAGGCGGCTGAAGGCGTCGAGCAGATCTTGCGTGCCGAGCGGCGTGTATCGCCAGTTGGAGTCCTTCTCCGCTTCGACCGAGGAGACGAGGTGGCCGTCCCGCAGATGAGCAACGGCTCCATCGTGACCAGCGTTGTACGAAAGGATGTCCACGCTCCTGAATCGCTTTCCCTTGTATGAGAGACCGGACCCCGGTTGCTGGTCCACCCGTTCTGGGAGTTCTTCTGGGCGGCTGGTCCGCCATGGGTGGGCGTACTCGGTTGGGGTGAGCATCCCGAGGGCGGAGTGGGAACGGTAGTCGTTGTACTCCTCTGTCCGGGACTACCGACGAGGCGGGCCTGCAAGAACAGCCGGTCTAGGCCGCCGGGGGGCATGTCGAGACGCTCCGCGTTCCGCGGATATTCCGCGGGAGGACGGAAAACGGCACGAAAAGACGAAAAGTAATGACAAACGTGTGATTCTCGTTTGCCCATGTCACGGCAGGTTTTCAGCACCAACGAGAAACGACGCCAATCACCCGCCGAGATGAGCTACATCGGGGGCTGAGCGGCCACACTCGCTCCCTTTGCCGAACGGGTGGCCCTTCTCCCGCCGGAGGCCACCCGGTAGCCGGTCCAAATCAGGCTCACCGCCGCCAGGAGGGAGACGGCGAAGGCACTCGACTCGCCGAGGGCAAGCCCGGTGCCACCGGAGGCGGCGGCCAGGGTCCCGGCCACGATGAGGAGATTGCCCCAGACGATGCGCCGGTTCGCTCTCCAGAATCGGAACACCGAGACCAGGGCCAGCACGATGAGGATGGTGGACCCGGTGGCGCCACCGATGATGGCGAACAGCCTGGGCCCGAACCCCGAGGCGAACACATCGTGGGGGACACCCGTTTCCGGCAGCGCGTTGGCGAATGGGACGGTGGCGGTGAGTGTCGTCGAGATGGCGGCCAGCGCACCGAGAGCGATCGCCATCACATGACCGGATCGCTTCCCTACGACGAGGAACATCGAGCCCAAGGCCAGGAATGGGATGTTGAGAATGGCGCCGAACAGGTAGAAGATGCGGTACAGGGGGCCGGACCAGCCCAGGGTCAGACCGAGATAGAAGGTCCAGGTGGCGATGGCGAACATGCTCATACCGGTGGCGAAGGCGGCGATGTGGGGCCGGGGTCGGCGCCGGTAGTCGAGCCAGAGATCGAGGGCGAAGACGGTGGCGGCGAGGGCGGCAAGCAGGGCTAGAGCCGAGTCCATGTCAGCAGGCTAGGTGGTCTGCCGCCCAGAACTGCCCGAGCGGACTCGCATTCCCCCGGCCCGGCGATCAGGGGCTCACAGGTAGCGCGACACCGCCATCAGCACCACGGCTGCGAACACCAACGTGCCCAGGATGGGAGAGAACCGGGCCGCAGAGCCGACCACCGATCGGATCTCCTCTTCGACCTCCTCCACCTTATGGAGTCGTTCGACCGGTGGGGCGAGACGGCGGCCCATGGGGGCCAACAGGGTGGCGCCGAGAATCCAGGCGCTGAGCCCGGCCAAGCCCCCGACACCAAAGGCGATCATCGACGCCGACGGATCTCCTGGTGACCCGAAGTCCCGCCAGAACAACAGCAGGCCGCTGAGGACGGTAATGGCGCCGGATCCGCCCAGGGCTTGGCCCAGCCGCCGCTCCATCATGAGTCGGGACATGAACTCACGGGTTCCTGGAGAAGATGCGGGCGTCAGTGGCCCGCACCCGCGCCGTCTGGCCCACCCGGTACACGGGGCGGGGGCCGATCCGGGCACGGACCCTGGTGCCGCCGTGCAACGCCAGCGTCACCAGCTGGTCGTGGCCGAAGAACTCGGAGCCGGCAACCACCGCATTCGGAGTCTCGCCGAGCGAGATCTGGACGTTCTCCGGGCGGACGATCACCGACACCTGTCCCAGCAGGTCGGTCTCGAAGAGCCCGATCGGGGTCTCCACCCGGCCGTTGCGCGCCTCCGACTCGAGGACGTCGGCGTCGCCGAGGAACTCAGCGATCCACGGGTCGGCGGGGTTGGAGTAGAGATGGCCCGGGGTGTCGGCCTGCAGGACCCTGCCCTCCCTCATCACGGCCACGATGTCCGAGGTGGCCAGGGCCTCCTCCTGATCGTGAGTGACGAACACGGCCGTGGTGCGGGCCTCGGTGAGGATCGCTCGCAACTCACGCCGGACCCTGTCTCGCAGACTGGCATCGAGGTTGCTGAACGGCTCGTCGAGCAGGATCACCTCGGGCTCCGGGGCCAGCGCTCGGGCCAGTGCCACCCGCTGCTGCTGCCCCCCGGAGAGCTCGTTCGGCATCCGCATCTCGAGACCCGTGAGCCCGACCAACTCGAGCACCTGGCCGACCCGTCGCTCCCGATCGGCCTTGGAGAGGCCATAGGCGACGTTGCCGGCGACGGTCATGTGGGGGAAGAGCGCATAGTCCTGGAAGACCATCCCCACCCTCCGCCTCTCCGGTGAGACGAAGACGGCGGTGTCGAGAACGGTCCGACCGTGGATCTCTACCGAGCCGTGGGCGGTCTCGAATCCGGCGATCACCCTCAGGGCAGTGGTCTTCCCGCAGCCGGAGGGGCCGAGCAGCGTGACCACCCCGCCCTCCCAGACGTCGAGGCTGAAATGGTCCAGGGCGACGGCGTCAGCAAAGGACCTGGTGAGGTTGCGGGCGCGGATTGCGAGCCGGTCAGTCGCTGAGCTCACGTGACATCACCATGAAGAGCGGCACGATCGAAACCATGAGGAGGAGAAGGCCGGCGGCGGAGGCACGAGTGAGGAAACTCTCCGCCGTCGAGCTCCAGATCCGGATCGCCAATGTCTCGAAGCCATTAGGGCGCAGCAACAACGTGGCAGGCAGCTCCTTCATGACGCTGAGGAACACGAGAGCGGCGCCTGCGACCAGACCGGGCAGGGCCAGGGGCAGCGTCACCCTCATCAGGGTCGCCACCGGCCCCCTCCCCAAGCTGCGCGATGCGTCTTCGAGATCGGGGCTGGCCCGGAGCAGGGAGTCCTGAGCCGCCCCAACTGCCTGGGGGAGGAACATGGCTCCGTAGATGATCACCAGGTAGGCGAGGGTCTGGTACAGGGGGCGAGCCCAGCTCAAGGCGAAGCCAACGGCCGCCACACCGACTGTTATGTGCGGGAGCGAGTAGGTGCCCCACACCGCAGACTCGACCCAACCCGAGAGACGTCCCGGGCGGCGGGTGGTGACCATGGCCACCGGGAAGGCGACGAGGACCGTCACCAGGGCGGCAACAAGGGCCACCCCCAGCGATCGGATCGCCTCGGCACCGAGTGACCCCATGCCCTGGCCGGCCTCCACGCCGCGCAGCACTGCGCCGGTCATGACCACCAAGGGCACGAGGAGCGAGGCCACGCAGTAGATCGCCATCAAGGAGAGCGACAGGGTGCGCCCCCAGGCGCTGAGCCTGATGAGGGGACGGGCACGCCGGGGACGGCGCGAGTGGAGCGGCGCCCGGGCTCGGTAGCGCCGTTCGAGCAGCAGGATGAGGATGGCCAGGGCCATGAGGATCAGGGACAGGGTGGCCGAGGGGCGTCGGTCGATCTGGCCCCGGTACAGGGTGTAGATGGCGCGGGTGAACGTGTCGTACCGGAGCAGCGAGACCGCCCCGAAGTCAGAGATCGTGTAGAGGCCGACGAGAAGCGCGGACGAGACCAGAGCCGGCTTCAGCTGGGGGAGGGTGACCGTGGCGAACACGCGCCACCGGCTCGCCCCGAGACCGGTGGCGGCCTCTTCGGTGGCGGGATCGATTGCTCGGAGCCCGGGGATGGCGGTGATGTGGACGAGGGGGGCGGTGAACACCGAGAGGACGAGCCAGGCTCCGACGAACCCATAGGGGGTCGGTATCTCGAGCAGGATCCCCGAGGGCCCGGTGGCGGCGATGAGGCTCAGGGCCGCCACATACGAGGGAACCACCAGGGGAAGCGCGCCCAAGGTCATCCATGCCCTGCGAAAGGGGAGTCTCACCCTCGTGGTGATCCAGGCCGTGCCGACACCGATGGCAACGGCGGTCACGGTGACGGCAACGGTCAGCAGCGTCGTGTTGATCAGGAGCTCGGCCAGACGCGTCCGTGGGACGGCGAGGGCCGTCCCACTACCGATCACCTGGATCAAGAGACTTACCGGCGGGATGAGGGCGGGGAGTAGGGCCACACCGGCAGCAACCCACCAGCCCCATCCACCACGATGCCGGACCGGTCCGGCCTGAGACCGGTGTGCGGTGATCGGCCCGGTGGTCAACTCACACCAGACCGGCCTCGGCCACGAGCTGTGTGGCCAGGTCTAGCACCCCGGCGAGCTCGGTCAGGTCGATATCTGGGGCGACGATCTCCGAGAGATGCGGTACGCCTTCGGGCTGGGCCACTCCTTCGACGAGAGGGAACTCGAAAGTGTCGGTGGCAAAGAAGCTCTGCGCCTTCTCGGCGAGCAGGAAGTCGACGAACTGCCGTGCCGCATCAGGGCGCTCGGCCCCCTCCATGATCCCGGCCCCTGCCGGCATGACCAGGGAGCCCACGTCGCCGGCCGGGATGAAGTGGTTCTCGGCGTTTAGCCCAAGACCCTCTGCACGGAGACGAAGGAGGTAGTAATGGTTGACCAGGCCCGCGGCCAGCTCTCCGCTGTCGGTGGCTTCGACTATCGGGGCATTCCCCTCGAAGTCCACCGGATCGATGACGGCCAGGGCCTCCAGCCAGTCACGGGCCCCATCTTCGCCTCGCTCGAGGATCATGGCCGCGACGAAGGCCAGGAAGGAGCCATTGGTCGGGGCCACCCCGAGCTGCCCGGCCCAGATCGGATCCACGACGTCGTCGATGGTCTGGGGGAGAGGCAGGTCCGAGTCGGTGTTGTGAACGACCACCCTGGCCCGGCCCGAGGTCCCCACCCAGCGCCCGTCCCGGTCCCGGAACTTGGGGTCCACCACGCTCAGGGTCTCCTCGGGCAACACTGACAGCATCCCGGCCACGGCGCCCAGAGATGCCGGGTCCTGGGCGAAGAAAACGTCCGCCTCGGTCTGGTCTCCCTCGGCGAGGAGGGTGGCCGCCAGCTCGCTGGAGCCTGCATATCGGACCTCGACTTCGAGGCCATACTCGTTCTCGAACTGCTCGATGAGGGGAGCGACCAGCTCCTCACTCCGGCCTGAATAGAGGACCATGGGCCCCTCCGCGTCGGAGGTCGAATCGCCTCCGCACGCGGTGAGCGCCGTCGCCGCAATGAGGGCACATACCATCAAACTTCTCAAGTCGATCCTCCAGATCGTTAGTTACCGAACGATTAAGCGGAATCTATTAGCACTATGGCCGTAGTGCAAATAGCGGACCGCAGGTTGGCGTCGGTATCTCGCTCCCGAAGGCTCAGGGTCCGCCCGGGGTCTGGCGGTCTTCCTGAGCCGGGATGAAGCTGAACCGACCGTCGGACTCGAGCACGCCGTACCGGATCTGCTTCAGGTCGCCATACCCCGCGATACGGGCCGCCTCCTTCAACTCGGCGACGGTCACCCTCTCCTGGTGGAGTCGAGACTGCAGCGGCTCGCCCGATCGGAGGACGATGACCGGCTCACTGGCCAGGATCCGGTTGGCGCTCGGGGACCGTCTCCCCCAGAAGTCGGCCGCGAGTGTCCAGAGGACGAAGACCGACACGGCGATGATGGCCCCCGTCATCGACATGTCCTCCTGGGTCACCCCCTGCTGGATGAGGTCACCCACGATGACGATCAACAACAAGTCGAGTGGTGTCAGCTCCGCCAATGACCTCTTGCCCGTCCCCCGGACCACGAGCCAGAGAAACCAATAGATCACCGTGGCGCGCAAGAAGATCTCCATTTGCGACCCTCCTCAGGGCATGACCCAGGTTGTGAAGTCGACCGACACGGGGCTCTCGCCGTCGATCTCCAGCGCCACCGAGCCGAGTCGGGCCCACTGCACCGCCGGCTCGAGCCGGCCGTCGAGATCGATGCGCAGACTGGTCTGGCCGGGTGGCAGGTCGAACAGCCACCAGGTCCACTGTTCGGTGTTGAAGCTGCTCGTGGGCGTGGGCTCGAGACCGTTGAAGTCGAACATGGCCAGGTACGAGGAGTCGACCCGGACTGTCACCTCACCGGGCAGGGCGGAACCGTCGACGGTCGACAGGTCGACGATGAACGGGGTGGCCAGCCCGGGGCGGGTCACCTCGGCATGGACTACCTCGAGCGCGTAGCCACCACCCGCGGCCGCCGCGATACCGGTTCGCACGCCGAGCGCTCCCAGCGCGGCCAGCAACACCACTCCGATCACGAAGGTGAAGGAGACGACCTGAAGACGGCGTTCCAACCTGGGCCACGACGCCGGTGGCTCGGTGGGAATCGTCGAGCCGCTCGACGCATCGGCGGCGGAGGCCTCCGGGACCCCGTTCATGAGCACGGAATTACCCGCGGAGACGGCATTAGTAACAGATTCGCCCGTTTGGGAGCACTCCACACCGGGAAATCGGGAGCGACCATGACAGCCGTCGAGACCGTGTCTCTCGCCGCCGACGCGGGCCTTCACTATCTCGGTGACGAGTCACCGGGTCTGCGCCGGATCAGACGGGGACGCGGGTTCACCTACGTGGACCCGAAAGGAGAGACGGTGAATGGTGCGATCCGGGAGCGCATCAGATCTCTGGCGATCCCGCCGGCCTGGGAGGACGTCTGGATCTCCCCCGATCCTTCCGGTCACATCCTGGCCACCGGTCACGACAAGGCGGGAAGGAAGCAATACATCTACCACCCGGTCTGGGAAGAGATCAGGGACGCGGTGAAGTTCGAGAGGATGGGGGATTTCGGGAATCGCCTGACGGCGCTTCGCCGGCGCATGGACTCCGACCTCAGCCGTCCTGGTCTGTCGAAGAGGAAGGTGACCGCCCTGGCCGTGGCGGTCCTGGACCGGACTCTGATCCGGGTCGGCAACCGGAGATACGCGGAGGAGAACGAGGCCTACGGGCTCACCACCTTGACCTGTGAGCATGTCGAGGTCGACGGTCTCCACGTTCACCTGGAGTTCGCCGGGAAGGGTGGTGCGGATCACGAGCTCGTGTTCTCAGACCGGCGTCTCGCCGGTCTCATCGCCCGGTGCCAGGAGCTGGCCGGCCAGACCTTGTTCGGCTACGAGGCACCCGAGGGCGTGTCCGCCATCACTTCGACCGACGTCAACACCTATCTGTCCGAGGTCTTGTCGGGCCCTTTCACCGCCAAGGACTTCAGGACGTGGGGGGCCAGCACGGCCATCGCCGAGGACCTGGCCACCGGGCCCGACGACGGCGACGATGATGCCCGGCTGCTGGCGGCGATCGACGCCGCAGCGGAGAGACTGGGGAACACTCGTGAGGTTTGCCGGCGCGCCTATTTGCACCCACTCGTCCCCGAGGCATTCCGTGACGGCACCCTTCGCTCGGTGTGGGCCCGGTCCCGCCGTGGATTGTGGCTGGGTAGGGCGGAGTCGGCCATGAATCGGCTGATCGCCGAGGATGGCGATGGCCGCCGATGATGGGTTGTTTGAACCGCCTGCCTGGTGGGTATCGAACCGCGAGCAGGACGACACCAGGAGGTGGCCAATGATCGGAAACCCTGCTGCCACGATTCTCGAGGATCTGGTCGAGACTCTCGAAGACGGGCGAGAAGGCTTTCAGAGGGCGGCCGAGAAGCTGGGCGACGATGGATACCCGGATCTGGCCCGGCGGATGACCCAGTTCTCCGACCAGAGGGCGCGTCTTTCGGCGGAGTTGCGTGAGATCGCCCTCACCGAAGGCATCGACATCGCCGACGAGGGCTCAGTCGTCGGCACGCTGCACCGCGGCTGGATGACTCTCACCGACACTCTGAGCGGTGAGGACCCGCATGCCGTCCTCGCCGCCGCGGAGACCGGTGAGGACCACGCCGTCGACGAGTTCGAGCGAGCGCTCCACAGCGATGACCTGCCGGTGGATTGGAGACCGGTGATCGTCGCCCAGGCCGATGCCGTGCGCTCGGCACACGATGAGGTGCGGGCTCTACGCGATCAGACCCAATAGCTGTCAGCCGTGCATGGTGAGGCCGGTCCGCTTCTCACCCTGCATGACGACGAGGGAGGGAGCAAGCTCTGCCAGGGAACCGACTCGCTTGCTCCCTCCCCTCCTCACGATCGGCTCTGCGTTCTGGGCCGACTTACGTGACCCGAGGGGAGACCTAGGACATCTCCGCCAGGATGCGGTCGACCGGCACCGTTGCGATCTTGATCCCGTAGTCGGCGTAGCCGTAGGGAAGGATGAGCCGATCGTCGTGGATCATGCTTCCGCACGAATAGACGACATCGGGCACGTATCCGGTGGACTCGTCGGCGTCGGGCTCGAGCAGGGGAGAGGTGAGACGGCCCAGGACCTTGGTCGGCTCGTCGAGGTCGAGCAGGACCGCCCCGAGCACGTATCGCCGCATCGGGCCCACTCCGTGCGTGACCAGGAGCCATCCCGCCTCGGTCTCCAACGGCGACCCACAATTCCCGGTCTGGATCGCCTCCCACCCCTGTTCGGGGATGAGGACCGCCTCCGCGGTGCCCCAGTGGCGGATGTTGTCGCTTCTCATCACGAAAGTCGTCTCTTGATCGTGTCGTGAGACGGCGGCGAACTCCCCGCGCACCTTCCGGGGAAAGAGGGCGAGACCCTTGTGGTAGACGGTGGGCCCGCTCATCGTCGCCATGCGGAAGTGACAGAAGTCTTCGGTCCTGATCAGCTGGGGCAGTATCCGCATCCCGTCGTACGCGGTGTAGGTGGCGTAATACGCGACCTCGCCATCGTCGTCGACGAACCGGACGAACCTCGCATCCTCGATGCCATGGCTCTCGGCAGGGGCGGCCGGCGAGATCAGATGTTCGGATATGGGAAGACCGGGGTCATAGTCGACCTCATAGTTCGAAGCGGACAACCAATGGATCATCCTGACCGTGTCGGAGACCAGGACTGGGTCGAGGTCGCTTTCGGTCACATGCCTCAAGGCATGGTCGAGCTCGGACGCGGTGAACCGGGGCGGCACCGCGGCCAGCACCCGCTCCGACACCTCATTGGCGAAGTCGAGCTCGGCGAGCTTGAGAGAGAACGAGTGACCGTCGTAGAGGGGCGTCTTCCGCTCCCCGTTGCCGGCGAACGGGTGACGCGGGTCGAAGGTCGTCTGCCCGCCCGGGCCCACCTTCCCGGTGAAGAAGGCGACAGAGGAGATGTGGCCCTCCCCGATCGCCCTGGCGCTCATGACGAAGGGCTGGAACCCGTCTTCCTCTTCGCCGAAGGGGACCATCGAGGGGTTGGTCAGGGCAGCCGCCTCGTAGGCATACCCGAGGGTGAGATAGGCGCCTATCAGCAGGCGAAGGTCAGGATCGGTGACCGCTGCCGCGCGTGGGGTCTCGGCGGCGGCCATCTCGAAGTGTCTCAGCCATGCCGACTCGATCTCCTGATACCGGTCGGCGGCCCGCTCCCGGGCTTCTTCCAGGAGCATCTTCTGTGTCTCTGGAGCGAGGTCGAGCACCCGGTCGACGATCAGACCCAGCCGTCTGGGGTCGGCGCCGAAGTTGAGTGTCCCGGGGAGAAACGGTCGTGGGACCAACCGTCCGGCGTCTGGTTGCAGTTGGTGCTCGGTTCTCGTCAACTCGATCATCGGACAAGCGTCATTGTGCCCGATCTCGACGCTATTACCAGGTATCAGCTGGTGGCGATGACGTTGGCGGGCAAAAGGCTCCTGATGAACTCGGCGTACCGGGTGGCACCCGCCTCCCAGGAGAGCTCGGGAGACTTGGTCGCTGCTGCCCGGACTGCCCGTTCGTAGGCTTCCGGGCTCTGGAGGAGGCTTCTCAGCCCCTCGGCGAGCGCCGTGCTGTCATGATCGACGATCAGGCCCGGCCCCGGCTCGAGGAGCTCCAAAGCGTGCGGGAACCGGGTGGCCACGACCGGGCGGCCCGAAGCCACCGCGTCGGTGAGGACACCCGATGTGACTTGCTGGGTGTTGTCGTATGGGACGACGACCAGGTGCGAGCCCGCAACCAGATCGAGCAGCTCGTCGTCATCGAGGTATCGGTCGACGAACTCGACCATGTCGGCCAAGTCGAGCTCGGCTACCAGCCTCTCCAGCTTCCTGCGGTAGCCGAGACCCTCCTGCTTGGCGATCACGGGGTGAGTCCGTCCCACGATCCTGTAGTACGGCTTTGGCTCGAGGTCACGCAGCAGCGTCATGGCCTGGATGGATCGCTCGAGGCCTTTTCCCGGACCGAGCAGTCCCCAGGTGATCAGCTCTCGCGGTGGGCCCGCCGGGGGCGGTGTCGCCGACCAACGTGAACCGTGCGGTATCACCACCACCTGACTGCGCGGGATCGAGTGGGAGGTGACGAGGGCCGAGCGTGCCGACTCGGAGAGCACGACGAGCCTCGAGCGCTGATGCAACCGCTCCAAGATCATTCGTTGCCGGTCATTGGGCGAGGGCACGACGGTGTGGGCAACCGTGATGAGCGGTCGATCGATCAGGTCGACCATCTCCAGCACCGACTCGCCGTCGTCGACACCGAAGATCCCGTACTCGTGCTGGAGGATCACCACGTCGCACCGGTTCAGGTGCCGGGCGGCGGCGCGAGCGCTGACCGGGCTGTTGGGGTCGATCTCCATCCCCACCTGATCCAGGGCGGAGGTGGGGGGACGGCCGTCGATGAGCCGAACGATGTCGATGCTGAGATCGGGGGCGACGCTGCCCAAAGTGGACACGAACGACGAGGAGAACCTGGCGATCCCACACCGCGTGGGGGGATAGGTGGAGATGAGGCCCACCCGGTGAGTCGCCGGGCTCTGGGTCAGATGACGGGCATTGTCAAGCATGTCAGGTGAGATCATTTCGACTGATTACGAGACCGTCTCATACCCGTCCCGGGACCGCTCGAAACCCGCGGCCTGAGCGGATGTTCCCGTTTGCCGGGCGCCGTCCACAGGGTAAATGCGCTCATGGTCGAGCACGGTTTGACTCTTTCCAGCGAGGAGCATACGCCGGGCAAGCTGGTAGAGATCGCGGTCGCCGCCGAGGAGGCAGGCTTCGATTTCGTCGCAGTCTCCGATCACTATCACCCCTGGATCGGCGAGCAGGGGCACAGCCCGTTCGTGTGGTCGGTGCTGGGCGCTATCTCGCAGGTCACCTCGGCGTTGAGGGTGGGCGTGGGGGTCTCCTGTCCCACCGTTCGCATGCATCCCGCCGTGAGCGCTCACGCTGCGGCAACTGTTGCCTGCTTGCTCGAGGGCCGGTTCACCTGGGGTGTGGGCACGGGTGAAGCCCTGAACGAGCACGTGCTCGGGGATCGGTGGCCACCGGGCGATGTCCGCCTCGAGATGTTGGCAGAGGCGATCGGGATCATCAGGGCCCTCTGGGAAGGTAAGAGCGTGACTCATCGGGGGCGTCATTACACGGTGGAAGACGCCCGCATCTTCGATCTGCCCGAGGAGAGGCCCCCGATCGTGGTCTCGGCCTTTGGCGATGAGGCGGTCGAGATGGCGGCCAGGCTCGGCGACGGCCTGTGGATCACCGGTCTCCAGTCGGAGGTCATAGAGAAGTACCGGAGCCACGGAGGCGAGGGCCCGGTGTGGAGCCAGCTATCCCTCTGCTGGGACCCGGATCGGGACACCGCCGTCGACAGGGCGTTTCGTATGTGGCCCAACACCGCCCTGACCGGCCAGCTGGCGCAGGACCTGCGCACGGTCGAGCACATGGAGCAGGCGGTCGAGATGGTCCGCCGCGACGACATCGAAAAGGCGTTGCCTTGTGGACCTGATCCGCGACGCATCATCGAATCGATCGAGGAGGCGGCGAGCATGGGTGTCGACCACATCTACCTCCATCAGATCGGGGATCCGGTCGACGGGTTCATCGACTTCTGGCGTGATGAGATCCGACCCAAGGTGAAGGATCTGTCTTGAGCTCCCAGGTCCTGCTACTTGGTCCCGGGTCGCCGAGACAGGTGTCGGTCAACCGCCTCAGGAGGGGGAGACACTCATCTCATCGGTGACGGCGTCGACCCCCTTGACCGATTCGACCAAATGGATCAACTCTTCGGCTCGATCCCGGGAGGCGGTCCCGCGCAGGGTGACGACACCGTTGTCGACGTCGATCTCCAGGTCATGCTTGGGGCCCTGCCACCGACCGACGGCTTCGCTCCTGATCTTCTGGAGCAGTGTGTCGTCATCGACCTCGATCGGCGGCTGGAACGGCTCGGAGACCTTGTGCATCACGCCTTGGGCTACGCCTTTCTGATAACGCGCCCGGGCCCGGATCCGGTCGCCTGCGGTCCGGGCGATGGCACCGGCCTGGTCGGCCAGCCGGGCCCGGCGGGTCCTTCCCAGGTCCGGGTCGAGCAGGTAGGCGCCGACGGCGACGGTGGCACCGATGCCGGCGGATCGCCAGAGCGTTCCCTTTTTCATTGCGATGCCTCCAGGGCTGGGATATGACCGATGATTACCACTGTGGCTGCCCGCCAAAACGAAGTACCCCGGCCGGCGCATCCTCGACCCGGTGGCTGATCCGATGAGCGGCCTCCGCCAGGCCCTGGGTGCTGCCCTCTGGCATCTCTCCGACCTGGTGAGGGCCGATGAGCGAAGTCGCTCCTTTCGGGCCAAGGCCTATCGCCGGGCGGTCTGGTCACTTGACGATCTGGGCCCGGACCTCGCCGAACCACCTGAGACGATGTTGTCGGTCCCGGGCATCGGCCCCGGCGTGCTCAAGTTGATCGAGGAGTTCAGGTCCAGTGGCCGCATCGCCCAACTCGAACGGCTCGAAGGCCAGTACCCGCACGATGTGGCCCGTCTGCGCAGGCTGCCACGGATGACACCGGCCTTGCTGCGCTCGCTCAAGGGTGAGCTCGGTGTCGAGGTGACGGCCGACCTGATCGCCGCGGTGGAGAGCGGCGGTGTCACGACCCTGAGAGGTGTTGGATCGCCGACCGCCGAGCGCTGGGCCCGGATCCTGGAGCTGGCCCCCTCCCCGGAGGCGGTTCCCGCCTATCAGGCGGCCGTCCTCGCCGATAGCCTGAGACGCCATCTCTTCCGCCACCTGGGTGCAGAGACCCAGATCGCGGGTCAGCTGCGACGGACGGATGAGTGGGTCGACCTGATCGAGCTGATCGCCGAGGTCGGGGACTTCGAAACGGCCATGAGCTTCCTCGAGGAAACCGCCGTGGCCCGGCTCGAGGGTCATACCGACCGACCCGGCGTCTCGCTGCGGACACATGAGGGGATGTCGGCCCATGTGCACCTGGCTGCACCGGGCCGGTCGGGGGCGCTGCTTCTCGAGAAGACCGGTCCCCCCGGTCATACCGAGCCACTGCTGGCCGACATCCACGACGATACTCTGACAGAGGTGGCGATCTACGCCCGAAACGGCAAGATGTGGATCCCTCCGGCCGCCAGGGAGCTCGGGCCGGATACGGCGGAGGAGGTGGTCCGCATGGGACAGATCCGAGGCGATCTCCATCTGCACACCGATTGGTCCCCCGACGGAAGGATGGGCCTCGTCGATGTCCTGTCGGGTGCGGTCGATCGGGGTTATGAGTACGTGCTGATCACCGATCACACCTCGGGTCTTCGTTTCGGTGGTCTCGACGGTCAGGCACTCTCCCGTCAACGAGAGGACATCGAGACGATGCGGGACCGGTTCCCCGGGTTGGCCGTGATGCACGGCGCCGAGCTCAACATCGCCCGTGACGGGAGTCTCGACATCGACGAGGATGGGCTCAGCCTGCTCGACATGGCGGTGGCCGGGCTCCACTCCAACTTCGATCTCGACCGGGCCGAGCAGACGGATCGGGTACTGAGGGCAATGCAACACCCCGTGGTCAGGGTCCTCGCCCATCCGACGGGTCGCCGGATCGGGATCCGGCCCCCCGTCGAACTGGACATGGAGGCTGTCATCGTCGCCGCCTCGAAGAACCAGGTTGCGCTGGAGGTGAACGGGCATCAGGATCGTCTCGATCTGTCGGCGCCATTGGCCGCCGAGGCGGCTGCAGGGGGAGCGATGCTGGTCGCCAACTCGGACGCTCATCGGCTCGGCGAGATGGGCAACATCGCCAACTCGGTGGCCACCATGCAGAAAGCGGGTGTCGGTCCGGGGTTGGTGATCAACACCATGCCCCTCGACCGTCTCCAGGCCTGGGTCTCCAGGTCCGGGATCGTTTTCGGTTGAGGGCCTGACGGGTATGAGATTGCGTGCCCTCCCCATTCGAGCCCAATCCCGCGCCGGACCTTCTGGCAGCCGGAACATCTCTGGATGAGCTGAGTGAGGTGGCCGAGGGGTGCACCGCATGCGAGTTGCACAGGGAGGCGACTCAGGTTGTGTTCGGGGCAGGCCCGTCCTCGGCGCCGATGATGCTGGTCGGCGAGCAGCCCGGCAACGAGGAGGACCTGCAGGGGGAGCCATTCGTGGGACCGGCGGGTGCGGTGCTCGACGATGCCCTCGCCGAAGCCGGGATCCCGGCGACGGACGTGTACCTCACCAACGTGGTGAAGCACTTCAGATGGAAGCCAAAGGGGAAGAGACGTCTCCACCAGACCCCGGCCACCAGACACGTCCGGGCCTGTCTTCCCTGGCTGGAGGCCGAGCTGGCGCTGGTCCAGCCGAACGTGATCGTGTGTCTCGGCGCCGTCGCCGCCCAAGCGCTCCTGGGCCGCTCGTTCCGGGTCACCAAGGATCACGGCAAGACCATGGAGTGGGCCGGGTACAAGGTGGTGGCCACGATCCATCCCTCAGCAGCCCTCCGGGCCGCAGAGCCTGAGGACAGGGAGCGTCTGCGTAGAACCTTGGTCCAGGACCTGGGCAATGCCCATCGCCTCATCGGGTGAGACGCCGTCCGGCGGTTCCCTCGAACCGGCCGGGCCGGTGGCGGCAGAGATGGCCGAGCTGTGGTGGTGGCTGTTCGGGTTGGGCACGCTGGTCTTCGTTGTCTTCATCAACTGATCTACACCACTGCGGCTCTGTCCTCGATCGTGTCCTGGATGAGACATGGTGACGTCGGCGGCCGGCTCGGGCCGTCTTCCAAGACCTGAGGTAGTCTCCCGCTCGCCGGTCACCCCGCCCAGGCGTCGAGGGTGGCCTCGGTGAGGGGCAACGAGACCCTGTCGTCGGTGGCGGTTTGCACGATCACGAGGTCGTTGCCCGGATCGACCGTGATCGTCTGCCCGTCCAGCCCGACGGCGTACAGCACCCCGGGGGCGCAGCAGGTCGAGCCACCAATGGGCGCCGTACTCCGGGTTGGTGGGACTCGGGGTCCTGGTGTAGTCGACCCAGCCTTCGGGCAGGACCCGCTCTCCGTCCCATACACCGTCGCGCAGATAGAGGAGGCCGAAACGGGCGAAGTCGTGCATGGTCGCGGCGAAGCCGGTGCCTCCGAACCACGTCCCCCCCTCGTCGAATTCGAGCTCGGTGTCCGCCATCCCCAGTCTGTCGAACGGCTCGCTGCGCATGAACGCCCTCGAAGTCCGCCCCTCGGCCCACCTCATCGGCGATGATCCCGGCGATCAGGGTGCTCCCTCCGGTGTTGTACAGGAACTCGGTGCCGGGCGGGCTGACCAGCTCCTTGCCGGCGGCGTAGGCGAATGCGTCGGAGGCGGTGAGGAGGGGGACGATGTCGGGGTTGTCGGCGCCGGTGTTCTGGTCCCAGGCGAGCCCGCTGCGCATCTGCAGAAGATGTTCCGGGGTGATCTCGTGGCGGGATCGCCTTCCGGCCACGCCGGCCTGAGCCCCACGAAGCGGACCCTAACCGGCGTCCGATGGCAGACGCGGCATCGGGCATCGCAGCCGTTCAGGGACGGAGGCGGTCCGCCTGTAGGTGTCTGCCCCGCGGCACGACCGCCCCGCTCGACTTGGCTTCGTCGAGCCATGATCCCAGGGCTTCGAGTGGAGAGAGCCCGTCTTCGTGCTGCCACATCACCCGTTCGGTCGGCGATCGGGGCCCCGGCCTGGTCCATGCCTGGAAGTTGGTGGGGCCGTGACGTCCCATGACGATTTCGGCGAGTCTCGCCTGTTGCGCCTCTTCGGCCTCGACCTCGACGGTCAAGCCGCCGGCGGGGTGGGCCAGGAGATCTTCTTCTCGGGCAGGGTGGGCGGTGGCCGCCAGGGCGCTGCCCACCCATCCGGTCAGGGCGCCCACGATGAGACCCAGCGCGGCGTAGAGCAGCCACTGTCTCCCATCGAGCCAGATGAGGGAGCCGATCGTCGTGATGAGACCGAGGATCAGAGCACCGGTGCCCGCGGTCCTAATCGGGTGCTCGAAGAGCCCTCCGCCGGGGTCGGGGATGGAGGAAACGGTCCAGGGCCCCAAGGGGACGATCACCGTGGGACGAAGACCCGCCCTCTCCAGATCGTCGATGACGGCATGGGCCACGGACGAGTCGGGGTATGCAGCACTGAGGGTGCTGACTTGGTCTTGTCCCGAAACAGTCGGGCGAGTCGCGTCGAAAAAGACGTTGATTGACATGGCTATTTCCTGGGTCCAGGCTCTTTTACCCCTTTTGGGACCCGTCCAAACCCCCGAAGGTCACTGTCCGGACGTGTCCATCTCCCCTTCGACGAGGCGCATGGGAGCCCGGGTGAAGCCGCGGTGGGGCCATACTCTCACCGGGGGCTCCTCGGCGGGGGGAAAGACGCCGCGCAGGGTGACGGTCCCTTGGTCGACGTCGATGTTCACCGTGGCCATGGGGACATCCCACTCGCTCACGGGATCTCGCCGGGACCGACGCAGGATGACCCACCGAGTGCGGTTTCGAGAGCGGAGGGCGGCGACAACTCGGTGTGCCGGGCCCGACCTGACGGCGGCTCTGGTCCCGTTGCCGACCCGGGTGGCCAGACGGCGGCGTCGCGCCGGGCCTTGGTAGGGATCGAAGAGGTATACGACCGAGGCACCCAAGGCCACCCCCTCGAGCAGGTTCAGCCGGTTCATCGTCATTCCACGACCGGTATCCGGACCCGGCTCGACTGGCACACCGCATGGTCACACCCGCAGAAAGCTCCGGAGATCGTGCCCAGCTCGCAGGGCTCACTGCAGAACTCGCCCTTCTCCATCACCCTGCAGGTGCACGGCTCGTGTGCGCATTCCATCGCAACTCCTCTTCCGTCACCCGGCATTACCCCAACCTCGTGGGGCCAAAACCGCGATTCGGCCACTTCATGGCTGCCAGACGGACGTGGCATCGAGATCGGGGAAAGCAGTGGGCTCGATCGTCGACAATGGGGTCACGGTCACGAAGTTCTTGGCGCAGAGTGCGGTGTCGGTGGCCGGGTCGGCGCCGGCAGATGACGATCCGACCACGAACTGCAGTTTCCGGTCCTCGACGTCTGCGTTGGCCACCCGGAAGTACCCGAACTCGTCGAGATCTGCCCAATGGATCCCATTTATCTCGGAGAGAGGGACGCCGGGCACGTTGATGTTGAGCACGTAAGGCCCACCACTTCGATCGACGATCCAACGCGCCGCCGAGATCCCGACCTCGACCGCGGTGTCCCATTGCCAGGGGTCGGATTGGGCGAGACTCACCGCTATGCCCCGACTGCGGAAGGTGCGGGCCGTCAGCGCGGCCCCCACCGTGCCCGAGTGGATTATGGAGTGACCTGTGTTCATTCCGGCGTTCACGCCGGACACGACCAGGTCGGGGAAGCGCCCGAATGCCCCCAGGGCGGCGGCCATGACGGCGAGACCGGGGGGCCCGGCGATGGTGTACGCAGTGATGCCGTCCATGTCCACCTTGGTCAGCTCGACACCGATCACCGGATCGAAGCCACCGATGCCGGTGCCGCTGCCCGACATGTCGCTGGCCGGGGCAGCCACCACGACGTCGAACTCCTCGGCCATGCGGGAGGCGAGCCTGCTCAGGCCGGGTGAGTCGATCCCGTCGTCGTTGGTGACGATGACGCGCAGTGGGATGGTCATCCGGGAGTCGAGGAGAGGACCTCGATCTCGACCCGCTCCGCCAGCTTCGGGATGAGATCGTCGGAGGCACTGCCCAGGCCGTGCCGCGTGACGTTGGCCGCACCCGCGCCCGATGCCAGCCGCAGCGACTCCTCGGGGCTCAGACCGCGGATGATGGCGGCGGCCATGCCGGCGGTCATGGAGTCTCCTGCGCCGCGGAAGTCGGCCGGCTCCAACTCGGGCCCTTTCACCCGATATGTCGTGCCGCGGAGATGGGCAAGAGAGGGACGTTGGGCCCGCGAGATCACCACATTTCTGGCCCCGGCCTCGATGAATCGATGGAGCTCGTCGAGGACCGATCGCTCATCGTCGCTCTCCAGGGTGCCGTCCATCCACAGGTCCTCGTCGCTGACCTTGAGCACGTCGAGTGGCCCCCCGTCGAGGAAAGCCTCGAGCTCCTGGCCGTGGAGGTCGCCCACGACGCGGACATCGGCAGAGGCCAGGTCATGACCCAGACGGCGGTAGGTGTCGACGGGGACGATCTCGGTGCTCTGGCCGGTGATGACGACAACCCGTGCGCTCAGTGCGTGGTCGAGGATCTTGCCGTAGGCGTCGTCCAGCTCATGACGGGCGAGACTGGGCGCCGCCGCCTCAGCGATCGAGCTCCGGTCGCCGGACCGGCGATCTTGAACGGTGGCCGGGGAGCTCTCCTGCACCTCCACCGGGCTGAGGTCGATGCCCCATTGGTTGATCAGCCCGCGCAGCACGCCGCCGGACTCTCCACCGATCGGTCCGCACAGGAGCGGTCTCTCTCCAAGATGGCGGAGCATCCGGGCCACCCAGAACCCCTGGCCCCCCGGGTGGATGTGGATGTCGTCCGGGCCGTTCTCCCGTCCCCGCTCGATCGTCACCGTCAGGGAGATGAGCGGAGAGAACACGGCGACAGTGTGGCGATCGTGGCCCATGCGCGGCTCAGCCCTCCCCCGACCCCTCGGACCCGATGGGGTTGAAACTCCATTCACCCAACCGCCACATGTCGTGACCGCCGTGCTCCTCGAGGATGATCGCGACCCGATCGGCGTTGTCGGGATCGACGAGCACCGAGACCACCGCCGCCCCCTCTTCGAGGGCCCGATCGAGGCGGTCCATGATTCGGGCCTCGTCACCAAAGGCGAGCATCAGCTTGCGGACCACCGCCGACAGGCCATCCTCGTCCTCCTGGGCGAGATGGAGCCGTCCTTCCTCTCCATGGAGGAACTCGGCCGTGTACTGCTCGGCGGCAAGGGCGGCGAGTGCCTCCCTCCCCGCGTCGTGTGTGTCGACGATGGCCACAACCGTCCCGGACAGGTCATGCATGGCCGTCAGCCGATCGAGGAGTCGGGCGCGGGGATCACACTGGTGGTCCAGATCACTAGACGTTGGGCATGAGGGAGAGCAACACGATCACTGCGATGACGATCAGCACGATCATGGCCAACCCGATCCATGCCGATTTGGCGCTTCTCCTTCGTGCCTCTTCGCGTAACTCCTCGGGGACGCGAGTGTGGCGCTCGTGCTCCGTCGGCGGCTGATCCGTAGGTGTGAATCCACCAGGGAACATCGTCTACCTCCTGTCGTAGACCGAGCCCTCTCAGGGCCCGCTCCACCTACCCCCTGATCCCATCGCCCAAACCGACGCGATCGCGGAATCAGCCCACGAGCAAAGGGATCTCGAGCTCAGCATCGGCCAGACCGCCGTGGTAGCTGTGGAGACGCTTGTCGAATCCCGGCGGGAGCAAGACCTTGCCCGGAGGTGCCAGGAGGAGAGCGTCTCCGATTCGTGACTTGGTCTCGGGGCACGGGTCGGGCCCCAGCAGGGCCAGGGGATCCGTCAGTTCGCCTCCGGTGAGGTCCGCCAGCTCTTCGAGCCGGGTCTCCTCTGCCCAGACTTGCAGGCCCCTCGGGTCGCCGCCGTAGCGGAGGCCATCGAACGGCTTCTGACGAATGAGGACCTTGTCTTTCTCGTCGTAGTCGATCAACCCGTGATCGGCGGTCCCGAGCACGGTGACTCCAGGGGGCAGCCTGGAGACGATTCCCTCCCAGAGATCTACGGCCAGACGAAGGGAGTCGGCCAACTGCTCGGACTGCAGCCCGTAGACGTGGCCGGCGAAATCCACCGGCCAGAAGTAGGTGAAGATGAACCGGTTTGGCTCCGAAGCGAGCTGGACCGTCGCCTCCACCAGGTCGTGATCATCCCATGCTCGCTCGAAACGGGCCCCGCGGTAGAGGACCCGGGACAGCGGGCTTCCGGCGAATGACGTGGGCTGGACCGTTATCGGCTCGACGCCGGCCTGGCGCAGACGCTCCCAGAGATTGGGGCCCGGCAGGAACGACCCGTATTCGTGGGCAACCGGCCGACCGGAGAGATCGACCCACTTCAGGGTGTTGACCACCCGGCCCGCCTCTTCGAGCCAAATGAGATGGGCCATCAGACCGTGCCGCGACGGGGGGAGCCCGGTGGCCACGGTGGCGAGAGAGACGCTGGTGGTGGTGGGGAAGGGGGCGTGCAACGTGGCCTGATGTGAGGTGAGGAGCGGTCCGGCCGATTCATGGGTCAACTGGGCCACTCCGAGCCCGTCGAACATCACCATGACAACGGTCTCCCCCTCGGGGATCAAGGCCCCGATCTCGGGGGCGAGAGGGGGGGACGGCGAGCTGCCGATCAGTCGCGATTCGATCTCCGCGACGAGGTTGACCAGACCGCGGGAGTCGTATGAAGGGGCGCCGATCATCGACGCAGGCTAGGGCCTGTCTCGAGGTTTTTGCCGATGACAGTTGGAGTTTCCCAACTTCGACCAGAAACGACCCGTGCGTATACTCGGCCGCGGTGCTGTCCATCGAACCGTCACCGGCATGAGCCCATACTTCGAGAGCTATCTGACAGTCGGAGCTTTCGCCGTCCTCGGCGTGATCCTGGTGATGGTGATGCTCGGCGTGGCCGCGGTGCTGCGGCCCACCAACCCCTCGGCCACCAAGATGCTCACCTATGAGTGTGGTGTCGACCCCGTGGGATCCGGCTGGAGCCAGAGCTACGTTCGCTATTACGTGTATGGGCTTCTCTTCGTCATCTTCGACGTGGAGGCAGTCTTCATCTTTCCCTGGGCCATCGTGCTCGAGCGACTGGGCACGTTCGGCCTGGTGGAGATGTTCATCTTCATCGCCATCCTGATCCTGGGGCTGGTCTACGCCGTCCGCAAGGGAGTCCTGCGGTGGGAGTAGTCCAGAAGTTCGGGGCCCCGAAGCCGGTGAGCTGGCTTCTCAACTGGTCCCGGAAGTATTCGCTCTGGCTCTTTCAGTTCGGTCTTGCCTGCTGCGCCATCGAGCTGATGGCTGCCTCAGGACCACGGTTCGACTTCATGCGCTTCGGGATCATCCCGCTTCCCGCATCACCCCGTCAGGCGGACCTGATGGTCGTGGCCGGGACCGTGACCGACAAGATGGCGCCGGCCATTCGCAGGCTCTACGACCAGATGCCCGACCCGAAGTACGTCATCTCCATGGGGTCCTGCGCCAACTGTGGCGGCCCCTACTGGGACTCGTACTCGGTCACCAAGGGCGTCGACCAGGTGATCCCGGTCGATGTCTACGTGCCTGGCTGCCCTCCCCGCCCCGAGGCTCTGATGGACGGGATCGTCCTCCTCCAGAAGAAGATCCAGGGCGAGGACATCAAAGAGAAATGGAATCGGCGTGACCTCGAGCCCGTCTGAGACCGAGCCCACCACCGTCCACCCGCTACAGGAGTTCGCCGACCAGGTGGCCGAGGCCGTCGGTGGCGAGGCCACGGTGGCCTTCGACACCGTCAAGGTGCGGGTCCCCGCCGACAAATGGGTGGCAGCCCTGTCCAACGCCCGAGACGAGCTCGGGCTCGTCTTCTTCTCCTGGCTGTCGGCGGTCGACTGGTCCTCGGAGGTCGAGGTGGGGGACCCCTTTCCCGATGAGGTCGAGGATCGCCTCGAGTTACTGGCCACCGTGAGCGACTTGAGCGAGGGGCGCCGGGTCACCTTCTCCACCGACCTCCCCAAGGACTCACCCGCGATCCCCAGCCTCATCGAGGTCTATGCCGGGGCTAACTGGCACGAACGGGAGGCCCACGAGATGTTCGGGATCGACTTCGAGGGCCATCCCAACCTGGTACACCTGTACCTGCCCGACTCCTTCCAGGGCAACCCGCTGCGCAAGAGCTATCCGCTGCTCAGTCGTGAGGTCAAGCCCTGGCCCGGCACCGTCGACGTCGAGGCGATGCCCGGCGGTGGGGATGAGGAGGAGCCCGAAGGGCCCTCCGAGGAGAACCCGGAGGCATGACATGGTCTTAGACCAGGACCTGGTTCGCCATCTCTCCGAGTCATCGGTCTCGGTCGAGCTGGAGACAGAGGAGATGACCCTCAACATCGGGCCCCAGCACCCGTCCACGCATGGAGTGCTCAGACTGAAGGCCCGGGTCGACGGGGAGCGTGCCTACGACGTCCAGCCCGTCATCGGATACATGCACCGCGGATACGAGAAGCTGTCCGAGGTGAGGACCTATCCCCAGATCACGACGCTGGTCAACCGGATCGACTGGGTGTCGGGGTACGCCAACGAGGTCCCGTTCATCGTGGCCGCCGAGAAGCTGCTCGGCGTCGAGGTGCCGGAGAGGGCCCAGTACATAAGGCTGATCCTGACCGAGATGGCGAGGATCTCGTCTCATCTCATCTTCATGGCTTCGTATCCCCTGGAGCTGGGGGCGGCCACACCATTGTTCTTCGCCCTAAGGGAGCGGGAGCGGGTGCTCGACCTGCTCGAGGGTGTGACCGGTGGCAGGTTTCACCCCAACTTCAACCGGATCGGGGGGGTGAAACCCGCCTACGGGTCTGGCTCGTCCACCCGAAAGGTCATCCAGGACCTGCCGGCGGGTTTCCTCGCCGAGACCCGGGATGCGATGGACAAGGTGGTGGAGGCGGTGGACGAGCTCGAGGCCCTGGTCGCCGACAACGAGATCATCGTGGCCCGGACCAAGGGGGTCGGAATCCTGCCCTCGGAGGTGGCTGCCTCCTACGGCGTTTCCGGGCCCAATCTCCGGGCCTCGGGAGTCGGGTTCGACCTGCGTAAGGTGGAGGACTACCTCCCTTATCATCTGTTCGATTTCGAGATCCCGGTAGGGGAGAACGGTGACTGCTGGGACCGCTGGCACGTCCGGCTGCTGGAGATACGCCAGTCTGTCCGCATCGTGCAACAGGCCGTCGACGGCATCCCGTCGGGCCCGCTCCAGGCCAAGGTGCCCAAAGTGATAAAGGTCCCTCAGGGCGAGACCTATGTGAGGGCGGAGAACCCGAAGGGGGAGATGGGCTATTACCTGGTGGCCAACGGGAACCAGGGCCCCTACCGGCTCAAGATCCGCTCCGCCAGCTTCTCCAACATCTCGATCCTCCCCTGGATCCTGGAAGGAGTCCTCGTCCCCGACATCATCGCCATCATGGGCAGCCTCGACTTCGTTCTAGGGGACGTGGACCGATGAGAGTGACATGCGTTTCCTCCCCCAGGGGCGAAGCGACGTTGGGGGAGGTGGCGCGGAGGGCCGGAGCGGGTCTTGGCGCGGGAGGCCTCAGATCCCCACTCCCCGCCTTCGTCGGTACTCCCCCCTGCGGGGAGAGACACGGGAAGGTCACGCAGTGACCACTTTCCTGACCGACCTTTTCGCCAACTTCTGGGTGTCGCTCGCAGGGAAGCTGCTGCTCGTTGCCCTGATGATCCCGCTGGTGGGGATGGTGATCGGCTTCGCCGAGATGAAGCTCTCGGCCAAGATGCAGGCCCGGGTCGGCCCCTACTTCGCCGGCGGCCGGTGGGGCTGGGCCCAGCTCATCGCCGATGGTGTCAAGTTCTTCCAGAAGGAGGACCTGGTCCCCGCAGAGGCCGACCGGCCGGTTTTCAAGATCGCACCCGCCCTGGTCCTGGTGAGCACCGTCGGTCTCCTGGTGGTGATCCCGTTCGGCCCAGGCTTGATCTTCCGTGACCTCTCGGTAGGGATCTTCTACGCCGTGGCCATCTCCTCGTTGAGCACGGTCGGGGTCCTGATGGCCGGATGGTCGTCGGGCAACAAGTACTCGCTGATGGGCGGGCTCAGGGCGGCGGGCCAGCTGATCGCCTACGAGTTGCCACTGGTCCTGGCCGTGATCGGGTCGGTGATACTGGCGGAGACGATGAGCATGTCCGGCATCGTCGAGGCCCAGATCACCGCCGGGTACCCCTACGTGATCCTCCAGTTCCTCGGCTTCGGAATCTTCATGATCGCCTCCCTGGCCGAGCTGAGCCGGATCCCGTTCGACATGCCGATCGCCGAGTCCGAGCTGGTGATGGGGTATCTGACCGAGTACTCGGGGTTCCGCTTCCTCTTCTTCTTCCTCGCCGAGTTCGCCAACATGTTCTCGTTGTCGGCGATCGCGGTGACCCTGTTCCTCGGCGGTTATTGGCTGCCCGGAATCCCCGAGGACGTGCTGGCCTACGCCGGGCCGGTGATCCTCATCGGCAAGACCTTCCTCCTCGTCTTCGCCATGATCTGGTTCCGCTGGACCTTCCCCCGGTTTCGGGAGGACCAGCTCCAGAGCATGGCCTGGAGGTGGCTGATCCCACTCGCTCTCGCCAACATCATCCTGACCGGAGCCTTCAAGGTGTATCTATGACCACGACGACCGATCGACGGGTACCCCCGGGCGTCGGGATGATCAAGGGGCTCTGGGTGACCATCTACACCATGGTCCGGACCATATTCCGTCCGGGGAAATACCTGGCGACGATCAACTACCCCAAGGTCAAGGAGACACCCGTGCCCCGGGCCCGCGGTGTGATCGCCCTCGACCAGGAGGCCTGCACGGTCTGCATGCTCTGCGCCCGCAACTGCCCCGACTGGTGCATCTACATCGAGGGCCACAAGGAGGAGAAGCCGCCGGACAAGCCCGGGGGCCGGGTCAAGGTGCGCAACACGCTGGACCGCTTCGACATCGACTATGCGTTGTGCATGTACTGCGGGATCTGCGTCGAGGTCTGCCCCTTCGATGCCCTCTTCTGGTCGCCGGAGTACGAGTACTCAGAGACCCACATGGGGGACATGATGCACGACATGGACCGTCTCCAGGACTGGATGGAGACCGTCCCCCCCGACCCGGAGCTCGAGAAGTGAGCTCCCGCTTGAATTGCCGGCCGACTTCTCCCTTCGGCAACCTTCGGACCTTGGCTGGGATCTCGGCTCGCGTCCTCACACCTCAGGGCGAACGGACGCCGGTCGGCCGGAGCTGCCGCATCCTATTGAGGGGGGCAGCATCGTGAGTGTCCTCGATTGGGTCTCGGCACCCGTCAACTGGGTGTTTCTGGTGGCAGGCCTGGCGGTGCTGTTCTCGGCGGTGAGAGTGGTCACCGCCAAGAACGTGGTGCACGCCGCCTTGTTCCTGGTGGCCACGCTGGGCGGGACCGCGGTGCTCTTTCTCATGCTCTCCGCCGAATTCGTCGCCTGGGTGCTGGTCCTGGTCTACATCGGCGCGGTGATCGTGCTGTTCCTCTTCGGGATAATGATCACCAGGGCCCCGACCGGCCGCGACGTCGGACTCGACGCCGCCAAGAAGACCTGGGCCGCCGGGCTGGCCCTGGCCACGTTCGTCCTGCTCGCCTGGGCCTCGATCGCGGCTTTCGGCTCCACCCCGATCGCCGATGTCGGAGACGCGACGTCCACCGAGGTCCTGGGTGTGGCCCTGCTCGGGAGATTCGTCATCCCATTCGAAGTTGTCTCGTTCGTCCTGCTCGCCGCCCTCATCGGTGGGGTCACCATCGCCCGGAGGGATCTCAGCCCGCTGGAGGAAGAGGAGAGGAGAGCGGTGTGATGTCACCGCGGGCCGTCACCGTTCTGTGTCTCACCGGAGGTGGGACATGCTCCTGAACCAGTTCCTGATCCTGGCTGCAGCGCTGTTCTCCCTCGGCATCTACGGTCTCCTGGTCAGACGCAACATCGTCCTGATCCTTCTCTCCGTCGAGCTCATGCTCACCGCGGTCAACATCAATCTCCTCGCCTTCGAATCGGTGCTCCGCACGCCGGACGCCATAGGTCAGGTCTTCGCCATATTCGTGATCACGGTGGCCGCCGCCGAGGTGGGCATCGGTCTTTCCATCGTCCTGATGATCTTCCGCAACCGGAAGTCGGCCAATGTCGACGAGCTCAACCTGATGCGGTGGTAGCGATCAGGTGGTTCGTTGCGACCGAGGCCGGGCACGCCGTGGAGGCGGGGGTCACCGGGGGATTCTGGGTGGACACCGCCGGGATCATGCTGGTCCTTCCGCTCCTCGCCTTTCTCCTCATCCTCGCCTTTGGCAAGAGACTCAAGAACCAGGGGGCCGAGCTGGCCATCGGCGCTCTGGCCGTCAACAGCCTCTGGGCCACGGTCCTGTTCGTGATGAACATGACAGACGGTGTCCTCGCCACGACGACCTTCGAGATCGGCCGGATCGGGAGCAACCTCGTCTTCGAGCTGGGCTGGGTGGTCGACGGGCTGGCCATCATGATGTACTTCCTGGTCAGCGTGGTCGGCCTGATCGTGTTCATCTACGCCGTCGGCTATATGCATGGCGATGTCAGGGTCCCGTGGTTCTTCGCCGCTTTCTCGCTCTTCGCCGGCTCGATGCTGATCCTGGTCGGAGCGCCCAACCTGATCCAGCTCATCATCGGCTGGGAGGGGGTGGGTCTGGCCTCATATCTGTTGATCGCCTTCTACTGGGAGGACATGGACAACGTGAACGCCGGCAACAAGGCGTTCATGGTCAACCGGACCGCCGACGTGGGCCTGATCCTCGGAGCGATCATCCTCGGTCTGGCGGTGGGCACCTTCGACTTCTTCGAGATCAACACCGCCGCCGCCGAGCATGTCGAATCACTTTCCACGGTCGCCGTCATGGGCGGCGCCCTTCTCTTCGTGGGAGCCATGGGCAAGAGCGCACAGTTCCCGTTCCACATCTGGCTTCCCGACGCCATGGCCGGGCCCACCCCGGTCTCGGCCCTGATGCATGCGGCGACCATGGTCACCGCGGGGATCTACCTCATGGCGCGCATGTTCCCCCTGTTCGAGAATCTGGCGGCCGACTTCAGGCCCTGGATGGTCGCCATCGGTGCCATCACCCTCTTCGCTCTGGGTCTGCTCGCCCTGGTCGCCGACGACATCAAGAGAGTGCTCGCCTACTCGACCGTCTCCCAGCTCGGCTACATGATGACCGCGGTGGCCGCCGGGGGCTACACCGCCGGCCTGTTCCATCTGTTCACCCATGCCTTCTTCAAGGCGCTGCTGTTCCTCGGAGCCGGCGCGGTGATCCACGCCGTCCACTCCAACAACATGAGCGACATGGGTGGGCTCCGCAGGACGATGCCCATCACCTACTGGACCTTCGTGGTCGGCTCCCTCTCCCTGGCCGGGATCTTCCCCCTCGCCGGGTTTTGGTCGAAGGACGAGATCCTGGCCACCCTCGGCGCCGAGGGTTACACCGCGGTGATGTGGATCGCCATCGCCGGCGCTTTCGTCACCGCCTTCTACATGACCCGTGCCGTCGCCCTCACCTTCCACGGCGAGTACAAGGGCCACGGTCATCCCCATGAGGCACCCCGGATCATGACCGGCGCACTGGTCGCCCTGGCTATCCCCTCGATCCTGTTCGGCCTGCTCAACATCCCCGGCGTGGCATACCCGGCCATCGGCAACTTCACCGAGTGGCTGGCGGTGCGGGTCGTGCCCATGGGGGACCATCACGCCGAGGCAATCGACTTCCTCCTCGCCGGAAGCGGGATCCTTGCGGCCCTGGCCGGGGTCGCCCTCGGTTGGCGGATCTGGGGCAGGGACCGGGAGACCCAGGCCGAGCGAGACCGGTTCCAGGTCCCGGTGCTGTACCCGTTGCTGCGCAGGAAGTACTACATGGACGATCTCGGCGACGGCATAGTGGCCGGGACGACGGGCCCGGTGGCCCGGTTCACCAACTGGGTCAACGACTACGTCATCGACGGCATCGTCAACGGTGTCGCCCTGCTCATCAAGGCCCTCGGCTCGTTCGTGTACGGAGTGGTCGACCAGCGGGGGGTCGACGGCGTGATCCATGGTCTGTCGGCGGGAGCCGACGGGGCCGGGTCGGCTCTGCGCAAGTGGCAGACCGGTCGGGTCCAGCAGTATGCGGCCTCCTTCGTCGGGGGCACCCTGATCCTGATAGTCCTGTTCGTGTTCGTGATATAGGAGAGGCCGAGTGATGGAACTGTTCGAAACGTGGGCCCTCACACTCATCGTGTTCCTGCCCTTGGCCGGAGTACTCCTCCTCGGGTTGATCCCCAAGGACAACGAGACGGGGCTCAAGACGACGTCTCTGCTGGTGACCGCACTGGCCTTCATCCTCTCCCTCGTCGTGATCGGTCGATTCGACTTCTCCGGTGCCCCCTACAACACCTATCAGTTCGAGGTCAACCAGACCTGGATCGGGGCGATCAACTCCAACTACCACCTGGGTGTAGACGGGATCAGCCTGCCCCTGCTGGTCCTGTCCACCTTCGTCATGGTCCTCTCGGTGATCTACAGCTGGAACCACTGGGAGGAGCCGCGCAACCCCAAGGTGTTCCTCATCCTGATGTTGATCCTGGCCACCGGGCTCAATGGAACCTTCGTCGCCCTGGACCTGGTCCTGTTCTTCATCTTCTTCGAGGTGGTCCTGGTCCCGATGTACTTCATGATCGGGATCTGGGGTGACCGCACTCCCCGCAAGATCCCCGGTTTCGGCCGAGAGGTGCAGACCCGGCTCTACGCCGCCATCAAGTTCTTCCTCTTCACCTTGTTCGGGTCGGCGTTCATGTTGCTGGGCTTCCTCGCCCTCTACTTCGAGTCGGGCAACGCCGGTGAGTTCGGACGCACGTTTGACATCCCTCAGCTCACCCAGCTCGGGGCGGCAGGGGCCTTCACCGGCGGCTTCGCCTTCCTCGTCTTCGGGGCGATGTTCCTCGGCTTCGCGGTCAAGGTCCCGATGTGGCCCCTCCACACCTGGCTTCCCGATGCCCACACCGCCGCCCCCACCGTGGGATCCGTCATCCTCGCCGCCGTCATGCTGAAGTTGGGCTCCTACGGGTTCATCCGGATCTCGCTCCCCATCCTCCCCGAGGAGGCGGCGAATTGGGCACCCGCCATCGCCATCCTCGCTGTGATCGGGATCATCTACGGGTCGTTGGCGTGTCTGGCCCAGACCGACATGAAACGGCTCATCGCCTTCTCCTCGGTCGGCCACATGGGGTTCGTGATGCTGGGCATCTCCACATTGACCGATGTCGGGATCAATGCCTCCATCATAGGGATGGTGGCCCACGGTCTGATCACCGGTCTCCTCTTCTTCCTCGCCGGCTCGATGTCACATCGCTATCACACGAGGGAGATGTCGCGTCTCGGGGGGAACATGAAACTGATGCCGGTGATGGGCGGCATCCTGGCCTTCACCGCCATGGCCTCCCTCGGGCTCCCGGGGCTGGCCGGGTTTTGGGGGGAGTTCATGTCTCTGGTCGGGTCCTACAACCCGCTTGGAGGCCTCTCCCTGGGGGTGTTCAGGACCGCGATGGTCCTGGGAGCTGTGGGCACCGTTCTCACCGCCGGGTACATGCTCTACATGCTCCAGCAGGTCAACCTGGGCGAGCCTGGCGAGGAGTGGCAGGGTCGCGAGTTCCACGACGTCGACCGTTTCGAGCTGAGCGCCTGGGTGCCGCTCATCGTCCTGATCGTGGTGATCGGCTTCTACCCCAAAGTGGTGTTCAACGCCACCACCGACAGTGTCGTCTCCCTGGTGGAGATGGCTTTCGACCCGGACACCGTGGCCTCACTGGGCTCGGGAGGATGAGCGGCGTGGCGGCTCTGATTGCCGGCCGACCGGGGTCTGTTTGCCCTGAGGTGGGCTCGGCCGACAAGCGAGGCGGCAGCTCGGTCCGACCGGGGTCTGTTTGCCTTGAGGTGCGACAGCGCGAGCCGAGACCCCTACGCGGGGCCGAGGGTTGCCGAAGGGAAGGGTTGGATAGTGAGCGAGGCGGCAGCTCCGGCCGACCGGCGTCTGTTTGCCCTGAGGTGCGAGAGGGCGAGCCGAGATCCCTACCCGGGGCCGAGGGTTGCCGAAGGGCAAAGTCGGCCGGCAAGGAAAAACGGTGACCTTCGAGATCGACTATCTGGCTTTGGCGCCGGAACTGGTGGTGGTGGCGACCATGCTCGCGGTGTTCACCCTCGATCTCGTCCTGCCCCGCTCCCAGAAGTACTGGACCGCCACCGCGGCGGTGGCCGGGACCGCTCTGGCCGCCGTTCCCCTCGTCATGCTGGGCGGGGACGGGACCACGAGGTCGATGTTCGACGGCTCCTACGTGGTCGACGAGTTCGCCGTGATCCTCAAGGGGGTCTTCATCGTCTCGGCCTACCTCGTCCTCCTCATGTCCCATCACTACATAGAGTCCGATCGCTACTACCAGGGCGAGTACTACTTCCTCCTCCTGGCTTCGGTGCTCGGCTCTCTCGTGATGGCCTCGTCCCGGGACCTGATCGTCCTCTTCATCGGGCTCGAGCTGACCACCGGGCCGCTCTACCTCCTCGCCGGCTGGCGGAAAGGTGACGCCAAGTCGAACGAGGCCTCGATGAAGTACTTCATCCTCGGCGTCCTCTCCACGGCCATCCTGCTCTACGGGATGTCGATGCTCTACGGGCTCACCGGGGAGATCACCTTCGCCGGTCTCGCCGAGGCCACCAGCGGTCTGGCCGATGAGCCGATGATGGTGGTGGCCCTTTTCGGGTTGATCGTCGGGTTCGGGTTCAAGACATCGACGGTCCCGTTCCACTTTTGGGCGCCCGACACCTATGAAGGGGCGCCGACCCCGGTCACCGCCTATCTGTCGGTCAACTCCAAGGCAGCCGGGTTCGTCGCCTTCCTGGTGGTCATGTATCATGCCCTTCCCGATCTCTCCGAGATCTGGGCCCCGGCCCTCTGGCTGCTGGCGGCCCTCTCGATGACGATCGGCAACCTGGCCGCGCTCCGCCAGGGCAACATCGTCCGTCTCCTCGCCTACTCCTCGATCGCCCAGGCGGGGTTCATGCTGGTCCCCTTCGCCGCTGCCGCCGTGGCCGGGGCCGACCTGGCCGAGGCGTTCTCGGCCACGGTCATCTATCTGGTCATCTACGCGGTGATGAACCTGGGGGCGTTTGCCGTGGTCATCGCCGGGGCCCGCAAGACCCGCTCCGGCGAGATCCAGGCCTGGTCGGGTCTGGCCCAGGTAGACGTCAGACTCGGGGTCCTGGTCACCGTCTTCTTCTTCAGTCTGGCCGGCATCCCGCCCCTGGCGGGGTGGTTCGCCAAGTTCGCGATGTTCCGCTCGGTGATCATCGCCGGAGGCACCGCCACGGTCGTGCTGGCCGCCATAGCGGCCGTCAACTCGGTCATCGCCCTCTATTACTACGCCCGGGTGGTGAAGTCGGTCTGGCTCGACGACCCCGTCGGCGAGTTCGCTCCCGATGCCGAAGCGGCACCCGCCGGCTCGCTGCGCCTTGCTCTCTTGGTAGCACTGGCCATAACGGTCGTGATCGGTCTCTTCCCCGCCGTCGCCACCTTTGTCGGCGACGCAAGCCGGGTGATAGCCAGCGGGGGCTGATTCAACGCGGGCCGGCCCGGGCTGCCGCCTCGTCCATCGCTACTCCCTTGGGTCGGACAGGCCCAACTCTTCCGCAAGCCGCTGCGCCACGGCCCATGAGCCCCGGTCTTGATTGCAGAGGACCACGATCGTCACCTCTGGCTCCACGTAGTGAGACACCATGGTCGAGACTCCCGGGTCGAGGCCGCCATGACCGTAGATGGTCACCACGTCGTTCTCGACCACCAGCTCCATCCCGTAGCCGTATGCCTCCGGGCTGTCCTCGTCGACACCGTGTGGGGTCAGCATCAGTGACACCGTCTCCGAGGCGAGGATCCTCCCCGACCGCAACGCGGCGAGGAAGCGGTCCAGGTCTTGGGCGGTGCTGGTCATCCCACCGTCGGGCATGGCGCCGGCGGTGAGGCTCAAGACGTTCGATCGCCAGGTCTCGACCGGCTCCTCGGTCACCATGTAGCCGACGGCGTAGCCCTCCGGCTCCAGGTCGACCTGGAAGAAGCCCGAGCGGGTCATGCCCGCCGGTGTCAGCACTTCCTCCGTCGCCACCTCGGCAAAGGGCATTCCCGAGACCCACTCGATCAGGCCCCCGATCAGGATGAAGTTGGCATCGCAGTAGATGTACTCGCCGGGATCGGTTACGGCCGGGAGGTCGGCAAACAGGGGGAGGATGTCGAGAGGCCCCCGGGCCCTGGGGCCCGGGACCCGATCCAGGGCACTCGTCCACGATTCCCATGTCTCGTCCTCGTCGTCGTGGTAGTTGGGCAGCCCCGACGTGTGGGACAGGAGGTGATGGAGGGTGTGACGCTCGTCGAGACTCGCCGGCCGGTACTGGGGCGGGAGGAACCCGGTGAGGGGGCGATCGAGGCTGAGCGCACCCTTCTCGACCATTCTGAGAGCGGTCGCCGCCGTGATCATCTTGCCGACCGATGCCACCTGGAACCGGGTGTCCACGGTCAACGGCACCCGGTGCCCGCGATGGGCGAGACCGGAGGCATGCTCGAACAGGGTGTTGTCGCCCGCCCGGACCAGCACGACCCCGCTGAACTGGTGTTGTTGCGCCCGTTCATCGAGCCAGGCGCGAAGGGCCGGCGAATCGAGGTCCTTCATCTACTCCCGCGCACCTCGCCACGACGCAGGGCCCTGAACTCCCGGTCGAGCAGGGACCAGAGCGAGTGGTCGACCCAGTTGCCCCGGATCAGCAACTCCTCGCGGAGCACCCCCTCGCGGGTGAAGCCCAGCTTCTCGGCAACCCGATCGGATGCATGGTTCCCGACAGCGATCCTGAGGGTCACCTTGTGGTAGCCGAGCGAGTTGAACGTCTCCTCGAGCAGCCGGTCCACGGCCTCGGTGCAGATCCCCTTCGATTGCTCGTCGGTGCGGACCCAGTACCCGAACTCGGCGATCTTCCCCAGTTTGGACACGGTCCAAAACGAGATGCTCCCGACGTGCCGGTCGGGGTCGTCCTTGAACCTGATCGAGTAGTCCCAGGCCCGCTCTTCCTTCCACGCCTGCATCGACTCGCGTATGAAAGCGGTGGTGTCACCGTGCTCGTAGTCGAGTCGGGCCCAGGGAAGCCACTGGTTCAGCTCGGGCAACGACGCCCGCGCCGCTTCGTCGTAGGTGGTGTGGTCGCGCCGGGTGAATCTCTGCAGTAAGAGGCGGTCGGTCTCGAGCAGTGGCTTCGGCACCAGCTCAGGTTATCGGCGGGCTTAACCTGATTACTTGATGTGGGACAGGCTTCACCTCGTCGAGGAGGTGCCCGTTGCCGAAGGGCTCCAGGTCGCCGCCGTTCTCGCCCCTCTCTATGAGGATGACGAAGGCGAGGTGAGGCTGGTGCTCACCAAGAGGCCCGACACCATGCCCACCCACGCCGGCCACATCTCGTTCCCCGGAGGCAGGGCCCATCCCGACGACACGGGCCCGATCGACACCGCCCTTCGGGAGGCCTACGAGGAGGTGGGTATCGAGCGCCACCGGGTCGAGGTCCTCGGATTCCTCCCGCCCATCGACACCGTGGAGTTCAAGCCGTGGGTCATACCCGTGGTGGGCAGGGTGGCCACCCCACTGCACCTGGTGCCCAGTGAGCGGGAGGTGTCCCGGATCCATACCCCGCGTCTCGAGGACCTGGCCGACGAGGATCGGTGGTGGCATGTGCCGTGGAATGGGCGTCGGGTTTGGTATTACGACCTGGACGGTGACACCCTTTGGGGGGCGACGGCGCACATGGTGCGATCCCTCCTCGGGCTTGCCGACTAGTGCTCCGATGCCCCTTCCCGCCTTCCACACTGGATGCAAGGCGTCCGGTTTGGCTTAGAATCGGCCGTCCGGGGTATCTGTAGGCCTTACCTGTGAAGAGACGCTTGATCATCGCCGGTGCATTGATCGTTGCCCTGGTCCTCGTGGCCGGGGCGAACCTCGCCATGTCCACATGGGGAGACGTGAATCGGGTGAGCATCGACCGGGACACCCCCCCGAACGGCGATTCCGGTGACAGCGGCGCGGACGAGGCGCCCACCGCCGATGACGGGCCGGTGGCGAGTGCGCCGGAGGGTCTCGAGATCTTCCTTCTCGCGGGATCCGACTCCAGGGACGAGCTGGAGAGCATCGAGGGCTTCGGCGAGTTCGACGGTGAGCGAGCCGACGTGGTGATGGTCCTGATCCGGCCCGCCGACGGCTCGAGGGCGGCGTTGCTCTCCTTGCCTCGCGATCTGCTGGTCGACAACGTCTGCCAATTGGGCGGGGAGCACCGGCTGAACGATGCCCTCCAGGGCTGCAACACCGTGAATGGGCCGACGGCTCTCACCCGCACCGTGGAATCGGTGATAGGCCAGACCGTCGACCATTTCGCAATGGTCGATCTCGCCGGGTTCCAGGAGGCGGTCGACGCCGTCGGGGGGTACGAGATCTGTCTGGAGCGTGCCGTTCGAGACCAGAGGGCGCAGCTCGAGCTGCCTGCCGGCTGCACCCAGGCCAACGGGGCCCAGACACTCGCCTGGCTGCGGTCTCGCAGCACCCAGGAGCTGACCGGCAACGGCTGGAGGACGATGCCCGGGGTCAACGACCTGACCCGCAACGAGCGGCAGCGGGAATTCCTGCTCTCGATGATGGGTCACTTGTCCGACTTCGGCAGCCCGACCGACATTGCCGACATCGCCCAGGTGATCGCACCCTTTGTCACCGTCGACTCCGAGCTCACGTTCCTCGATGCCGTGGACCTGGCTTGGACTCTCCGCGGGCTGAGCCGGGGCAATATCGACGAGTTGGAGATCCCGGTGTCCGACGCCATCACCGATTCGGGGGCTGCGGTGCTGGTGGCCGAGGTCGACATCGCCGATCTGGTCGACGACTATCTGGCCCCGGAGATCGCCGGGGATCCCAAAAGCGCCTTCGCCGGCTGAGCCGCACCCACCCAAGCTCACTGCTCGTGCAGGCGCGCCCACGTCATCGTGGTCCGTTGCACACGCTCGCCGGAAGGGCGAGAATCGTCGGCATGGAACCGAAGCGAGTTTTCTCAGGCATCCAGCCCACCGGCGACTTTCACGTGGGAAGCTATGTGGGAGCCCTGACGAACTGGGTGGCTCTGCAGGATGAGTACGACCAGACCATCTACTGCGTCGTCGACCTCCATGCCATGACCATCCCCTACGAGGCCGCGGATCTCAGGATGGGGCGTTTGGAGTCGGCGAAGATGCTCCTGGCGGTGGGTGTCGACCCGGAACGGTCGCTGCTCTACTACCAGTCCGAGGTGCCCCAGCACGTCGAGCTGGCCTGGATCCTCGGAACCCTGGCCGGTCTGGGCCAATTGGAGCGGATGACCCAGTTCAAGGAGAAGGCCGATCGGGCTCGTCAGAACCTCGGGATCTTCGCCTACCCCGTCCTGCAAGCAGCGGACATCCTGGTGCACAAGGTGCATGCGGTCCCGGTCGGTGATGACCAGGCGCAGCATCTCGAGCTGACCAGGGACCTCGCCCAGCGCTTCAACGCCAGGTTCGGTGAGGAGTTCCCGCTCCCCGAGACGATCATCCCCGAGATCGGGGCCCGCATCATGTCCCTCACCGATCCCTACGTGAAGATGTCGAAATCGGACCCGAGCCCCCGTTCGCGGATCCTGCTCAAGGACACCCCCGACCAGATCATGAGGAAGGTCAAAGCGGCCGTGACCGACACCGGGACCGACGTGGCCCACGACTGGGAGACCAAACCCGGCATCACGAATCTGTTGGAGCTGTTCAGCGTCTTTGCCGACCGGCCCATCCCGGAGCTGGTAGCCGAGTACGCCCACGCCGGGTACGGGGCGTTCAAGATCGCCGTCGCCGAGGCGATAGCCGAAGGGTTGGCCCCGATTCGGGCCGCCTACGAGACGCTCGACGATGCCGAGGTCGAGAGGATCATGGCCCGTGGCGCGGCCGTCGCCCGGGACCGCGCCGAGACCGAGATGAAGAC
>JBOGET010000189.1:0-3620 GCA_050741975.1 Acidimicrobiia bacterium
TCGACGAGGCGATCTCCGGCTTCTACGACGGTGAGGAGATGTTTGGAGAGGCGGTCCACACCGCCCGGAAGTCGATGAAGCGGATAAGGGCCCTGCTCCGTCTGGTCCGCTATGAGATCGGTGAGAAGGTGTACCACTTCGAGAACCGGCTGATGCGCGACACGGCTCGTCTCGTCTCCGAGGTCCGCATCGCCGCAGTGCTGGTCAACGGGGCGGACGAGATCCGGAGTCTGTACGGGCCACTGTTGGCCGAAGGCACCTTCGACGAGGTCGTGGACCGGTTGGTCGCACGTCGCGATCGAATCGAGCAACAGGCCATGGAAGACCCGGGGATCATCCCCCGGCTGATATCGAATCTGGAGAGAGCGCGCGGGCGTTACGAGTCTTGGCCCACCGACCCCGATGCCAGGACGATCTATGGCATGGGCCTGCGTCAAGACTTCCGGGCCGTGGGCCCCGGGCTCAAGGCGACCCACGCCCGGGGGCGACGGGAGATGGTGGCCGCCTACCAGGTTACGAGCGTCGAGTCGTTCCACCTCTGGCGGAAGCGGGTCAAGTACCTCAAGCACCAGGTGGAGATCCTGACTCCGCTGTGGCCCGAGGTGATGCTCGGGATGGCGATCACCCTCGACCGGATCGCCGATCTCCTCGGTCAGGACCATGATCTCGCCGAGTTGCTTCGGCTCCTCGCCGACCGGCACGACCTCTGCCCCAACCCCATCGAGCGGTCACTCATGAGCGCCCTTGCCTCGCAGCGTCGTTCCGATCTCCAGACCGCCTCCCGGATCCTCGGACGGCGCATCTACGCCGAGACACCTACCTCCCTAGAGCTTCGGCTCGGCGCCTATTGGGAGTCGATGGACCTGGCCCGAACCACCCGGTTTGCCTCGCTCTCCGCTTGAGGCGGGAATCCCGGCGGATGATCCGGCGTTCTTCTCCAGTTGATGACCGACAGTGGCCGTGTCAGGGTCGAGCCGGGCTCGAAGCGGGTGAGGGTCATGCTCGGCGGCCAGATCATCGCCGACACGATCTCGCCTCTCCTCGTCTGGGAGGTCCCCAACTTCCCCACGTATTACTTCCCGCCCGGTGATGTCCGCACCGATCTACTCGTCCCGACCGGTGAGACCCATCATTCCCCCAGCCGGGGCGAGGCCACCCAGTACGTGGTCAAGGCCGGCGACTCCGAAGGGGCGGCCTACGCCTTCCATGATTCCCAGATCCCGGAATGCGCCGACCATTACGTCTTCGTGTGGAAGACGATGGATCACTGGTTCGAGGAGGACCAAGAGGTCTTCGTCCACGCCCGGAACCCCTATACCCGCGTCGACATCCTGCCCTCGGGCCGTCGGGTTCGCGTCGAGATCGACGGGGTCACCGTGGCCGACAGCATCAACGCCTCGTTCCTGTTCGAAACCGGTCTTCCCACCCGGTACTACTTCCCCAAGACCGACGTTCGCATGGACCTGTTCACGCCGACCGAGCGGGCCACGGCCTGTCCCTACAAGGGCACCGCCCGATACTGGTCGGCGACCGTGAACGGCGAGACACATGAGAACATCGTCTGGGGTTATGACTTCCCGCTTCCCGAGTCGCAGAAGATCGCCGGCCTCGTCGCCTTTTACAACGAGAAGACCGACGTCTACGTCGACGAGGTGCTCCAGGAGCGGCCCAAGACCAGATTCGCCTAGCCGCAGCATGTTCGACAGCGCCCTTCGCCCGGCTGGGAAGCCAGGCCGGCTCCGGCTGATGCGTCCTAGCCGGGCAAGATCAGATGGCTGTCCCCGAACTCGTGCCACAGATACCCACATTCGAGAGCGCTCCGGTAGCTGTCGGCGAGTCGGTGTCGACCGGCCACGGCCTGGAGCAGGTCGACATGAGTCGAGGCCGGCTCGTGCCATCCTGTGATCAGTCCGTCGGCCAGACTCAGCTCGTGCTCGGGGCCGATGACGAGATCGGTCCATGATCGTGCCGGATGGGACAGACGACGGGAGTCGGCCGTAGTCTCGAGGGCGCGCACCACCGTGGTCCCCACCGCGATCACCCGGCCGCCACGCTCCCGGGTGTGGTTGACCAACGCCGCTGTCGGCTCCGGAACCTCGAACCACTCCGGATAGGGGGCCTCTCCGGTCTCGAGCGAGGAAACACCGGTGTGCAGGGTCAGGGGGGCGATCGACACCCCGGAGGTGACGAGTGAGGTGACCAGACGATCGGTGAACGGCCTGCCTGCGCTGGGCATCTCGGCCGAGCCGGGGAACCGGGCGAACACCGTCTGATAGGCGTCGAGCGGATAGGGGCCATCGGTGTGCCGATAGCGAATCGGCCGGCCCCAGGTGCTCAGGTACTCGGCCAGGGGACGCCCCAGATCGACCTGGGCGGCCCACAGACGCCGGATGCCCGAGCCAACCGGGTATGGGGTCAGCAGATCGAGGATGCCCCCACCAGGCAGGACCACCCGGCCGGGCTGGGGGCCCTCGTGGGGAAGGGAGAACGCACCCGAGAGTCTCCGCATCTCGACGATGTGGAGACCGCCCGGCAGCGTCGTGGAGAAGTGGACCACCAGGTCATCCTCCACCACCACCGATGCGGGCAGGGTGGCCGAGCTGTTCACCACCAGAAGGTCTCCGGCCCGCAGCTCGGAAGGAAGATCGTGGAATCGGCGGTGCCGGATCTCCTCGCCATCCGACACCATGAGACGAACCTGATCCCGGCGCATCCCACGGGTCTCCGGTGGCCTGGTCGCCTCCAACTCGGGGGGGACGACGAACCCGTCGAGCAGGTCGACGGGGTGGACGATGGCTGGGGCGGTCATGCTCCCATCGCCTCCGCCAGGAGTTGATCGGCCGTATATCGGCCACTTGGGAATTCACCATCGAGGAGGCGGATCAGGGCCGGGACCCGGGTCTCGGGAAGGGGCCGGTCCGATATGTCCTCACCGGGAAACGCCTCCTGATGCATCCTGGTCCGCATATCGCCTGGATCGAACCAGTACACCCTGACATCCGGCTCTTCGGCGGCTAGTACGTTGGAGAGCTGTTCGAAGGCCGCCTTGGAAGACCCGTAGCCACCCCACCCCTCATAGGCCTCGACCGCGGCGTCGGAGGTGATGTTGACGATCGTCCCCCGGGCACGCCTCAGATGAGACAGCGAGAGCTGGATGAGACGGAGAGGGGCGAGGACGTTGGTGGCAACCACGGCTTCGAGGACATCGACCGGGTAGTCGGCGAGTCGGGGCTGGGGGCTGGGCCCGAGCATGCTGGCGTTGCTGACCAGGAGTGCGAAGTCACTTAAGCCTGCGGCGGTCTCCACCAATGACGCGAGATGCGACGGGTCGGTGACATCGCCGGAAAGGCCCGCTACCCGTCCGCTGCCGAGCTCGTCGATGGCGTCTGCCGTGCTTTCCAGCTCGGACCCGTCGCGGGCGTCGATCACCAAGTTCCATCCAGCCCGGGCCAACTCGGAGGCCAGGGCGTGACCGAACCCGCGCGACGCTCCGGTGACGATTGCGGTGCTCATGTCCCCAACCTATTACCGGCTGTCCCTCGTGTCATCGGTCCCCGGCCCGATTCCCCCTCAGACCCCAGACCTAGGGCCGCAAACGGTTCTGGCGCGGAGATCTCGAC
>JBOGET010000190.1:0-10170 GCA_050741975.1 Acidimicrobiia bacterium
GACCTATAGGTCGATATCTCCGCGCCAAAAGGGGTTATGCCGCTCCCAGGGCGGCGGCGACCTTGGGCGGGAGGTCGGTGCTGATCGGCGGGAAGAAGCTGACCAGCACGTGGTCCGCTCCCGATTCCCGGTAGGCCGTGACCCGGTCTGCCGTCTCGGCCAGGTCGCCCGGGTAACGGAACTGGACCGAGACCTCGATCTCGCCCCGGTCCCTGCCGATCTCCGCACAGACCTCGTCGAGGCGTCGCAGCGACGAGGCGAAGAGGTCGAGATCGGAGGTGTAGTCGGGGAAGTTCCATTGGTCGGCCCAGCGAGCGGCGAGCGGGATGGTGCGTCTGGGCCCGGCCCCGCCCACCACAAAAGGGGCCTGGGCCGTTGCACCGGTTTGGGCTCGAACCGGGCCGCGGAGATGGTGCGGTGCTTGCCCACGAAGTCGAATACCTCCTCGGTCATCAGACCGTGCAGGATCTGGAAGGTCTCGTCGAGCAGCTCGAAACGCCGGCGGACCGGGGGGAGCTCGATGCCGAAGGCTTCATGCTCTCGGACGTGCCACCCCGCTCCCACTCCCAGCTCCAGCCTTCCCTGCGACATGTGATCGAGAGTGACCGCCTGCTTGGCCAGCACCGCCGGATGACGAAAGGTGTTGGCGGTCACCATGGTCCCGAAGCGGATCCTCGTGGTCACCGCGGCGAGACCACCGAGCAAGGTCCAGCCGTCCATCATCGGCCTGGTTTCCTCGGCTCGTGGTGGGTACAGATGGTCGTTGAGCCAGACCACGTCCCAGAACCCGCCCCGGTCGGCCTCGATCCAGATCTCACGGAGTTGCCTCCAGTCCTGGTCCTGCGCCCAGACCTTGAACGAGTGACGGAATGGTCTCTTGGTCACCTGCCCTTCCCCCTCACCATCGAGACCGGGGGGAGGTCGCCGGCGGGGGTGAACCCGAACACCTCCCCATAGAAGACCAGCTCCGACTCCAGGCTGTGGATGAGGTTCTCCGCCTTGCGGAACCCGTGATCCTCGCCCTCGTAGGTGATATGGGCGTGGGGGATGCCGTTCTCGGCCAGCGCGTCGGCGATGACTTCGGCCTGCTCGGGGGGCACGACCAGATCGTCTAGACCCTGGAACAGGATCACGGGGACGGTGATCTGGTCCACCGAGTTGAGCGGGGACCTGCGCCGCATCTCCTCGCGGTCGGTGCCGACCAGACCATCGAGATAGCGCGACTCGAACTTGTGGGTGTGATCGGCGAGGAGACGGATGTCGGCCACCCCGTAATAAGAGGCCCCGGCACTGAAGGCATCGCCGAAGGCGAGGGCGGCCAGGGTGGTGTAGCCACCGGCGCTTCCGCCGGTGATGACGAGTCGGTCACCGTCGACCTCTCCGCCCTCGGCCAGATAGCGGGCGGCAGCCAGACTGTCCTCCACATCGACGATTCCCCAGGAGTCACGAAGCCGGTTGCGGAACTTCCGGCCATAGCTGGTCCCGCCGCGGTAGTTGATGTCGACGAGTCCGAAGCCCCGGGTCGTCCAAAACATGAAATCCGGTCTGAGCCGGGGATAGACGTGAGAGGTGGGCCCGCCGTGCACCTTGACGATCAGAGGTGGTCTCTCCCCCTCCGGCCCCTGGTAGTCCGGGTTGGCCGGTGGATAGAACACCCCGTGTGCGACCTCCCCCTCCCCGGTCGGGTAGGTGATGATCCGCGGCTTGGGGACATATCCCGGCTCGGCCGGCATCGGGTTCGACCGGATGACTCTCAGCTCGCCCTCACCGACATCGAGCTCGTAGATGCCGTTGGGTGTCTCCGCTCCGAAGCCAACGAACCAGGCACGGGACTCGCCATCTGTCACCGGGAAGGCGTGGCAGGTCAGGTCATCGGGGAGAAGGGTGAGCCTGCCATCCGCGTCGATGACTGCCAGGTGGTCCACACCGCCCTCCCAGAAGACGGCGAGGAGGCGGCCCCCGGAGAGGAACCCGTATGTCGTGAAGCCGAATATCCACGCCGGCAAGCCGAAGTCCGCCTCCATGGTCAGGATGGGAGTCGATCTGCCACCCTCGAAGCGGTGCAGGTTCCACCAACCGCTCCTGTCGGTGGCGAATACCAGGTCGCCGGTCGGGGCCCACTCCGGCTGAAACACCGATTCGTCGCTGCCCCCGGCAATTCTCTCCACCTGGGTCAGCCCGTCATCGGTGATCGAAGCGGTCATGAGCTCGGTCCCGTCCCAGGGCATGTTGGGATGGTCCCATTCCAGCCACGCCAGCCGGTCGCCCTCAGGCGAGGGCCGGGGAGAGGCGTAGAAGTCCCGCCCCGAGGCCAGTACCGTGACCAACCCGGTGGACGGGTCGACCCGGGCGATCTCGTTGACCGCCTCGCCCTCACCGTGACTTTCCCGGACGCACACGATGCTCCCGTCGGGGAGAAAGCGGCCATCGGCATAGCGCAGACCCCCCGGTACAGGTGGCTCTGGTGTGATCGGCGTGGCTGTGGGGGCCAGGTAGAGACGCTGGTCGGAGAACTCCGAGTAGACCACCCGCCCTCGACCCACGACGAACGACCCGCCGCCGTACTCGTGGACCCGGGTCCGCACGTTGACCGGCGCCGGGGTCAAGTCGGAGATGCGACCCGAGGCGTCCCGATGCACCAGCACCTGGCGACCGCCCTCGGAAGGACGACGCTCGACCCAGTACAGATCCTGGCCGTCGAGGGCGATCTGGGCGAAGTCGACGACCCCACCTACGGTGTCGGCGGCCGAGATGGGGGACGCCCACGTCCCGAAAGGGGCGGTGATGCTCATCGTGCCGAGATTAGGGGCCCCAATGCCCCTCGATGCATCGGGCTCCTTCTCCAATCATTACCTTTGTGTCCCACGCGAGGAGTGAGTTGGCGTCCATGAGCACCAGGCAGAAGGATCCGGGTCTATACGACTATGCCCTGCGGGAGCCGCGGCTCCCCTCCCCCGAGGACCGGGGCAACGATCGAGTCGACATCCCCATCGAGCAAAGACTCGAGCTCTACGAGCTGCAGCAGCTGTTGCGCCAGTTCGAGAAGAGGGCCTATGACCTCTTCCTCCAGAACCTGGTCAAGGGGACCTCGCACCTCTCCCTGGGCATGGAGGCGGTGGCCACCGGATTCGGGCAGGCGATGCGACCCGACGATTACACATTCGCCACCTATCGCGGCCACGCCCACACCCTCGCCCGGGGCGCCGAGCCGGGGCCGGTCCTCGCCGAGCTCCTGGGGCGTGAGAACGGGATCCTCAAGGGGAAGGGAGGCTCGATGCACCTCACCTCGGTCGAGCATGGGGTGATGGGCTCCTACGCCATCATCGGGGCCCATCTCACCATTGCCAACGGAGCCGCCTGGTCGGCGCAGATGAGAGGCACCGACCAGGTGGCGGTGTGCTTCTTCGGCGACGGGACGACCAACATCGGCGCCTTTCACGAGGCACTGAACCTGGCCGCCGTCTGGGACCTGCCCACAGTCTTCGTGTGTGAGAACAACCTGTGGATGGAGTACACCCCGATCGACCTGATCACCGCGGTGCCCAATCCGGCCGCCGACCGGGCCGCCGCCTACGGCTTGGAGAGCATCATCGTGGACGGGAACGACGCCGATGCCGTCTACCAGGTGGCACGACAAGTGATCGAGCGGGCCCGGCGGGGCGAGGGCCCCTCCTTGGTCGAGGCCCAGACCTATCGGGAGCAGGGTCACAGTCGGGCCGACCCGGCCAAGTACCGGCCGCCGGCCGAGGTGGAGGCCTGGAAGGCGCGGGACCCGATCCCGATGTACCACGAGCGGCTGCTCCGGCTGGGAGTCCCCGAAGGCGATCTGAGCGCGATCCAGCAGGACGTGGCGAGACGGGTCGACGAAGCCACCGAGTTCGCCAAGGCTGGCCCGCCCCCCGGTGAGGAGCACTTGATGACCGACGTTTGGGCGGATGGAGGCTCGGCATGGCGGAACTGACCTATCGGACAGCCGTCGCCTACGGCATCGCCCAGGAGATGAGACGTGACCCCACCCTGGTCATGCTGGGTGAGGACATCGCCGGGGCCGGGGGCGTGTTCAAGACCACCGTCGGGCTGCTCGAGGAGTTCGGCCCGGACCGGATCCGGGACACCCCGATCTCGGAGCAGGCCATCCTCGGTGCGGCGATGGGCGCCGCCATGACGGGGGTGCCGGTGATCGCCGAGATCATGTTCTCCGACTTCATCGCGGTGTGCTTCGACCTGCTGGCCAACGAGATGGCCAAGTCCCGCTACATGACCGGGGGTCAGGTGAGCATCCCGGTCGTCGTGCGCACCGCCAACGGTGGGGGATCCCGGTTCGGCGCCCAGCACTCGCAGAGCGTCGAGAACTGGGTGATGATGATCCCTGGTCTCAAGGTGGTGGCGCCATCGACCCCGCTGGACGTCGTCGGTCTGTTGGCGGCTTCGATCCGGGATCCGGACCCGGTGGTGTTCCTCGAGCACAAATCGCTGATGGCGGACAAGGGTGAGGTCCCGGATGGTGAGATCGTCGACGAGTTGGGAGTGGCCCGGGTGGTGCGGCAGGGCACGGATTGCACCATTGCCGCCCTCGCCCTGATGGTTCCCCGGGCGCTGGAGGCCGCCGAACGGCTGGCAGAGCAGGCTATATCGGCCGAGGTCATCGACGTGCGCTCCCTGGTGCCACTCGACACCCGGACCATCCTCGGATCGGTCAGCAAGACCAGTCGCTTGTTCACCGTCGAAGAGAACCCCAGGCTCTGCGGCTGGGGAGCCGAGATCGCCTCCATCGTCGCCGACGAGGTGTTCTGGGACCTGGACGGGCCGGTGGTGCGGATCACCACGCCCCACATCCCGCTCCCGGCCGCCGAGGCACTCGAGGACATGGCGATCCCCTCGGTAGACCTGATCATCGAAACTGTCACAAAGCGAATGGGCTGACCCGGTCGAGCGCCCGCTCCATTGACCATTCGTCGATGGCCGACCTTCCTAACGTGAACTCTATGGCGGGGCGCATCAGGACCGACGGACTTCGACCTCGAGCCGAGCCTCGGTCGTCTGGGATCGAGGCAGACCTGAGATGACCGGTCTCCGCCCACCCCCCAAAGCCGAGGCTCCGAGCCGGGTCCTGGTTCGGATAGTGGTGCTGATCCTGCTCGTCGTCGCCGCGGGGATCGTCGTCTGGACCGCTGTCACCCGACAGCGGATGGATCTGATCGAGGACGTCTCACTGGAAGACCTCGAGCTGGACCGGCTCGTCACCACCGATGGCACCGAGCTCAACGTGGTGCGGGAGGGCGAGGGGCCCGCTCCCGTCGTGCTGCTGCACGACATCGACGTCGCCGGCGGAGTGACATGGGATGGCGTCGTCGCCCAGCTCGACGCGACGTTCGAGGTGATGCGGATCGATCTCCCTGGTTTCGGCCTGAGCGAGCGGATTCCCACCGAGGGGAGCAGGCACACTGTCGCTTCGATGGCGGAGCAGGTGGCGGGAGTCATCGAGCAGAGCATCGGCCAGCCGGTGATCATCGCCGGCGTCGGGTTGGGCGGCGAGGTCGGGTCTGAGATCGCCGTGATCCAGCCCGAGCTGGTGGCGGGCCTGGTCATGATCGATGTCGACTTCTACAAGCCCGACGGCTGGGCCGAGTTCGTCCAGAAGCTGCCCTGGGTAGGGCCCGCGGCGACGTTCGCGCTGGAGACTGCCGGTCCCTTCGCCGGCGACCGCTGGGCTCCCAATTGTGAGACAGGGGGATGGTGCCCGACCCGGAGCCAGGTCGAGGCCCGGGATCTCGCCGAGCGCGTCATCGACACGGCCGAGTCGATCCGGGCCTTCCGGCGCACCCCGGCCGCCTCCCAGGTGCCCTCGAAGCTCAATGAGATCACCGCCCCGGTCTACTACCTGTGGAGCCAGCAGGGCGATGTCCCCCGCGAGTCCGTCGACCGGGTGCAGGAGGCCTTGCCCGATGCCGAGTTCGAGGTGCTGGCCGACGACTGGAACGCCCACCTCGATTCTCCTCGAGTGGTGGCGGGGGCCATTGCCGCAATGGCCCCGGATTGATAACCGGCCGACTTTGGCCGAGACCAACCCTCACTCGATCATTACCCGACCTCCCGGCGGGTCATCGCAGTCTCGGCCAGCAGACGCCGGTCGGGCGGGCTGCCGCCGCGTGATCAGGCCATGTCGAAGCCGACCCGGTGGATGAGATTGTTGGCGTAGCCTCCCCGATTCCACCTCGGCTCCAGCGGTTGGACGTTCCCCTCGGAGTCCCGGGCCCGGGCCATGACGGTGTGACGTCCCGACCCGAGCGCCAGCTCGAGATACCAGTCGACGGCTGCACGACCGGAGGCCCTGCCCAGGTCGGCGTCGAGCCAGGTTCGACCGTGGTCGGCAGACAACTCCACCGCGACGATGGTTCCGGTGCCCGTCCAGGCAGAGCCTGCCACCGTCACCGGCCCGGCCGGCAATCGTTCACCGTCGATGGGTCGTGCGATCACAGACCTGACCTGGATCTCCGCCACCGGGGAGCCGTCCTCGAAGGTGTGGTCGCCGAAATAGCGGTACCGATTCACGAAGTGGCCGGTGAACGGGGTGGTGACCCCTTCGATCCTGGTCAGCCACTTGACCGATTTCATGGCGTAGTGACCGGGCAGCATGAACCTCACCGGACCGCCGTGCTCATGCCCGAGCAACTCGCCGCCCACATGCGTCACCAGCAACGCCGAGCCGTCCCGCACCAGGTCGGCGGGAACCGAGAACTGATAGGGCACCTCACCTTCCGGCGAGACCGTTCCCCGGTCGAATCCGGTGAGCACCACCTCCACCACCTCCTCGGGGACCGCTCCAAGCGCGTCGATGAGACGCACTCCTCCAATCCGGATCGGCGACGCCCCTCCCAGCCCCCATGCCAGCCCGGTGACCACCGGTCTCATGAACGATCGCCCGTTGCCGGCGCATTCGAGGACGATGTTCATCGTCACCGGAGCCAATCTGCCCAGATCTTCCGGGGTCAAGGTGCGTGACGGCTGCCCGGGGAGGACCACTTCGATCTCCTCTGTGACCTCGTTCGGCCCGGGGGTGGGGAAGCTGTTGCGCAGGTAGACCTGGTCCTGGGGGAGAGGCCGGCCGTCCAGCTCGGAGAGGGGGACGGCGGCATTGGGCGGTGAGTCGGTGATGTAATCGAGATCCTTCACAGCGGGACCACCTTATTTGGGATCACCCGGGCCCCGCTCACCATTCTCATCAGGACAGCGTTTCGGCCATCCATTCCGCCCATCGGCGGGTGAGGTCGTCGACCGCGTCGCGGTCGGTGCCTTCCGGGTGGAGGGTGGGGCCGACGATCACCCGAACCCGGCCTCGGTGGAGCTTGTTGTCGATGCCGAGCACCCGATCGGTCCCGATGACGGCCATCGCCACCAGGGGTACCCCGGCCCGGACCGCCAGCCACGCCGCTCCCCGCTTGAAACCGGCATCCCCGAACCTCTCTACCCTGATTCCCTCCGGGAACAGAACGACGACCCCTCCGTCGGATAGATGGGACAGGCACGCCCGTATCGCCCCCAGTGGCACCGTGCCCCGACGCACGGTGATGACCTCGAGGGCGTCCAGTGCCCAGTCGAGCGGCTTGTGATTCCCATAGAGATCCATCAGGGCGATGAACCGGGCCCGGTGGCCATGCACCGCCCCGACCAGAGGCGGGTCGAGAAACGAGTGGTGGTTGGCCGCTATCACGTAGGGCGGAGGCGGGAAACCAGGGCCCGGGTCGATCTTCAACCGCCAGGCGATCCTGGCGCCAACCCGTATCGCCGGGAGCACCACCGGCCAGACGATGCGGCTCTTGACCGGGCGTCTGTGCAGCTCGGTCCGGGTCAAGGGACGATCAGGACCTTGCCGGTGGTTTGCCTCGCCTCGAGGGCCCGGTGTGCGTCGGCCGCATCGGCCAGGGGGTACTCGGCGCCGACACGCACCTCGAGCTTGCCCTCCCGGATCCAGCTGAAGAGATCGGCACAGCGGGAGAGGAGCTCGTCTCGGGTCTGGAGATAGTGGGCCATCGTGGGTCGGGTCAGGAACAGGGACCCCTTCTGGGCGAGGAGAAGCGGCGATATCGCCGGCACCGGCCCCGAGGCATTGCCGAAGGTCACCATCAGCCCCCGAGGCCGGAGGAGCTCGAGACTCTTCATGAAGGTGTCCGCTCCCACCCCGTCGTAGACCACATCGAGGGCCTTGGGGCCGGCCACGTCCTCCACCGCCTGCTGGAAGTCGGTCTCGGTGTACACGATCAGGTGATCCGCCCCTGCCTTCCGGCTCAGCTCGGCTTTCTCGGGTGTGCCCACCGTGGTGAAGACCTCCGCCCCGCGCCGTTTGGCCAACTGGGTGAGGAGCAGGCCAACGCCGCCGGCCCCGGCGTGGATCAGACATCTGTGGCCTCGGTCCAGGCGGAAGGTGTCGGTGGCCAGGTAGTGGGCAGTCAGACCTTGCAGGAGCACCGCGGCCGCGATGGGGAGGTCGACCCCATCTGGGACGGGGACCGCCCGCTCGGCCGGCACGACGTGCCGCTCGGCATAGGAGCCGAGGACATTGGTCCACCCCACCCGGTCTCCGACACGGAACTCGGCCGCGTTCGGGCCGATATCCACCACCGTTCCTGCCCCCTCCAGACCGGGTGTGAAGGGGAGGGCGAGGTCGTAGAGACCGATCCGGTGGTAGGTGTCGATGTAGTTGAGACCGGCAGCCGCCACCTCGACCAGGAGGTCGTCCGGCCCCGGCTCGGGGTCTGGCACGTCGCTCAGGACCAGCTGCTCGGGACCGCCGAGCTCGGACACCACGATTGCCTTCACGATCGTTCCACCTTCCATCCTCTAGCTCGCAGCTCGTCTGCGAGAAGCTCGTCGCTGAGATACGACAGGTCGGTCCTGGCCGAATCGATTCCGAGACAGCGCTCCACGGTGTCACGCAGTGTCCTGGCCCAGGCTTTCCCCTTGGCCTCGGCCTCCAGGCTCAACGTCGAGTCCGGGTGCACGGTGTATACCCGGGCCAGGATCTGGGGGTTGGCCCGCGAGCCACGCTCGCCGTAGACGAGCAATGTGGAGCCCATCGGGAGGTCCTGTATCCCACCGGCGGCGACGAAGGGGCCTTCGAAGGCCCACCCCGACGTTTTCGTGCTGTCCACCGACTCCACGACCTTGGCCCAGTTCTTGTGTCGCTCGTCTCCGACGAGAGGCACGTCGACCGCCACGAGCACACTGTCGTCCATTCTCCGAGCGTAGGCGACCGGAGCCGGGAGACGCGATGTCATGTCGGTACGCTTTACCCTCAACACATGGCCAAGCTCCGCCTGTTCGCAAATCTTCGTGAGATCGCCGGGACTTCGAGGGTGGACGTGCCCTCGAAGACGGTTGGCGGGGTCATCGAGGCCGCCGTGGAGAAGTTCGGGCCCGACTTCAGGCGTGGTGTCGAGACGTCACGCGTGTGGGTCAATGGTGAATCTGCGTCCTTGGACGACAGTGTCGCCGACGACGACGAGGTCGTGCTGATACCACCGGTCTCGGGTGGTGGCCAGCCATCGACCACCTTCTCGGTGGTCGATCTCGTGGGGTTCCTGCCCATCGCCGTGGCGATTGTGGCCATCCTGGCCAACACCCAGGGTCAGGCGATCTGGGCGGCGGCCCTGGTCCTGATCGTGGCCAGCTGGGCTGTCGACCTCGGATCGGCCATCACGGCGCGGAGGAGGGAGTTCGCCGCATTGGCGGTGGTGGTGACCGCGGCGGGCTCGGCGATGGCGGCCCATGTTGTCGGTGGCGCCGGTTACACCCTCGCCCTCGTCCTGGCGGTGGCGGTGGGTCTGGGTTGGGCCGTTGCCTTTCCCCAATATCGCCAGGTCGAAGTCTTCAGCCCGACTGTCATGGTCTCGCTCTTCGGCGGTCTGGGAACGGCATCGCTGGTGCTTGCTCGCTCCGCCCACTCACCCGAGGCAAACGCGGTGGATGTCTTCCTGGTCTCGGTGATCGCAGCCCTGGTCCTGGGCACCGTCGTGGAGCGGATCCCCCCACTCCCTCTGCTCGATCCCTTCTCGGTCACCGCCCTCGGAGCCGTCCTCTCGGCTGTCGCCGCCGCCCTCATCTGGGACCTCGACGTCGTCGCCTACCTCCTGGTCGGCCTCGGGATTGCGGTCGCACTCTTGGCGGGCCGCG
>JBOGET010000191.1:0-38651 GCA_050741975.1 Acidimicrobiia bacterium
CCTCCCAGATGATCACCTCGACGTCGGTCTGGGTGGCGACCCAGCGGCCGAGGTACTGGTCGGGAGTGAAGATGACCCGGTCAACTCCGAGCGACTCCACCACCGCCACCGCGTTGGAGGAGGTGCACGTGATATCCGACTCGGCCTTGACCTCGGCCGAGGTGTTGACGTAGGACACGACCGGGACGCCGGGGTACTGCTTCTTGAGGCGCCGCACGTCGGCCCCGGTGATCCCATCGGCGAGGGAGCACCCGGCTTCGAGGTCAGGGATGAGGACCGTCTTCTCCGGGTTGATGATCTTGGCCGTCTCCGCCATGAAGTGGACCCCGGCGAGGACGATCACCTCGGCCTCGGTCTCCAGGGCGAGCTGGGCCAGTGCCAGGGAGTCCCCGGCGATGTCCGCCGCCAGGTGATAGATATCGGGGGTCATGTAGTTGTGGGCGGCGACGATGGCGTTCCGCTCGACCTTGAGCCGATCGATGTCGTCGATGACAGGCTCCAGGGCGGCGATCTCCTCCTCGGGCAGGACATCGGAGGGACGGGTGATCTGAAAGGTGGTCATGGGCTCCCGCTACGGATCGGGCCAGTGTAGAAGAGGCCCCGATGCTCGGAACCGACAACCCAAAACCCACACCTGCGAGCGAAGCGAGCCCTCACATGTGGGCGATGATGGCGTCGCCGAACTCGGAGGTCTTGACCTCGGTGGCGTCGTCGGTGAGCCGGGCGAAGTCGTAGGTAACCGTCCTCGCCTTGATCGCGCCTTCCAAGCCCTTGATGATCAGGTCGGCGGCCTCCGTCCAGCCCAGATAGCGGAACATCATCTCGCCGGAAAGGATGATCGAGCCCGGGTTGACCTTGTCTTGCCCGGCATACTTCGGAGCCGTCCCATGGGTGGCCTCGAACACGGCCACCCCGGTGTCGTAGTTGATGTTGCCGCCCGGTGCGATCCCGATCCCGCCCACCTGGGCGGCCAGGGCATCGGAGATGTAGTCGCCATTGAGGTTGGTGGTGGCGATGACGTCGTAGTTGGAGGGCCGGGTGAGCACCTGCTGCAGCATGGCGTCGGCGATGACGTCCTGGACCAGCAACTTGTCCCCGGGCTCGCCTCCGCTGTCCTCCCACGACACCGCCACAGCGGAGAACTCCTCTCTCACCAGCTCGTAGCCCCAGCTTCGGAAGGCTCCCTCGGTGAACTTCATGATGTTCCCCTTGTGGACCAGAGTCACCGACTTGCGCCCTTCGGCCAAGGCGTACTTGATGGCGGCCCGTATCAGCCGCTTCGAGCCGGTGACCGATACCGGCTTGAGCCCGATCCCCGAATCGGGCCGAACCTCCCACCCGTACTCCGCTCTGAGGAATTCGATGAGCCGGGCTGCCTCCTCGGTGCTCGCCTCGAGCTCGAGACCGGCATACACGTCCTCGGTGTTCTCCCGGAAGATCACCATGTCCACCTGGCCCGGGTCCTTGACCGGGGAAGGGACCCCTTCGAACCAGCGCACGGGCCGGATACAGGCATACAGGTCCATGAGCTGGCGCAGGGCCACATTGAGAGAGCGAATCCCGCCGCCGATTGGGGTGGTCAGCGGGCCCTTGATCCCGACCAACTGCTCCCTGAAGGCGCCGACCGTCTCATCGGGGAGCCAGGAGCCGGTCTCGGTGAATGCCTTCTCCCCGGCGAGGACCTCCTTCCAGACCACCGCCCGATCGTCGCCGTACGCCCCCTTGACCGCAGCATCGAAGACACGGACCGCGGCGGCCCAGATGTCGGGCCCGATCCCGTCCCCCTCGATGAAGGGGATGATCGGTTCGTCGGGCACGACGAGGCCGTCGCGTCCCATGGTTATGGACTCCGCCATGAAGAGGCTCCTCAGAAAGGTGTCAGGAGCCTCGAGGATACCTGCCGGGGTCTCCCCGATCCCCACTGCGGAGACTCAGATCCCTGAGCCGCCGAGGGTCCCGGTCACCTTCTCCAGGTCGAGGCGATAGACGAAGCATGCCACCAGCCTGTCACCGGTGTCCCAGGAGTCGGCCGTGGGCACCAGCCATCCGAAGTCGAGGGCGGAGCTCGCATAGTCACGGCCGACGAAGGCTTCGAAGGCGTCGAGGCAGATCTCATCGGCCTGGCCTGCGATCGCCTCGTCGCCCGGGTAATCGTCGCCTTCCACCGTGACTACCTCATACACCTCGTTGTCGTGAGGTTCGGTGCATTCGACCAGAGGGACGTCTCCGACCTCTTGTACCTCGGGGCCGATCGGGCTGTCACCGTCGTCGAAGCAGTCACCGACATCCAGATCGAAGACGTTGCCGCTGCAGGCGGCGATCATCAGGGCGAAGACGGCGATCGACCTGCTCATCTTGTGTTTCGGACGGATCACCGGCTCATTCTCGACCGATCAGGGATGATCCTTGACCACGTTGTTCGACCGGGTCGGCCAGACCACTATGGTCGGCCAGCCAGAATCAGCGGAGACTGCATGGAGAAATCCCTCAGCCCGACACGGGGCGAGCGGATGATGCGTCTGTTCCATCATCACGCCTCCCGAGCCCGCGACGTCGGCATCTCCCGCCAGCTCATCGAAGACGAGACGACGGTGGGCGCCTACATGCATCTTGACGGCAAACGCTATGCCAACTTCGGGCTCTGCAGCTATCTCGGGCTCGACGCCGACGAACGGCTCAGGGAGGGAGCGCACCGGGCCGTGGACAGGTACGGCACCTCCTACTCGTCTTCCATCGCCTACACCGCGGTCCCCCTGTACGGGGAGTTGAAGGAGCGTCTGGAGAAGATGGTCGGCGCCAAAGTCGTGTTGGCCCCGACCACCACGCTGGCCCATTTCTCCGCCCTGCCCGTCCTGGTCCGCCCGGGCGACGACGTATTGGTGGACGCCGCCGCCCATGCCTCGGTGCAGACCGCAACCCAGTTGCTGCAGGCCAACGGGATCCCGGTGAGAACCGTGCCCCACAACGATGTCGGAGCCTTGGAGTCGATACTCGCCGAGCACGACGGTCAGGGCAGGGTCTGGCTCCTCGTCGACGGCGTCTACTCGATGCACGGCGACATCGCGCCGGCTTCGGATCTAGGCGCTCTGCTCGATCGCCATCCTGCCCTCCACATCTATTGCGACGACGCCCACGGGTTCGGCTGGGACGGCCAACGTGGCCGTGGCGCATACCTCGCCCGCACCTCGTGGCACGATCGGCTGGTCGTGGTCTATGGGATGGCCAAGTCGTTCGGGGCGACGGGAGGTGTGATCGCCATGCCGGATGCCGAGCTGGCCGATCTGGTGGAGCTGGTCGGGCCGCCGCTCACCTTCGGCGGACCGATCCCCCCGGCCCCGCTGGGAGCGGCGGTGGCTTCGGCCGGGATCCATCTCTCTGACGAGCTGCCTCGGCTCCAAGACGAGCTCCGGGGCCGGATCGACCTGGTCAACAGGCAGGCGGTGGAGATGGCGATCCCACTCAGCGACCTGAGCCCGACCCCGATCTGGTACCTGGACGTCGGCGACTACGAGAAGATGACGAGGCTGTTCCTCGGGATGAGAGATTCCGGTTTCTTCCTGAACGGATCGGCCTTCCCCGTCGTGCCCCATGGTCATGCCGGGCTGAGGTTCACCGTGACCATGCACAACTCGGAGCAGCAGATCGAGGACATGTTGACCGCACTCCGGGAGCGGAGCCTGGAGGTGATTGGGGAAACCGAGATAATGATCGACCTCACCGCCGACCTCGCCGCCAAGACAGGACAGCCCACGAATGACCTCGACGGCACTAAATAAACCTGCTGATCGTGCCGAAAATACCAGGTGGGCCCTCCTCTGTCCTCCTTCCGCCGCTGGGCCGTCGCCGGGCCGCTGATCGTCGCCCTCATGATCGGGGCGGTCGTGGCGTGGGCCGTGCCCGCCACCGCCGAGAACCTGGGCTTTCTCGGGATGGTCATCGGGTTCTTCGCCGCAGCAATGTTGATGTTTCGCCGCTCGGTGGGTCTCGAACGTCGGGAGAGGCTCGCCTGGCGCTACCTGACGGCGGGTTTCTTCCTGGTCGCGACGGGAGTCTCGGTGGTCGGGGTGATGACGGGACTCGGGTATCCGGTGCCGTCATTCGGCCCTTTGGACATGTTCTTCCTCGCCGGCTATGCGATGTTGATCGTGGCCCTCCATCGGCTGGCTCGGAGCGATGGCGAAGGAAGGGACTGGCTGCTCACCATCCTCGACGCCCTGGTCGGGGCCATCGCCCTCTCCACCCTGGTGTGGACCGCCTTCTATCACGAGCTGGTCGAAGGTCTCCGGGGGGCTCCCGCCTGGGAGCAGGTCGTGGGCAGCCTGTACCCGGTGCTCGACGTCGCCGCGGTGATAGCCCTGATGATCCTCGTGATCCGGCGCAGCCACTTCCACCTGGACCCGCGGCTCCTCTTCTTTGCCATCGGGATGACGTTCCAGATCGCCGCCGACCTCATCTTCCTGCACAGCGGTGTCGGGCGATCGTTCGCCGAGGCCACCCCGAACTATGCCCTGAACCTCTTCGCCATAGTCGGATACCTGGCGACCGCGGCCATCGTCGACAGGGTCCCGAAACGACGTGAGTTCCCCGAGCGAGACGCTCCTCTGTTCGCCCTCATGTGGCCCTACCTGCTGGCCGTGGCCCTCCTCGCCACACACGTCGTGCGCTATCACTCGGTGAACACCGGGAACGACGGGGTCCTCCTCCTCGACGCCCTGATCATCATCGGCGCCGTGGTCTTCCTCCGCCAGATGCTGATGATCCATCGCAACCGGATCCGGGTCGAGAACCAGCGCTCTGAGCTCGTCGCCTCGGTCAGTCACGAGCTCCGGACCCCGCTGACCGCCATGGTCGGGTATCTGAGCCTGCTCGACGAGAGCGGCGACGAGTTCCCGGCCGAGACGAGGCGCGAGATGCTCTCCGAGGCCACCGGCCAGGCCCGGCACATGGCGCGACTCGTCTCCGACCTGGTCATGCTGGCCCGTAGAAACCATCGCCATGTCCCGCTCGAGATCACCGAGACGCCGGTATCCGCGATCATCACCGGCGCCCTGCGCGGCATCGAGTCGGGCAACACGCGGATCGAGGAGAGTTTCGAGGGCGAGGTCTTCGTCCGCGTCGACGCCGACCGGCTGCGTCAGGCGCTGGCCAACCTGCTGAGCAACGCGGTCCGCTATGGCGGCGACCGGATCATCATCACGGGCCAGGTGGCGGGGCGAGACCTCGTTCTCGAGATCCACGACAACGGCGTGGGGGTTCCCACCCGCTACGAGACCGCCATCTGGGAGCGCTTCGAGCGCGGGGCGCACCGGTTGAACGCGGCTGCGCCGGGGCTGGGGATAGGCCTCGCCATCGTCCAGGCCATCGCCGAAGCCCACGGAGGCAGGGCCGAGTATCGGCGGTCGGAGCTGCTCGGCGGAGCATGCTTCTCGTTCGCCATCCCCGGCTCTGTCGTTGAAAAGGAAGTCGAAGCGGCCCTGATCTGAGGCTCAGCCCCGTCGCGCCCGGGCCGCCTCCACGGTGTTGACGAGGAGCATCGCCCTGGTCATCGGGCCCACCCCGCCCGGAACCGGTGTGATCGAGCCTGCCACCGCCCGGACCGAGTCGAAATCGACATCACCGGCGAGCCCGGCCTCGGTGCGGCTGATGCCGACATCGATGACGGCTGCGCCGGGTTGGACGAACTCGGCCGTCACCAAACCCGGCACTCCGACCGCGGCCACGAGGATCTCGGCCCCCCTGGCGACCTCGGCCAGCCTGGCAGTGCGGGAGTGGGCCATCGTCACCGTGGCATCGACCCCCTTGCCCGAGAGCATCAGGGCAAGCGGCCTGCCGACGAGGAAGGAGCGCCCGATCACAACCGCCGTCTTCCCGGCGACACCGACGCCATGGTCTTCCAGCATCCTCATGATCCCGCTGGGAGTGCACGGCCTGAGCCCGGCCCGGCCCAGCACGAGAAGCCCGAGATTGTGCGGGTGGAGCCCGTCCACGTCCTTACCCGGGTCGATCCGGGACACCACCCACTCCGGGTCGAGGTCACCGGGAAGAGGGAGTTGGACCAGGATCCCGTCGACCTCGTCGCTCTCATTGAGCTCTGAGATCAAATGCTCCAGCCGATCCTGGGAGACATCGGCGGGGAGCTCGTGGTGGAAGGAGCGGATCCCCACCTCCTCGGCGTCACTTCGCTTGCCCCTCACGTAGATGTGAGAAGCCGGGTCGTCGCCGACGAGGACCGTGGCGAGCCCGGGTTGGTAGCCGAGAGACGACACCGCCGACGCCACCTCGCCCTTGACCTTCCGGGCGGACTCCTTCCCGTCGAGGATCAATGCGCTCATCAGTGCCTGAAGTGTCTTCTACCCGCGAAGAGAAGGGCGACACCGTGCTCGTTGGCGGCCTCGATCAGCTCCTGGTCGTTGCGAGAGCCACCGGGCTCGACGACCGCGGTCACGCCGGCTCGGGCCAGGACGTCGAGACCGTCACGGAAGGGGAAGAAGGCGTCCGAGGCGGCAACCGCACCCGCCGAGCGCTCTCCGGCCCGAATCACCGCCCGTTCGGAGGCCCCGACCCGGGACTGGTCACCGGCTCCGACTCCCACCGCGGCACGATCCCTCACCACGACGACTGCGTTGGACTTGGTGTGCATGGCCACCGTCCAGGCGAAGGAGAGCTCCTGACGCTCCAGGTCGGAGGGCTGGCGCGAGGAGACCACCTCCCATTGCTCCCCTTGACTCGTGTCACGAGTCTGGATGAGGAGACCTGATTCCACCCGGCGCAGGTCAGGGTCGTCCCGCGCGGGTGCTTTGGCTTCGATCAGACGGAGGTTGGCCTTCGCCGCCAGGACCTGTTTCGCCTTGTCCTCGACGCCGGCACAAACAACCACCTCGACGAACTTGTCGGAGATCGACTTGGCCGTCACCTCGTCGAGTGTCCCGTTGATCCCGATCACACCCCCAAAGGCGGAGAGCGGGTCGCAGGCCCAGGCCCGCTCGAAGCTGTCGGCGACGTCCTCCCCGTAGGCGGCGCCACATGCGTTGGTGTGCTTGACGATGGCGACACATCCAGGGCGATCGGAGGCCAATCGCCAGGCCGCCTCGGCGTCGACGTAGTTGTTGAACGACATCTCCTTGCCCTGATGCTGGATGGCACCGGCCCACCATGGGCTGGCCCCGTCCTCGAGGTAGATCGATGCCGGCTGATGCGGGTTCTCGCCGTAGCGCAGCCCCGAGACCCGGCGCAGGGCAACCACCCGGTCGTCGCCGATCCAGCCAACGATGGCTGCCTCGTAAGAGGCGGTGTGGAAGAACGCCTCGGCAGCCAGCTCACGTCTCAGGTCGTCGTCCAGTCCCCCGTCCTCCACCGCCTTGGCCACCCGGTCATACTGGCCTGCCGAGGTGACCACCCCGACGTATGCGTGGTTCTTGGCCGCAGCACGGATCATGGTCGGCCCACCGATGTCGATCTTCTCGATGATCTCGGCCTCGGTGACGTCCGGAGTGGCCAGCGTCTCCCGGAACGGGTAGAGACTCACGACGACGAGCTGGAACGGGGTGATCCCGTTGGCCTCGAGATCGGCCAGGTCCTCCTCCCGGTCGGTGCGGGCCAGGATTCCCCCGTGGATGTTCGGGTGCAGCGTCTTGACCCGCCCTCCCAGCATCTCCGGTGCCCCGGTCACCTCGGCGACCGTGGTGACCCCGATCCTGGCGACGGTCAGCGCCACCGCCGTTCCTCCCGAGGACACGAGCTCGACCCCGGCGGCGACCAGCCGCTCGGCGAACGGGACGAGACCCGTCTTGTCGTAGACGCTGATCAGGGCCCGTCTCACCGCGACCCGGCTCAAACCCAGATCACCCTTCGGCCTTCGACCCGAATCGCCCCCCTGGCCAGCGCCCCGACCACCCTGGGGTAGAGGTCGTGCTCCTCGACCTGGATGCGTGCGTGAAGACTGGCCCGGTCGTCGCCGGGCAGTACCGGGACCGCACGCTGGGCGATGATCGGCCCGTGATCCACCTCCTCGTCCACGAAGTGAACGGTAACCCCGGTGACCTTGACCCCGTGCTCCAGGGCCTGCTCGACGGCATTGGCGCCGGGGAAGGCGGGCAGCAGGGAGGGATGGATGTTGAGGATGCGGTTCCTGAACCGGTCGACGAGCTCGCCGCTGAGCACACGCATGAACCCGGCCAGCACCACCGCTTCGACACTCTCTTTCTCGACCACGTCGAGGATCGCAGTGGAGAACTCCGCTCGGGAGACGAAATCGGACCAGGGAAGCACACTGGTCTGGATCCCGGCCGACAGGGCGCGTCCCAGCGCGGCGGACTCAGGACGATCGGAGACGACGAGGGAGATGTCCGCGCCCAGGTCGGGGGTGTCGATCAGAGCCTGGAGGTTGGTTCCGGAGCCCGAGACGAGGACTGCGATGTTGATGATGACCTCCACTCGAGCCGGTCGAACGCGGCGGCAGTGTAGAGGTTGGCGATCACGGCATTCCCGGACATCGAACGAGCCGCGCTTGAATCTATGTAACGATTGACCAGGTGATGAATGCGATGTCAATGATCGAGAGAGTCCCCGCCCTCGAATGGGAGGCGTGGATCGCCGACAGCGGAGGGCGGGTCCTGGACATCCGTGAGCCATTCGAGTGGGAGCAGGGCACACTGCCCGACGCCACCTTGATCCCAATGGGTGAGATCCCCCAGCGCATGGGCGAGCTCGATGTCGATCAGGCCATGCTGGTGGTGTGCCGCTCCGGGGGCCGGAGCGAGCAAGTGGCGATGTACCTGGCCATGAACGGTTTCACCAGGGTGGCCAACCTGACCGGTGGTATGAAGGCGCTCGGGCTCCAGGACTGATCTCAGGGCCGCCCGCACACGGCGGCTCTGCGAGAATGAGCTCGATGGAAGAGGACCGTAAGCTTCCTGGGTGGGTTTTGCCTCTGCTCGGGGTGGCGGTGGTGGTCGTCTTGGTGGTCATCGGTCTCAACCGTGAGCCGGCGCAGTTCGACCCCGACACCCCCGAGGGCACCGTGCAGCTCTACATCGGTGCCCTGGTCGACGGGGATTTCGGCACCGCCGCCTCGTTCTGGGCGACCGATGGTTGCACCCCTGCCTCGGTCGAGCCGACAGGGGGAGTGCCCGACATCTCGGCGTCACTGGTTCGGGTCGACGACACCGGGAGCGACGTCACGGTAGTAATCGGGATCACCGAGAACCTGGCCGATCCGATGGGCGGCCTCTATGAGCACGAGGAGTGGTTCTGGCTGGTGCGACAGGATGACGGCTGGAAGATCCGCCAGCCATCCTGGCCGTACAACGACCAACTCTGTGAGGAGCCGGCGTGACCGTCGTCCTGGCCGGGCTTCTTCTCCTGGTGGTTGTCGGTGGGCTCATCGCCCTCGGGGCCCGGGCGTGGTCGGGCCGGGAGCAACAGGACGGCGGCGGCGGTCTCGATCTGATTCCCTACCTCTTGCTCGCCATTGCCGTCGGAACGGCCGGATTCTCGCTGGCCGGGCTGGCCCGGGCCAGTCTGACCCCGGACCGGCTCGCCGGGCGCCCCACCGGTGAGATCGCCGGTGCCCTGGCCGGGCTGGTGGTGGCCACCCCGATCACGTATCTGCTGTCGCGGCGCCAGGCCCGGAGACGCAAGACCAATCCCCGGACTCCCGGCTGGCCCGCCTACCTTGCTGTCGTCGAGCTCGTCTTCCTCACCGCATTCCTGATCGCGGTCGGCCAGTTGGCCGAAGCCCTCACCGGGAACGCGGGCAGCGCCGACTGGCCCGACCTCGTGGTGTATGGGGGGATCGTGGTCTTCCACTGGTGGGCGGAGCGACGTGAGCCGCCCCACGGGGACATCGGCGAGCTCCCCCGTCTCGTGGGCTCCGGAGTGGCTCTGGTGGCGCTGACTGTCGGTGCCATCGGGTCCCTCACCTGGCTGCTCTCGGAGGTCTTCGACAGTCTCTGGGGTCTCATCCGGGTGCCGGACCCGGCCATCCCCCTGGCCCTCACCGTGGCCGGTGCCCCGATCTGGGCATGGCGCTGGCTCCCCGCCTGGGACCAGGAATCGAACGTGTTTCGCAACCTCTATCTGGGATTCGTCACCGCCTTCACCCTGATCATGACCCTCGCCGCCGGCGTCACCACGATCGCCACCCTGCTCACCTTCGTCTTCGGCCAGGCAGGACGGGCCCAGGAGCACTTCCGCCTCTATCCGCAGGCACTGTCGTTCGTGCTCGTGGGCGGGGCACTGTGGCACCACCACGGGTTCCGGCTCGGCCCGGGTCGGAGCGGGGCGAGACGCGGCTATCAGTACCTCATGGCCGCCGCCGGGTTGGGTGCCCTGATCGGATCGGCCACGGCACTGGTCGACACCGTCTTCGAGACGGCATTGGCCGGGACCAACACCGGTGAGCTGTTGATCATCCTCGGTTGCACCGTCATCGCATCGGGTTGGGTCTGGCGCTGGTTCTGGGGGAAGGCGCAGGCGGCGCCGCGTGCCGAGGAGGTCGGGACCCTGCCCCGGCGGGTCTACCTGATCGGCATGGCCATCGTCACCGGGCTCACCGCGGCGGGATCGCTGATCGGCGCATTCGTCGTGGTCTTCCGCGCCTTGCTCGGCGAGGTGGGCGCCGCCGCCGACAGTCTGCGTCTCCCGGTCACACTCACTGTGATCTCCGGGCTCGCCGCCTGGCACCTGTTCACCCACATCCGCCACGACGGGGCGCAGCCGGGGCGAACCGAGGTCAAACCGTTCACCGTGACCGTGATCTGCTCGCACCCGGGAAACCTGGCCACCCTGTTCCCTAAGGAAGCCACGCTGCGGGTCCTGTACCGGGCGGACGCCTCGGGGATCATCGACGAGGAGATGGCGTCGGCCATCGTCGCCGGTGTCGATGGGAAACCGTCATTGGTCTGGGTCGATGACACCGGGTTCCGGGTGGCCGCGGCGAGGGAACCCTGAGCAAGATCAGTCACACCGGCGGCCGATGACCTGGCTCGCCCATAGGTGGCTGGAATGGCGCGGCTGGCGCTTCATCGGCGAGATGCCCGACCTGGACAAGATGATCATCATCGGGGCGCCGCACACCAGCAATTGGGATTTCATCCTCTTTCTGGCCGCCATCCGACATTGGCGGATCTCACCCCGTTTCGTCGGCAAACACACCCTGTTCCGATGGCCGTTCGGGTGGTTCTTCCGGAAGCTCGGTGGGATCCCGGTCGACCGCTCCCGCCCCGGCGGGATGGTGGGCCAGGTCACCGAGGAGTTCGAGGAGGTGGAGCAGATGATCCTGGTAGTGGCGCCCGAGGGCACCCGGAAGGAGGCGCCGTTTTGGAAGTCGGGTTTCGTCAGGATCGCGGCCGAGGCCAAGGTCCCCATCCTGCCCGCGTACATCCATTTCCCACGAAAGGAGGTGGTCCTCGGCACTCTCATCGATTACGAGGGCGACGAGAAGTCGTTGATGGATCGGCTCCGTTCCTTCTACGAGGCCGGGGAAGGCAAGGGGGGGAAGGGCAAGGGCTCGGTCCGGCTCAAGGAGGAACGCTCAGTCTGAGTGCTCGGCCAGCCGTCTGAACTCCTCGGGTGTCACACCTCGGTCGCGCCCGCTGCCCATCTGCAGCAACTCCCTGCCGAAACGCTCCCTGACCCCGTCGATCGAATGATCCAGTGCCCGCCGCTTGAGATCGAGGCCGCTACCGGCGCGGAGGACGTCGCCGGCATCGATCTCCAGCTCGAGTTGGAGAAAGTCGTCGGTAGTGAGATTGGACAACGACATTCCGACCAGGGTCACCGGCTCCTTCTCGCCTTCGATGGCGCGTCTGAGCAAGACACCGCCCAACTCGGAGAGTGCGGCAGTCGAGGCGGTGGGTGCGGGCTGGGTGTGGCTTCGAGACACGTTGCGGGGCCCGGGAAACCTGACCCGCAGGGTGAGCGTGGATCCCGCCCTCTGCTTCTTTCGAACGCGCCTCCCGATCCGATCCGCCAGACCGAGCACGACAACCGCCAGCTCGTCGGGGTCGGTCAGCCCACGGCCCAGCGCCTGCTGACTCCCCACGCTCCCTGCCCGCCGGCCTCCGCGCACCGGTCGCGGGTCCCGGTTCCAGGCGAGGGCATGGAGGGCGCCGGAGGCGCCGGGGCCCAGCGCATGGGTCAGTGCCTCACGCGGGAGGGCGGCCAGGTCACCGATCGTGCAGATCCCGAAACGATGAAGGTTGGCCGCGGTGACCCGGCCCACACCCCACATCGCCTCCACGGGGAGCGGGTGGAGGAAGTCGAGCTCGGTGCCCCGCTCCACGACGACCAGACCGTTGGGCTTGGCCCTGGCCGAGGCGATCTTGGCCAGGAATTTGGTCGAGGCGACTCCGACGGAGATGGGCAACCCGATCTCCTCGGCGACCCTGGCCCGGATGCGACGGGCGATGGTGGACGGCTTGCCCAGGATGTGAGACGAGCCCCTGACGTCCAGGAACGCCTCGTCGATCGAGATCTGCTCGATCACCGGGGAGGCGTCTTCGAGGACCGCCATGACCTGGGCCGAAAGGTCGAGATATCGGTCGAAGTGCCCATCGACCACGACCGCCTCGGGGCAGAGGCGTTTGGCGTCGCGGGCCGGCATCGGCGCCCGAATGCCGTACGCCCTCGCCTCGTAGGAGGCGGCGAGGACGACACCACCCCCGACCAGGACCGGCCGCCCCTTCAGTGCGGGGTCGAGAAGCTGCTCGACCGAGGCGAAGAACGCATCGAGGTCGGCATGCAGGATGGTCGGCTCATCCATGGCCGGAGTGTGCACCAACACAGTGACGAGAAACGAGACCCGGGGATGGGACGGCAATCAACCAGCGACTCGTTTCAACGCCCCCCGATCCACCTTTCCCAGGTGGGTTTGGGGGAGGGTGTCGATGAAATAGACCCGGCGGGGGTGCTTGTAGGCCTCGAGACGATCGAGCACCCAATCGATCAGGTCCTGCTCGGTCACCCCGTCCGCCACGACGAAAGCGACCGGTCTGGCCAGACCCGCGTCGTCGGTCACCGCCACCACCGCGCACTCTCTGACCTCCGGGTGGTCGAGGAGGACCGATTCGACCTCCTGCGGACGGAACCACTTGCCCTTGACCTTGATGGCGTCGTCGGCCCGCCCCCGGTGGGTGACATAGCCCTCCTGGTCGATCGAGACCAGATCGCCGCCGGCGAACCACTCCCCTCGGAACGCCTCGGCGGTCGCCTCAGGGTTCTCGAAGTAGCCCAACCCGAGCGAGTCGCCCCGCACCCAGAGCCGGCCCACCTCACCGGTCGGGACCTCTTCGCCGTCCTCGTCGCAGACCTTGATCTCGAACCCGGGCACGACCCGGCCCAGGGTCCCGGGCCGGACGTCGCCTATCCGGTTGGAGACGAAGATGTGCCACATCTCAGCCGTCCCCAGCCCGTCGAGGAGCTCGACGCCGAACCTGTCTCGCCACTGGTGATAGAGAGTGTCGGGAAGGGCCTCACCGGCGGAGGTGACGACCCGTAACGAAGACAGGTCACGGTTCGCCGAACCGGGATGGGCCAGCATCTGACTGATGGCCGAGGGCACATTGACCAGCAACGTCGCCCGATGACGCTCGATTCGGTCGAACAGGGCATCCGGCGTCGGAGTCTCCTCGAAGAGAACCGCCGAGGCGCCGACGGCGAAGGGGAAGAAGAGATTCGACCCCATGGCGTAGCCGAAGTAGAGCTTGGGGACGGCGATGGTGACGTCGTCCCTGCTCAGCTCGAGGGTCCCCTTGCCGTACAGCTCGGTGGTGTTGGCGAAGGAACGATGGGTCTGTACCACGGCCTTGGGGAGACCGGTGGTGCCACCGGAGAAGATCCACAGTGCGGGATCGAGTGCGGAGGTGTCGAAGGTCGCGAGCTCCGCATCGGGTAGTGAAAAACCGTCACCGACCACGACCGCGGAGGGCGGTGCCACGCCCGAGGCCGCCAGCGCCTGGTCGAAGCCGTGCCGGTGACGCTCGTGGACGACCACCGCCGAGGTCCGGGCCAGGGCGGCGATCCCACCCAGGTCGGCCGGAGTCAGACCGGGGTTCAGCAGGAGCCCCACCGCCCCGAGGCGAAGCACCCCGAACAGAGCGGCGACATGCTCCAATCCGTCGGGCATGACGATCAGCACACGGTCTTGCGGACCGACGCCCCGGTCGCCGAGCAGGGAGGCGAATCCGGACGCGGCCCGATCCACCTCGAGGTAGGTCACGTCGCGGCCATCGAGCCGGAGGGCGATCCGGTCGCCCTGTCCCTCGGCCAGCCGCCGCCGCAGGAGGTGATCATCGATGTTCAGCCGGTCCGGCCACAGCACGGTCATGTCCGCCCGACGCTACCCGGCGTTCCGATTCGCTCTGTGCGGGTTTAGCGCGCGTCCAGCCGCCTGCGCGTCCAGCCGCGCGAATCCTCACAGAAAGGATCAGCCTTCCCCGTGTCTCGGGTCGAACCGGTAGGGCAGCTCTAGACGGTGCGTCTTCATGAGAACCTCGTCGGTCAGGATCTCCACCGTGTCGTCGGCGGCCACGATCCGGCCCTCGTCCATCACCAGAGCCCGAGGGCACAGCTCGAGGGCGAAAGGGAGGTCATGGGTCACCACGAGCTGGGTGATAGGCAGGCGCCGGAGCACCTCGATGAGCTCCCGCCGGGACGCCGGATCGAGATTGGAGGTCGGCTCGTCGAGCACCAGGATTTCGGGGCGCATCGCCAGCACGGTTGCGATGGCCACCCGCCGCCTCTCCCCGTAGCTCAGATGGTGTGGCGCCCGTTCCAGGGCATCGAGCATGGACACCGCCCGGAGCGCTTCGACCACCCGGTCGTCCAGCGCTTGGCCCTCGACCCCGAAGTTGGACGGCCCGAAAGCGACGTCCTGGCCCACCGTCGGCATGAACAGCTGGTCGTCGGGGTCCTGGAAGACCAGGCCGACCCGCCGACGAACCTCGAGGGCCGACTCGTCGGAGACATGGAGACCGGCCACTCTCACCGTGCCCGAGGAGGGGCGGAAGATCCCGTTGAGATGAAGGAGCAAAGTGGTCTTTCCCGCCCCGTTGGGCCCGAGCAGGGCGACCCGCTCGCCGTGGTGGACGTGGAGGTCGACGTTGCGCAATGCCTGGTGACCGTCGGGGTAGGAGAAGCTGAGGTCGATGACCTCGAGCGAAGGGGTGCTCATGGCAGCACCGTGTTGGAGAGAATCGCCAGCAGGATGGCGGCGAACGACACAGAGAACCCGGTCAGCCACTGCCGGAGCGTCGCCGGGCGATCGCCGTAGACCGGCAGCCGCCCGGCGAACCCTCGGGCCATCATCGCCTGGTGGACCCGCTCCCCGCGTTCGAAGGACCTGATGAACAAGGAGGCGGCGGACTGGGCGAGCGGGCCGTTCTGCCACACCCACCGCGGCTCATATCCCCTGGAGGCCATGGCCACCCTTCTCCGGGAGAACTCACCGGCGACGATGTCCAGGTAGCGAACCATGAATCCGGCGATGGCGGTGAGGACCCTGGGGACGTGGATCCGGTCCAGACCCCGGATCAGGTCGGGGACCGTGGTGGTGGCCGAGACCACGACAGAAGCCCCCACCCCGAGCGTGGCCTTGGCCAGGATGGCCCACGCCCCCCACAGACCCTCCACCGAGAGCGTCAACCCGAGGACCTCGATGGTCTCCCCCTGCCCGAAGAACGGCAGGAGCAAGGCGAAGATCAGAATTGGCACCTCTACGATCATCCGCCTCGCGACGAACCCGGCAGGCAATTCGGCGAGGATCATGACACCGAGGAGGAGACAGCCGGCAAGGGCGTGTGCCCAGAACGACTCACGGGGCATTGCCACCACGGCCAGCACGAAGACCAACAGGGCGACGACCTTGACTTGGGCCGGGAGCAGGTGGACCGGCGTGTTCCCGTGCCGGTAGAGGGAGTGGGCGTGATGTGTGCCGCTCAGAGCGGTGTCGCTCTCCTCTTTCTGATCATCACGAAGACGCCAACGATCGCCGCACCCACCCCGAAGGTGATCAGCACACCGGTCAGCCCGGCCACCCGGGTTCCGGTGGATTCGTCCTCGACGCCTCTCACTCCGTAGTCGGCCAGCGGGGAGTCGGCGCCGGCTTTGTCTTCAGCCGAGTCGACGAGCTCCTGGTTGATGGCGACCCGCTCCAGTGCGTCCGGCTGCCGTGAGGCGAGCGGCGCCACGACCAGGACGAGGAGGGCGGCCACGGCCAGCCCTGCTGTGGCGAACCCCCAGACCCCGGATCGGACCGGCTTCGTCTCCCGGGTTCCCATGTCGAGGTCCTCGATCCCCGCCACCAACTCGGGGCGGGAGGCGCCTACCGCGCCAACCATCGCCGCCGAGATCAGACCCTCACCGATCCCGACGAGGAAATGGACCCCGACCATGGCGCTGAACACCGTGACCACCTCGGCGTTGCCCCGGCCCCCAATGGCGTACTCGATCACGAAGGCGATCGACGAGGCGACGACCGAGACCAGAGCAGCGGCGAAGGTCGATACGAGCACCGGGGTCCAGCTCTTGGGAAGGAGCCTCATCGAGAGGCGGAACAGGGACCAGCCGACCAGACCGGTGACCACGGCCATGTTGAGGATGTTCGAGCCCAGGGCGGAGACCCCTCCGTCTGCGAAGAGCAGGGCCTGGATGATGACCACCACGCTGACCGCGGTGATCCCGAGCCAGGGCCCTACCAGGATCACGGCCAACGCCCCACCAAGAAGATGCCCCGAGGTGCCTGGCCCCACCGGGAAGTTGAGCATCTGCAAGGCGAAGACGAAGGCAGCGACGAGACCGGTGAGGGCGATTCGCTTGTCCTGGAGATAGGCCCGGGCCTTCTTGATCGAGTAGGCGAGCCCACTCGCGGCGACCACGACGGTCCCTGCCGAGGTGGCTCCGTTGAGAAAACCGTCGGGTATGTGCACTGACCGCCCTCTCTTGCAACCTTGTTGCAACAAGGATAGCGAATCGGGTCAGATGGCGCCCCCGGCCGCACACCGGGGACAGAGACCGGAGAGGGCGAAGTGGCTCATGTCGGGGATGAACCCGGTCGAGACCGTGATCGAGTCGATGAGACGCTCGGTCTCGGTCTCGGGGAGGGTCAACGTGCGTCCGCATTCCCGGCAGATGAGATGCTGATGACCGCCGTCCTCGGCCAGGTGGTATACCGAAGGCCCATGTCCGAGATGGGAGTGGGTGAGCAGCCCTGACTCCTCCAGCGCCTCCAGGGTCCGATACACGGTGGAGCGGTCGAGACGAGCCCCGCTCTGCGCCCGGGCCCGGTCGTAGATGTCGGCGGCGCTGAGATGGTCGTCGTGGGCAGCCGCCACCACCTCGCACACGGCGCGACGGGCGTTGGTGATCCGGTATCCCCTCCCGGCCAAGGCGTCGATCAGCTTGGCTGCCGTGATGTGCATCGTGACAGGCTAAGCGCGGCCCGGGGATGCCCGACGGGGACCACTATCTTGGCCCCCGATGCCCACCGCCCTCGTCACCGGCACCAGCTCCGGCATCGGCCGGGCGACGGCCTTGGAGTTGGCCTGCCTTGGAATACACGTGGTCGCAGCCGGCCGCTCGGCAACCCGAACCCAGCCCGTGCTCGACGCCATCGGGGACGGCGGGGGCTCCGCCGAGTTCCTGGAGCTGGACCTGGCCTCCCTGGCCTCGGTGCGTGCCGCCGCGGGGAGCTTCGTCGAATCCGGCCGCACCCTCGACATACTGGTCAACAATGCCGGGATCGGGGTCAACCGCCGGGGGCTCACGGAGGACGGTTTCGAGGTCCACTTCGGGGTCAACCACCTGGGTCACTTCCTGCTCACCCGGGACCTGGGCCCTGCCTTTCGGGCGGAGAGCCGGATCGTGTCCGTGGCCAGTGCCGTCCACCACCGGGCGAACCGAATCGACTTCGCCAGGATGCGCCGACCGACACGCTTCACCGGGCTCGCCGAGTACGCGGTCTCCAAGCTGGCCAACCTCCTCTTCATCCGGGAGCTGAGCCACCGAAGTCCCGAGCTCCATGCCTACGCCGTCCACCCCGGTCTGGTCGACACCCCGCTGATTCCCCGATGGGTGCGATTCTTCACGGAGAGCATCCTCACCCCGGAGCAGGGGGCGAACACCGTGGTTTGGTGCGCCACCTCGGAGGAGGTCGCCGGCGCGAGCGGTCTCTACTACCAACAGCGCGCGATCGGCGTCCCCTCTCTCGTCGCCCGGGACGACTCCCTGGCAAGGGAGCTGTGGGAGCGTTCCGAGAAATGGTGCGGCTGAGGGCCCGGCGGAGGGTCCAGCCGCCTGGCGTGCATTAGCGTCCCCGGTGATGGAGCAGGAACTCTATTACGGGAGCTATCTCCGGTTGGACAAGCTGCTCGGCGCCCAGGAGCTGGAGAGCACCAGGGCGGGGGAAACGGTCCACGACGAGATGCTGTTCCTCGTGGTCCATCAAGCCTACGAGCTGTGGTTCAAGCAGATCCTGTGGGAGATGGACGAGGTGAGGCGCATATTCGGCCAGACCGTCGTCGACGAGGCCGACATGGGTACCGCCGTCTCCCTCCTCCGGCGCATCGCCGAGATCCAGAAGCTGCTCGTCCAGCAGGTATCGGTGTTGGAGACGATGACACCCCTCGACTTCCTCGACTTCAGGGACTATCTCTTCCCCGCCTCGGGCTTCCAGTCTGCCCAGTTCAGACTGGTCGAGAACAAGCTCGGTCTCCGGGCCGAGGACCGCATGAAGCTGGGGGGCGCCCCCTACACCTCTCGCTTCACCGATGAGGATCGGGCGGTGGTGGCGGCAAGCGAGTCGGAGCCCTCCATCTTCGACCTGGTCGAGCGATGGCTGGAGCGCACACCCTTCCTCGACCACGGTGACTTCTCCTTCTGGGATGCCTTCCAGCTCGCGGTGAAGAACCGGCTCGAGGCGGACCGGGCCGTGGTCGAGGCCAATCCGAATCTGTCCGACGGGGAGAAGCGGGCCCAGCTCCGAGACTTCGAGTCCACCATGGAAGAGTACGAGGGGCTGTTCGACCCGGCCAAGCACGCCGAGCAGCAGGCGGCGGGAAGACGGCGGCTGTCACACCGGGCCTTTCAGGCCGCCCTGTTCATCACCCTGTACCGGGACCAGCCGGCTCTCCAGGAGCCGTTCCGGTTGCTCGAGCTGCTCATGGACATCGACGAAGGTTTCACTTCGTGGCGTCACCGGCACGCCCAGATGGTGCTGCGCATGATCGGCCGACGGATCGGGACCGGCGGGTCGGCGGGGGCGAAGTACCTCGAGAAGTCGGCGGAGCGGAGCCGGATCTTCGGCGATCTGTACGACCTGTCCACCTTTCTCATCCCGAGAGCCGATCGACCGCCCCTCCCCGCACGCATCGTGGAGTCGATGCGGTTCAAATACGAGGGATGAACCTCAAACAGGATTTCTCCCGATTTCTCGGGGCCAAACCGGGGCGCCTCCATTTTGCCGCCCACTCCCACCACCCCTGGCCCGATGTCTCCTTCGAGGCCCAACAGCGGGCCTGGCGGGATGCGGCGGAGATGATGGACGACAAGTGGGAGCACATATTCGGCACGGTGATCCCCAGTGCCGGCTCACGCGTGGCCGGCGTGCTCGGGCTGGCCGATCCGGCCACCCTCACCTTCGGCCCCAACACCCACTCTTTTCTCCTTCGGTTGTTCTCCTGTCTCGAGCCGCCGGTGAGAGTCCTCTCCACCGATGCCGAGTTCCACTCCTTCAACAGGCAATCGCGACGTTGGGAGGAGGCAGGTCTCGCCATCGTCGACCGCATTCCGGCCGAGCCCTTCGAGACCTTCGCCGATCGGTTCACCCGTGAGGCGCGGGCCGGGGCCCACGACCTGATCTATCTGAGCCAGGTGTTCTACGACTCGGGGTACGTCGTTCCCGACCTGGACCAGATCGTGTCCTCGGTGCCCGAGAACCGGACCTTCGTGGTCATCGACGGATACCACGCCTTCATGGCCCGCCCGGTGAACCTGGGGGCCATCCAAGACAGGGTGTTCTATCTGGCCGGGGGCTACAAGTACGCCATGGCCGGCGAGGGGGCATGTTTTCTCCACGCCCCGCCCGGCTACGGGCCCCGGCCGGTCGATACCGGTTGGTACGCCGGGTTCGGGCAATTAGAGATCGGGGTGAGCGAGCGAGTCCCGTTCGCCGAGGACGGGTCACGCCTCGCCGGCGCCACCTACGACCCTTCCGGGATCTATCGGCTCGAGGCCGTCCTCGGCTGGCTTGCGAATGAAGCGGTGACTCCGGGCGCCATCCACTCACACGCCGTCTCCCTGCAGGATCGCTTCCTGGCCGGGGACCCGGACCTCGGCGAGCTACTCCCTTCCCGCCTCGAGGAAAGGGGCAACTTCCTCACCTTCCGATCCGAGAACGCGGGTCAGTTCTATCGCTCGTTACACGACCGGAATGTCATCATCGACTACCGCGGCGACCGGCTCCGCATCGGATTCGGTGTCTATCACGACGAGGGCGATGTGGACCGTCTCCTGGAGCACGTAATGGGGACTGTCAGGGGGCAGATGCGGACCTGACGAGCTCGATCACGGGATCACCGCGACACAGACCAGCTCCACCACCGCCCTCGGGTCGAGCAGCTCTTCGACGCCGATCAGCGCCATAGGGGGGAAGTGCTTGCCGAACACCTCCCGGTAAACGGCCCCGATCGGCTCCAGACCGTCTCGGTATCCCGGGACATCGGTGGTGTAGATCGTCATCGACGCCAGATCGGTCGGCGCCCCTCCTGCCTCTTCGATCACCCTGGCCACCGAGCGGCAGGCCTGGGCGAACTGCTCGACGAGACCCTGATCGATGCTCATGTCCTCGTGGTGCCCCGTCTGGCCCGCGATGTAGAGCGTGCTGGCCCCGGCCGGCACCGACCCGTGGGAGAAGCCTCGGGCCGGGGCCATGCCCTCGGGATTCAGGAATCGATGACCGCTCATCGTCCCCTCCACTCCGGCGGTCGTTTCCCGGTGAAGGCCCGGTAGAACTCGGCGTGATCCTCGCTGGTCATCAGCAGGGCCTGCGCGAATGCCTCCATCTCGATGGCCGATCCCAGGTCCATGTCCAGCTCGCGGCTGATGAGGACCTTGGTCGCCCCGTAGGCGAGGGCGGGCCCAGTGGCGAGGTCCCGAGCCAATTCCGCCGTCGTGCTCATGAGGTCGGCCTCGGGCACCACCCGCGAGGCGAGCCCGACCGACAGGGCCGTGTCGGCAGTCACCTCCTCCCCCAACAAGAGCATCTCGGTGGCCCGCCCCAGCCCCACGACACGGGGGAGCAGATAGGCCGAACCCATGTCCGCCCCGGCCAGACCGACCCTGGTGAAGAGGAAGTGGAAGGAGGCCGACTCGGCGAGGAGCCTGAGATCGGAGGCCAGGGCGATGACCGCGCCGGCGCCGGCCGCCACCCCGTTGACCGCGGCTATCACCGGCATCGGCAGACGACGGATCCGCTCCACCACGGCTCCGGTCATCCTGGTGAACTCCAGCAACTCCTTCGAGCCCACGTCCCGGAGCTGCCCGATGATCTCCTCGACGTCGCCACCCGAGCAGAACCCGCGACCGGTGCCGGTCAGCACCAGCACCGTTACGTCGTCCCGATGCTCGAGCTCGGTCAGGAGATCCCTTAGATCGGCATAGACGTCGAAGGTGAGGGCGTTCAGCCGCTCGGGACGGTCGAAAGTGACCGTGGCGACACCGCCGGCCACCTCGAACCGGAAGTGGGCCCAGTCTTCGGTGAGCTTGGCCGAGGCGCGATGCGGGCTCAAGGAGCCGAGGGTACCGGGGTCCTGTCCGCCTCCTTCGCGGTGAGATAGTTGTAGATCCCGTAGAGCAGGGCCAGCCCCAGAATCGGGGTGAAGATCCGCTTCACGACGGCGGTCTCGGTGATGATGCCGACGGCGAACCCCAGCACCCCGATGTTGGCACCCCAGTAGATGACCCGGTTGGCCATGTCGGACACCAGCGATGCCGTCGCCATCATGGCGAAGATCAGGTTGGTGATCACCATGATGAAGTTGATGTGGTCGAGGGCGATCAGAGCCGGCTCGACTTCCTCGATCTCGGCGCCGGACACGAACTGCGACACCACGTAGGCGAGCAGGGCGACTCCGAGGACGAGCCCGATGACGGCGGTGCGGGCCATGTTCCCGGGGACCGACGCTCCCCACCGGGATGGGGCAAGCTCCCGACGCAGCCTCCAGATGAGGATGACGAGGCCGATCACCTCCAGTGGGACGTTTGCCTGCAGCAGGACTTCGTTGTCCAGGAGCAGGCCGAGCATTCCGAGAACACCGGCGAGGAAGATCGACGACATCTGGACCACACCGGCTTTGGACTCGGAGATCGAGGGCACCCGGCCCTCCCGGAGCAGCCATTCGACGAGGGCGGTGGCGGCGAGGATGACATACCCGATGACCATCGCCGCCGGGTGGGCGCCGCCCAGTTGTTCGGCATTCTCCGGTGGGACGACCTCCACATCGGCAAGTTGTAGGCCGAGGGCCACGCCGAGGACGGCGCCGATGACCAGAAACAAGAGGGCGAGAGCCATCCCGTACTCGACCACGTTCCAGGTCTTCCCGCGATGGGCGCGCAGCGCCCAGACGAACATCCATACCATGGCGATGAAGGCCAGGGTCCCCCCGATCGGTCTCTGGATGCTCGACGTGGTGACGTCGACCGACCAGAAGGCCAACACGTACAGGGCCAGAGCCACGATCGAGAAATTGGCCAGGGCATTGCTCGATCGATCATCAGGGGAGCCGAACATCCAGATAGCCCCGCCGAAGACGGAGAGGGTGATCCATCCCAGGGTCCCGGCATGGACGTGTGTCAGCAGGGTGTTACGGGGCGGTTCCCAGACATCGGTCCCGTTGAGGATCCCGATGACCACCGTGATGACGAAGATCACCAGGGCGGCCCGGAACAGGTTGCGGACACCGGCAGGCATGGGTCCCATTTTTCGAGCCTCTCTCTCGCGGGCGTAGGTGAGCTGATTATGTCAACGACTCGACGGTCAACGCGGGCAAAACGGCCGGGTTCTCGGGGCCGACGGTAAGTTCTGCCCATGCTCAGATCGCTGGTCGAGGAGTGTGAGCGAACCGGCCACGCCCTGATCGAGCTGGCCGAGAAGGGCGAGACGGGCCGGGTCAACCGCGTCCTGGTCCGGGCCATCGCTGATCACGGCCTCTTCGACCGTCTCTTCGCCGGCGACGGTGTCACCGCCACCGACCTGTGCGCTATCAGACAGGGCCTGGCCCGGGTGTGCACCGACGCCGAGACGGCGTTCGCGGTGCAGGGACTCGGTGCGATCCCGATCCATCTCAATGGCTCGGCGGAGCTGCGGGACCGGGTGATGCCCGGGGTCCGCCGAGGCGAGAGTGTCGCCGCCTTCGCTCTCACCGAGCCCGGGGCGGGATCCGACGCCGCTGCCCTGTCCACGATCGCCGAGAGAGACGGTGACGGGTTTCGGATCACGGGTGAGAAGACATACATATCCAACGCCCCCGAAGCCGACGTCTACACCCTGTTCGCCCGGACCACCGAAGGCGCCGGGTCGCGCGGGGTCACTGCCTTCGTGGTGACGAGCGATCTCGAAGGCCTCACCGGCGAGTCGATCGAGATGATCTCGCCCCATCCCCTGGGCCGGGTCGGGCTCGACGGTGTGTATGTCCCGGAGACCAATGTCCTGGGCGAGGTGGATCATGGGTTCCGGGTGGCGATGCAGACCCTGGACCTGTTCCGCCCCAGCGTCGGCGCCTTCGCCCTGGGCATGGCGGAGGCCGCCTTGCGGATCGCCATCGGGCACGCCACGACTCGGACCGCCTTCGGGGCTCCCATCTCCGACTTCCAGGGGGTGTCCCATCAGCTGGCCAACGTCCGTCTCGACATCGAGGCGGCCGAGTTGCTGGTGTACTCGGCCGCCGCCGCTCACGACAGCGGCGACACCGAGAGCCTGACCGGGAAGTCGGCCATGGCCAAGCTTCACGCCACGGAGACCGCGCAACGTGCCATCGACACCGCCATCCAGGTGCTCGGGGCGAGAGGTCTGGAAGCCGACTCCACCCTGGCCCATCTCTACCTGGAGGTGCGGGCACCCCGCATCTACGAAGGCACCTCCGAGATCCAGCGCAACATCATCGCCCGGGAACTGTTCAACGGGAGGTTGTGATCGAGGGTTGGGCGACGAGCGAGGATCGAGGGTTGGCCTCGACCAAAGTCGGCCTGCCATCAAGCAGATCTGGCCCGGACCATGATGCAGGCGTGGGCCAGCCAGTCGAAGGGGCCGGATTCCAGTCTGTCGATGAGCTCCGGTGACTCGGCCCCGGGTTGGAGCCAGATGTTGAGGATCCCGGCCTCCTCGCACTCGTCGAGGACCTGGAGACCGCGGCGGGCAGGTATCACGAAATCGGCGACGGTCGGCTTCTCGGGCAGGTCCTTGACCGACTTCCAGCACGGATCGCCATCCACTGTCTCCCGGTAGGGGTTGACCGCGAACACCCTGAGTCCCTTCCGTTTCAGGTCCCGATAGATGATGCCGCCGTACTTGGTGGGGTGATCGGTGGCGCCGATGACGGCGATGGAGACGCCCGGCTGGGACAGAAGCGGTGTGAGGTCGGTCATCATCTGGCCGGAACGGTATCCGCCCGTCGCAACTTCCATGGAATCGACTCGGTACCGTGCCCGGCGTGACAGAAGTGATCGTCGACGGGGGGCCGCTCACCCCGGGCCAGGTGGTCGAGGTCGCCCAGCGTCGGGCCAGGGCGGTGCCCGGCCCCGGTCTGGCCGAACGGATGGAGCCGGCGCGGGCAGTGGTCGACGCCGCGGTCGAGTCGGGTGAGGTGGTCTACGGGATCACCACCGGTTTCGGTGCCCTCGCCTCGACTCGAATAGGCCGCGAGGCGGCCGAGGCCCTCCAGTACAACTTGATCAGATCACATGCCTCGGGAGTCGGCGAGCCCCTGCCCGACGAGCTCGTGCGTGCCATCCTGCTCCTCCGGGCCCGGACGCTGGCCCAAGGACACTCGGGGGTCCGCCCTGTCATCGTTGAGCGCCTGCTAGAGATGCTCGACCGGGACATCCTCCCCGTCATCCCATCCCAGGGCTCGGTGGGGGCTTCGGGAGACCTGGCCCCCTTCGCCCACCTGGCGATGCCCGTGATCGGCGAGGGCAAGGTACGCATCGAGGGGAGGATCATGACCACCTCCGAGACCGATCTGGCCCCGATCGTCCTCCAGGCGAAGGAAGGTCTCTCCTTGCTCAACGGGACCGAGGGCATGACCGCCATGGGCGTCCTCGCCCTACACCAGGCGCGCCGACTCCTGATCGCAGCCGACGTGGCCTGCGCCATGACCATCGAGGCGATGATGGGCAGTGCCCGCCCCTTCCGGGACGACATCCACCGGCTCCGCCCCCATCCCGGTCAGGTCGCCTCCGCCCGACGGATTGCCGCCCTCATCGAAGGGAGCGCCATCGGAGCAAGTCATCAGGACGACTTCGATCACGCCGTCCAGGACGCCTACTCGTTGCGCTGCGCCCCCCAGGTGCACGGTGCCGTGTCCGACACTCTCGACCATATGGAGGATGTGCTGTCTCGGGAGATGGGATCGGTGGTCGACAATCCCATCGTCTTCCCCGAGACAGGAGAGGTCGTCTCCGGGGGCAACTTCCACGGCCAGCCCCTCGCCTTCGTCCTCGACTTCGCCACCATCGCCGTATCCGAGTTGGGGTCCATCTCGGAGCGACGGACCGACCGTCTGCTCGACCCGGCCCGCTCCCGGGGTCTTCCCGCCTTCCTGGCCGCGGACCCGGGTGTCCAATCGGGCTACATGATCAGCCAGTACGTTCAGGCGGCACTGGTCGCCGAGAACAAGGTGCTGTCCCACCCTGCCTCGGTGGACACCATCCCCACCTCGGGCAACCAGGAGGACCACGTCTCGATGGGGTGGGGCGCCGGGCGCAAACTGGCCCAGGTCCTGGTCAACGCCCGAAAGGTCGTCGCCATCGAGGCTCTGTGCGCCGCCCAGGGCATCGAGTATCGATGGCCACTCCTGCCCGGTCCAGGCACGGGGGCGGCGGTGGAGCTGATCCGCTCCCATGTCCCTCCCCTGGACCAAGACCGGTCTCTCACCGCGGAGATCGAGGCGGTGGCGGACCTGATCGCCGACGGGTCATTGGCTTCGGCAGCAGACCGGTGAGCGAATTGCTCCTCACCGGGATCGGTCACCTGACCACCAACACCGGCGACCCGATCCCCGATGCGGCGGTCAGGATCGAGGGGGGCAGGGTGGCGTTCGCCGGGCCGGCGTCCGATGCCCCCGATCGGGGTGGAGCCGCCGACATCGACTGCCATGGCCGGGCAGTCATCCCAGGCTTCGTCGATGCCCACACCCATCTCGTCTTCGCCGGCGACCGGGCCGACGAGTTCGCCATGAAGATGGGAGGCGCCTCCTACGCGGAGGTGGCGGCGGCGGGAGGCGGGATCCTCTCCACGGTGGCTGCGACCCGGGCCGCCACCGAGGACGACCTGTTCGACACGGCGGCGCTGCGGGTCAGGCGGATGATCGCCTCCGGGACCACCACTGTGGAGATCAAATCCGGCTACGGGCTGAATCTCCAGACCGAGTTGCGTCTGCTCCGGGTGGCGAGGCGGCTCGGTGAGGAGCTCCCGGTGACGGTGAGAACGACTTTCCTCGGCGCCCATGCCGTTCCCGTCGAGTACCAGGACGACCGGGACGGCTACGTCGACCTCGTGATCGAGGAGATGCTGCCCGCCGCCGCCCCCCTCGCCGACTACTGCGACGTGTTCGTCGAGAAGGGCGCCTTCTCGGTGGAGGAGGCGCGGCGAATCCTCCAGGCCGCTCACAGCCATGGCCTGCCGGCGCGGGTCCATGCCGAGCAGCTCACTCGATCGGGCGGCGCCGCCCTTGCCGCCGAAGTCGGCGCGGCAAGCGCCGACCACCTCGACCACGTCACGGCGGAAGACGCAGACATCCTGGCTGCGGCAGGCGTGGTGGCTGTACTGGTGCCCGGCGCCTCCTACGCCATGCGCTCACCGCAAGCGCCGGGGCCGATGCTGCTCGACCACGGGGCGGTCGTGGCCTTGGCCACGGACTGCAACCCGGGGACGTCCTATTTCGAGTCGTTCGGACCGGTCATCAGCCTGGCCGTGGTGCAGATGGGGCTCAGCCCCGAGCAGGCGATCCACGCCGCAACCCGGGGCGGTGCCCTCGCCCTCGGGCTCGAGGATCACGGTGTGATCGCTCCCGGCTCTGTCGGCGACCTAGTAGTCCTGGACGCACCCTCACCGACCCACATTCCCTATCGACCCGGCACCACCCTGGTCTGGAAGACGGTCAAGTCGGGCACAGTCGTGGCCGGGCTGGCCCTCGAGGGCGCGGCCGGGTGAACCGCGCTCAGGTGCGTGGTGCCTGATTGCTTCGAGACTCGGTCGACGCCGCCGGGACAGGAGAGCTCAAGGGTCCCATCTCTCCCATGGCCACACGGGTGAACACCCACGCCCCGAGACCGCAGACGAGAAAGGCGACGCTCATCGGTGTGATCGTCCCGTCGAAGGACCGGTCGATGACGGTTCCGATGACAGCACCGCCGGCAAGAGAAAGTGTCCCGATGATGGCTGAAGCCGTGCCCGCGATGGCACCCATCGGGACCATGGCCGCCGAATTGATGTTGGGCATCAGCAACGCATGGCAGGTCAAGACCAGGACCAGCCCAAAGATGAATAGCCAGAAGCCCGGCGTCCCTCCGGTGAGCAGGGCGATGGCGACGAGGGCCGCAGACGCAACCAGATAGCCGGCTGCGACCATCCTGATGAGACGGGTGAGCCCGAGTCTCTCGACCAGGGTCCCGTTGACGAACATCCCCAAGCCCATTACCGCTGCAAGACCGCCGAAGATGATCGGGAACTGATCGCGCCGACCGAAGACATCGGAGAAGATCAGCTCCGACGAGGCGAGATAGGACACGAAGACTCCGAACAGGAAGGTGAACGAGATCGTGTAGCCAATGGTGGAGCGCGTGGTCAAGACGAAGCGCCCCGCCCGGCCCACGTCGGACCACGTCAGGGTGAGCCGGTTCTCCGGTCTCAGTGTCTCCGGCAGCCGCAGGGCCCACAACCCGACGAGCAGAACGACGATGGCGGCGAACCCGAACATGCCACGCCAGGAGACCCAAGCGGTCATGAGCGCACCAACCGACGGTGCGAACACGGGGACCAGGATGAACACCGCCATTATGAACGACATCAGCTTGGCCATCTGCTCCCCTGAGTGGGTATCGCGCACGACCGAGAGAGTCATCACTCGTGGAGCGGCGGCCCCGACGCCCCACAGAAAGCGCGCCCCGAGCAGCCATCCGAAGCCAGGAGCCAGGGCGGAGGCGACGGCCGCCAACATATAGATCCCGAGGCCGGCGAAGATTATCGGCCGCCTCCCGAAACGGTCGGACAGCACTCCGTAGACCAGCTGAGACACCGACAGCCCCAAGAGATAGACGGTCACCAGCCGGGCCACGGCGGTCGAGTCCGGGCTCAACCCGAACTCGGTGCGGATCTCACCAAAGGCAGGAAGCATCAAGTCGATCGACAACGCGGTCACCGCCATCACCATTGCCAGCAGCCCGATGAGCTCCCTGCGGCCCACAGATCGCTTGCCGTCACCAACCACCGTCACCGCGGCCGCCTCATGTCCAGAAACATGGTCAGCCATGATCTTCCCCCATCCCTGCCTTCTCCTCACCTTCGGGCCGGATCGGCGGAGGGCACCTACCGGCGAGACGCCGCTAGTTTGCACGTTTCGAACGACAGAGGTGCCAACCGTGCGCGACTTCCTTCTGTTCCTGCACATCGTCGGAGTAGCCGGGTGGCTGGGTGGCGCCGCCTACGCCGCATACACCTACTCGGTGCTGGCCCCGATGGACCCGGCGGCGGCCGGACCGGCTCTGCAGAGGTTGAAGAAGGTGGAGGACCGGTTTTTCGGGCCGTCGAGCGGTCTGGTCCTCCTCTCCGGAATCGGGCTGGTGCTCACCTCCGAAGCATTCGGCTGGGGCGACGCCTTCGTCATCATCGGGCTCGTCGCCTTCGTCCTGACCGCGATCCTGGGGGCGACGCTGGGGAAGAGAAACAGCGAGCGTCTGGTCGAGGCGGGCAGCACCGGGTCCGGGGTGGTGGAGGCGTTGAGGTCCTGGCAGCGGGGCACGGTGTGGGACTTCTTGATCCTCATCGTGGTGATCTGGGCGATGATCACCAAGATCGGGGCCTGACCGGTCATGGACCGGGCCAGGATCGAATCCTTTCTCGAGAGATTCGTGGACCTCGCATCGGGGGCAGCAACCATTGGCCTCCTCGCCGTGGCGGACCGGAGCGGGCTTTCACGTCATCTGGCCGCGAGTGGTGGGGGGACGGCGGAGGAGGTCGCCGTTGAGGCCGGGCTCGATCGCCGATACGTCGAGGAGATCATGTCCGGTCTGGCTGCGGCCGGAGTCGTCGACTACGACCCTAACTCGGGAAGATTCGATTTGCCCCCTGAGCACGCCTTGTTCCTCTCCGACGAGTCGAGCCCGTATTTCATGGGTGGGTTTCTCGACATGCTGCCCACCCTCCTGTCCCACGTCGAAGAGGTCACGCACGCCGCCGTTCACGGTGGTGGCGTCGCCTTCGAGGAGTTCGGCGAGACCATCCTCCGGGGGATCGATCGGGGGAACAGCCCGTCCCAGCGAGCCTTTCTCGTCTCCAGATGGCTGCCCGGCGTCCCGGGGCTCGTCCCCCGCCTCGAATCGGGGATCCGGGTTGCCGACATCGGGTGCGGATCGGGGACGGCAGCCATCCTCACGGCCGAGGCTTTCCCCCATTCCCGGGTCATCGGCTTCGACGTCTCCTCCGAGTCGCTCACCATCGCCAGAAACAGGGCGGCGGGGATCGACAATGTCGAGTTCCTGGAGCACGGCGTCGAGGACATCCCGATCGACCCGCCATTCCAGCTGATAACCAGCTTCGATGTGATCCACGATCTGGCCGACCCGCTTGCCGGACTGCGTCGCATCCGTCAAGCCCTCTCCGGGGATGGCCAGTATCTGATGATGGAGCCCAATGCCGGCTCGAACCTGAAGGACAATCTCCACCCGAGAGGGGCCATGCTCTACGGCATCTCCACGCTGCACTGCATGACCCAGTCCCTGGCCCGGGGTGGGGCTGGGCTTGGAGCAGCCTGGGGCAGGGAAAGGGCCGAGGCCCTGGCCCAGGAGGCCGGATTCGGCTCGTTCCGGCCCCTGGAGGAGATCTCCAACAAGTTCTCGGCCTTCTACCTGCTCGAGGGGTGACGCCGGCGTCAACCACTCACCATGACGGTGGCAGCCCGTAGACCCGGGCCAAGACGTCGATCCTTTGCAGCCAGGCGGGCAGCAGCTCACCGGGGTCCTCGGCTGTCATCGTCCCCGGGCAATCCGCCACCTCTTCGCCGATGGCGGCGGCCGGCCCCAGGGAGCGGGTGTCGATCTCGACGGGGAGCCCGCATCGGATCAAATCGACTCCGACCCAGACGAACTCCCACGGCTCCGGATTCGGCCCCTGATCGGACACAAAGTCCGGGTATGAGGGGATGAAGCCGAACCGCTTGGCGTTGTAGAAGTTGTCCGCCGCCAACCAGGCGTAGTCCGGTGTTTCCCTGAACTCTCCGAAGGTCCCGTCGACGTAGCGGAAGTCGAGGGCATAACCGCCGTGGTGCTTCGAGGTGCCCGGGATCGAGTACCAGTTGAGTGCGGCGTCGATCGCCTCATCGGAGCTCCCTCTCAGCTTGGAGTTGAACTGGACCCGCTGACTGGCCGGGGAGCGATAGGCCGAAGAGACGATGAACCCGTGGCCGGCCGCCCGAGCCGCCGCCTTCAGCTCCAGCCAGGCTGCAGCCGCCTGGGGCTGCATCGGCACACCATCGGCGATGCCCAGGTCGGGCCCGGCCTCGGGTCGCATCATGTAGCCACGGGCGGTGGCGATCTCCCAGATGCGGCTGTCGAGATCATGGTCTCCGGTGACCGGCTCGTGGTCGCCGGGAGCCACGAGGTTGGGCAGGACGTGCGCCACGGCATGGTCGTAGAGGGCCTGGAACTGGTCTCCGGTGTAGGTGGGGAACTCCTCGTCCGCAGATAGGGCAGGGAGGGCGGTCGACGCTGCCAGCATCATCCCCGCCACGACGCGCAGAGCTCTCATCAGTTATGACACGCTAAACCGTCGTCACACCTCGACAGCCGACCCGATCCCCCAGGATCACCTACCAGGCGCCGCCGCCCCCGCCGCCGCCGCCGCCCCCGCCGCCCCCGCCGCCGGAGAAACCGCCCCCGCCACCGCTCGACGGCGGGGTGAAGGCGCCTGACAGGGCGGAGTTGAGACCGGCGAATGCGTTCTCGGTGCTGCCCCCCGAGTAGCCGTAGCTGCCGAACCAGTAGATCGACGAGGTCGTCTCCAGCTCGGGTGGGGCGTGGAGACGTGCCTGTTCCAGGACCTCCTGGGCCACGCCGAAGACGATGGCGTAGATCAGGAACCGGTCCCAGAGGTCGAGAGATATGGGCGGGGCCTCTTCGAGACGGGAGAAGTCGCCCAGGTAGCGGCGAAAGGCGTCCCACCGCTCCGCTTGCAGCGCTCCCTCCTTGGTTCGCCGCACCCGCACCCTGCGAAAGAGGAGGAACACGAACAGGGCCACGGCGCCGATGATCATCCCGATGCTGACGAGGATGCCGATGGTCTCCCCACCGGGACGCCCCCGCATGATCCGGGGAAGAAGGAACAGGGCCCCGAAGACCAGCAGGACAACGGCGATGGCGGCGAACCAAGCCACCCCGTTACCTCTCTCGTCTAGCATCCCACCTCGCTTGATCGCTCCGAGGACCCTTTCCCTGAAGCTCTGATAAGTCTTGGCGTTGGCGGAGGCGTCGTCGCGAATCGCCTCCTTGAACTCGTGCAGCGGCCGAGGGCCATCCTCGAGCACTCGCTCGATCACCGTGAGGACCGACTGCTCGTAGTCCTTCAAGCCGGTGTCCTTGTCGGTGAGCTCGAGCATGAGGTCGGTGATGGTCTCGGTGCGAAGCCCACCCCAGGTCGACCGTTCGACCTGGGTGGGTGTCGCTTTGATCACACCCTGACGCACCAGGTCGAACAAGGTGGCGGTGAACTCCTTCTCGGTCACCGCTCCCTGGGTGAGCAGCGCGCCCACCTCGGCGGGGGACAGATCGCCAGGCGGTTCCTGCTCGTACTCCCTGTCGTAGTCGACCCGTGGCTCACGCCCATAGCCGATGTAGACCAGCCCGCCGAGCCCAACCGATATGGCCACGGCGAAAACCGAGCCCCAGATGAGACCGGTCCGGGAGGCGGTGGCGGCATCCGATGCCTCCTCGGCGAACTGATGCTCCTCCTCCACGATGCCATCCAGGCCGTTCCCGGCGACCGTGGTCGCTCCCTCGGTCGATGAGAGGAGACGGGTGGGGATGACGACCCGCATCTCTACCCATTGGTAGGCGGGGATATTGCTCGCCTCCAGCGACGGTGAGACCTGATCCTCGCCCAGGGAGGTCGATCCCTCGATGGAGTAGGGATGCCCGTACACCAGGACTTCCCCCTGCTCGGCGCCGCCCGGTATCGACATCCTGGCCTGGAGCCGGTCGAGGCCGACCGACCATTGGTCTCCCCAGACCTGGAGGTTGACGTCCACTACGTCGTCGTAGGCGGTGACGACGCCGGTCATCACGTAGCGAATCTCGAAGGTGCGCAGCTCGTCGTGTGAGTCGTGATGCCAGACGATGCGCACCAGGTCGCTGCGCTGCTCCACGCCATAGGAGCCCGGTGGTGAGGAGCACCCGAGCTCGGTGCAGCCGCCGAGCTGGTAGGTCACCGCCTCGTCGCTGACCGTGATCTCCCCGATGCTCTCCCCGGCCAGGAGAGGGATGTCGCGGTAGGCCCCGGAGAAGTCGCCGGAGAAATCGAATGTGAGCCGCTCGATGACCGACAGCGAGCCGTCGTCGTTGACCACGATGGCGACGTCGGCGTTGGAGAGCCAAAACGACTTGGCCAGGGCCGCCGTCGCCGGGGCGGCGACGAGGAGGAGAACGATCAGAGCTCGGGCGAGGCGACCCAAATCAGAAGTCGACGGTCGGGGCCTCTACGGCCTCGGGACCGGCCTCGAAGAACTCCCGGGTCTTGAAACCGGTCATTCCGGCCACGATGTTGGTCGGTATCTGCTGCACCCGGTTGTTGTAGGTGAGCACGGTGTCGTTGTAGATCTGCCGTGACACCGCGATTCGGTTCTCGGTCTCGGCCAGCTCGTTCTGGAGGTTCTGGAAGTTCTCCGACGCCCGCAACTCGGGGTAGGCCTCGGCCACGGCGAACAACTGGCGTAGCGCCTGGGTGAGGAAGTTCTCCGCCTCGGCCTGCTCGGCCGGACCGGTGGCCGACTGGGCGGCGCTCCTCGCCTGGGTGACCCTCTCGAACGTCTCCCTCTCATGGGAGGCGTAGCCCTTGACCGTCTCGACGAGATTCGGGATCAGGTCGTAGCGGCGCTTCAGCTGTACGTCGACCTGGGCCCACGAGTTGTCGACACGGTTTCGAGCCTGGACCAGTCCGTTGTAGATGACGACGAACACCACGACCAGGACGGCCAGGACGATCAGAAGGATCGGGACGATTTCCATGGCCGGGCAGTCTAGGGCTGGCCGAGCGTGGGAGGCATCCGGCACCGCTAAGTTGCGGCGAAGACACCAGACGAGGATTCCGATGAGCCACCGCGCCCTTTCCGATGCCCTGACCGACCTGCTCGGCCTGGAGCACGCCCCGATCGCGATCACCTTTCACGACGAGCTGCCCGACGACGGGGTGGCCCGGTTCGACGAGCCCATGTCGGAACCGACCGAAGACGGACGCTCGGGCCGTGTCGCCGCACCGTGTGTCTTCTGGATGCACGCTCACGAGCGCAGCTTCGACACCCTGGCCGAGGACCACGGCAATTGCTCGGTTGGGCGCTTCACCCACGGATTCGCCGAGGCGGCGGACCTCCTCGACAAGCGCGACGTCACCGCCTTGCTCGACGTGGGGTGGGTGACCATGGAAGCCTTCGCCGGTGTCGCCGCCATGACCCGCCGCCCCAAAGGGGTCCGCTACGGCCCGCTTTCCGAGGCGGAGTCGGACCCCGACTTGGTGCTGCTCCGGGTGAGCCCCCGGCAGATGATGGAGGTCAACGACGCGGTCGAGGTGGACTGGGCGGGCAAGCCGCAGTGTCAGATCCTGCCCCGAGCTGCCGAGTCGGGCGTGATCGCCGCCTCGATGGGCTGCGCCCTGTCCCGGGCCAGGACCGGGATGGGCGACGACGAGCTGACGGTTGCCGTCCCCGGCCATCGGGTCGAGGAGCTGGTGGATGCCCTGCGGCCGGTCACCACCGCCGACGCCGCCGTCGTCGGCTACGCCAGGGCGGACCTGGCCCGGTTCTGACTCATTTCCGCGGCGGCTCCAAGGCGTCGACGGCGCCGGCCCACTCATCGGGCAGGACCACCGGCGAGGGGCGGGACATCAGCCGGAGGAAGATGTCGGACGCCGTTCCACTGACCGTCGTCACCGACGCTCCCGAGCCGTAGACCCAGCTGCGACCGAAGTCATCCGCCCTGATCTCGAGCACGGGCATCTCACCCATCCGGGGCAACCACATGTCGGCGAATTCGTTGAGACCGGACAGCGCCACCAGCTCGGAGAGCGGCCCAGGATCCCCGAAGGCCCGGTCTGCGTCCCAGCGGTGGATCCCGGTCTCGATGACCATCCGCCGCTCCCAGAGCCCGAGTGAGGGGTTTGGCCATAAACCCCAGACCGTGATGTCGGGGTCCACCTCCTCCAGCGTGGTGAGCATCGCCTCCAGGTTGGCCTCGTACCAATCGAGGACATCGACGCCCTCGGGGAGGGTGGGGCCAGGGACGCGCTCGGCGGGACGCTCCCTGCAGATCAGCGTGGTCCGGCCGTGGATCGACCCCAGATGAGAGACCAGATCGCTCATCACCCAACCCGGGTATTGGGGAATCGGCCGCGCCGGGTCCTCACGGGCGCGCACGAGGATCCGCTCGCCTTCGGAGCGGATGACGTCCAGATTCTCAGCCGAGAGCACGGGCCATGGCCTCCCCCATGTCGGTCGGGGTCTCCGCCATCACGATGCCGGCGGCGGTCATGGCCTCGATCTTGGCCGCCGCCGTCCCCTGGCCCCCCGACACGATGGCCCCGGCATGCCCCATGCGCTTTCCGGGCGGTGCGGTGGTGCCGGCGATGAAGCCGGCCACCGGCTTGGTCATCTGGGTGGCCACGAACTCGGAGGCGTCCTCCTCGGCGGTGCCCCCGATCTCCCCGATCATGATCACCCCTTCGGTCTCGGGGTCGTCCTCGAACATGCGCAGCATGTCGACGAAATTGGTCCCGTTGACCGGGTCGCCACCGATCCCGACGGCCGTGGTCTGTCCAAGCTCGTTGAGGGTCAGCTGGTAAACGGCCTCGTAGGTCAGGGTCCCCGACCGGGAGACCACCCCGACCCGGCCCCGATGGTGGATGTACCCGGGCATGATCCCGATCTTGCACTCCCCAGGGGTGATCACCCCGGGACAGTTGGGCCCGATGAGACGGGTCGGCTTGTCGGCCAGATAGCGTTTGGCCTTGATCATGTCGCCGACGGGCACGCCTTCTGTGATGGCTACCACCAGCTCCAGCCCGGCGGCCGCTGCCTCCATGACGGCGTCGGCGGCGAACGGCGGAGGGACGTAGATGACCGAGGCGTTGGCCTCGGTCTCGGCCACCGCCTCCTTGACGGTGGCAAAGACCGGTAGGTCGACCGAATAGGTGTCGTCCCGCCCCGGGACCCCGGAGTGGTCGGTCTCGCCCTCGAAATGGGCGGTGGCGCCCTGTCTCGAGGGATGAACCGCTCCCACCATCTGTGTCCCGTAGGCGATCGCCTTGTCGGTGTGGAACCGGCCTGTCTTGCCCAGACCCTGGATCAGGACCCGGGTGTCCTTCCCCACGAGAATGCTCATCGGGCCAGCCCCACGATCTTCTCCGCCCCGTCCCTGAGACTGTCCGCCGCCACCACGTCGAGACCGGACTCCTCGATGATCTTCTTGCCCTGCTTCACATTGGTGCCCTCGAGCCGGACCACCAGCGGCACGGCCAGCCCGACGTTCTTGACGGCGGCCACGATCCCGGCGGCGATCACGTCACATTGCATGATCCCCCCGAAGATGTTGACGAAGATCCCCTTCACGGTGGGGTCCTTGGTGATGATCTGGAAAGCGGTGGTGACCTGTTGCTCGTCGGCGCCGCCCCCGACGTCGAGGAAGTTGGCCGGCTCCCCACCGACGTGCTTGATGGTGTCCATGGTGGCCATGGCCAGCCCGGCCCCGTTGACCAGGCAGCCGATCGTCCCGTCGAGCTTGACGTAGTTGAGCCCCGCCTCCTTGGCCGCCAGCTCGGCGGGATCCTCCTCGGTCTCGTCCCGCACGGCGGCGATGTCGGGGTGACGGAATAGGGCGTTGTCGTCGAAGGCCATCTTCCCGTCGAGGGCGACGACCACGTCTCCGGTCGTGACCACCAGGGGGTTGATCTCGATCAGGTCGGTGTCGAGCTCCGTAGCGATCCGGTCCAGCGCCTTGACGAATCTCTTGAAGTTCTTGGCGACCTCCCCCTCCATCCCCAGTCCATGCGCCAGCTCGTTGGCCTGGAAGTCGGCGAGACCGATGGCAGGGTCGATCTCCTGTTTGAGGATCTTCTGTGGAGCCTCCTCGGCCACCCTTTCGATCTCCATGCCGCCCTCGGTGGAGGCCATGACGATGTTGCGACTCGCCGAACGGTCGAGGAGCACCGCCAGGTAGAGCTCCCGGGCGATATCGATGCCCTGCTCCAGATAGAGCGTGTTGACCACCTTGCCCTCGGGACCGGTCTGGACGGTGACCAGGGTCGAGCCGAGCATCATGGCGGCCAGCTCCCCGACCTTCTCCTCCGCCGCCCCAGGCCCCCCCTCGATGCCGGCGGTGATCACGTTGACCCCCCGGAGATCGGGATGTTCCTTGAAGGTCCCCTTCCCCCGCCCACCGGCGTGGATCTGCGACTTGAGGACGACGATCGGGTTGCCCGATTCCTCGATCAGGGGACGCACCGCGGCCACCGCCGCCTCCACCGTGGTGGCCACTTGGCCCAGCGGCACCGGTATCGCCCGGGCCCGCATCAGCGTCTTGGCCTGATACTCGTGGATCTTCAATTGACTCCTTCCTTGGATGGGACATTGGCCTCGACCCAGGCGGTGATCAAGTCGAGCGGTGTTCCCGGGGTGAAGATGGTGGCGAGACCGGCGTCGAGAAGGCCCTGGAAGTCGGTCTCGGGTATCACCCCGCCCCCGAACACCATCACGTCGGAGGCATCACGGGCCGCCAGCTCTTCGACCACCTGGGGGAAAAGCGTCTTGTGGGCCCCGGAGAGTGAGGACAGCCCAACCGCGTCCACGTCCTCCTGGACCGCCGTCTCGGCGATCTGGCCAGGTGTCTGGTGCAAACCGGAGTAGATGACCTCGAACCCGGCGTCACGCAACGCCCGGGCAATCACCTTCGCTCCGCGATCATGGCCGTCCAAGCCGGGTTTGGCGATGAGGATGCGTCTCGGCATGACGACCGGAAAGGCTAGTTGGGATCAGCCTTCCTCGATCCGGTGCCATGAGGCCCAATCCTCGAGATGAGCCAGCCTGAACTCGGCGCAGCTCGGCGATTGATATCCGGGCTCCTCACGACAAGCGAGCTCGTAATCGGAGGGGAAGAGAAGGTTGGCGAAGCCCCGAAAGCTGGCGGTGAGCGCTTCGTCCTCGAGATAGGGGCCGGCGACGAAGAGCAGGAGCCCGTCGCTGATCCCGAACTGCTGCGCCACCACCGCCGCCTCCTCGCCAACGGTGTCGTTGAGGGCGTTGGAGTACGCCACATCACACCGCATCGTGGCCGGAGGCAGCATCTCACACCCGAGCAGCTCCGCCTCCGCTCCGAGAGTGGCCTGATACTCGACCTCGTTCCGGACTCGCTCCTCGGTCGGCCCGGTGCGCAGTCGCTCTGGGGCCTGCAAGCTTTTCGCGGTGTCGAAGTCGCCCCCGTACCAGGCATCGAGATGGGCCTGGATCAGACGTCTCTCCGGGAGATGGGAGAGGTCCACGCCACCGGCCTCGCCAATGGCCAGGACGGTGGCGGCAAGCACGCCCAACACGGCGGCGAGAAACCAATGTGCCGGGTGGGGCGAACGGTGGGATCCGGATCCGGGTCCAGGTGTCGACCCCTCTGCCACGACCAGAACCGGGCTCACTCCACCCGAGGTTATAGCGGGGCGCCCTGTCAGCACCGGGATACCTCTACCCTTGGGGCATGAGCCCTTCCAACCTCCACGGGCTGGCCGCAGCTGGTGTCTCCATCTGGTCCGATCAGATCTCCAAGACCATGCTCGACTCCGGCGAGCTTGCCCGGCGGATCACCGATGATGCCGTGACCGGGGTCACCTCCAATCCCACCATCTTCGCCGGGGCCATCGTCGGATCCTCCGATTACGACGACCAGCTTGGTGATCTGAGGTCGGCCGGCGTGTCCACGGAGGA